>CAMAUI010000060.1 GCA_945861385.1 Prosthecobacter debontii
TTCCATGGCTGTTCCGGTGGCTTACGCCACCGGCTAATTTCCGTCGTGCCTCCGGCACAAAATCAACCACGCGGTTCGTAGTCCATCCCGGCGTTTCATCAGTATGGCGGCTCTGTTCGGCAGCTCGTCTTTGTTACTCTCCCGTTTCTTTACGCCGCGGCAGGCTGTCTCCACTACGCCGCGGCAGGCTGTCTCCAAGTGGGCCATCGCAGCAACTGTCCCATCCCTGCTCGCTGTGGGAAACTTCGTCAGCACATTTTTCGCCGTGAAGGCCCCGGGATTTTGAAATGAGGACGCGGCTGCGCAACGCGGCTACGGGATCAGTTCGCTCACCAGCGAACGCTCTTCCTTCAGCTCATCGAGCGTCGCGGTGATGCGGGCGCGGCTCAGGCCGTTCAGCGGGACGCCTTGCACGATCTCCCATTTTCCATCGGCCACGGTGCGGATGGGGAAGCTGGTCATGAGGCCTTTCTCGCAATCGTAGTCGCCCGGCGAGCACACGGCGACGCTGTGCCAGTCGCCCGGAGCGGTCGGCGTGGTGAGGGAGCGGACGGTGTCCACCACCGCGTTGGCGGCGCTGGCGGCGCTCGAGAGGCCGCGTGCCTTGATGATGGAGGCGCCGCGCTGCTGGACGGTGGGGATGAACGTATCCGTGAACCACGCGGCGTCGGTGATGACGTCGGTGGCGGGCTTGCCGGCGATTTTGGTGTTGGTGAAATCCGGATACATCGTCGAGCTGTGGTTGCCCCAGATGGCGAGGTTGGTCACGGCGGTGATCTCCACGCCCGCTTTCTGCGCGAGCTGGGACTTGGCGCGGTTCTCATCGAGCCGCGTCATGGCAAACCATCGGTCGGCGGCCACTCCACGGGCGTTGTTCATGGCGATGAGGCAGTTGGTGTTGCAGGGATTTCCCACGACGAGCACGCGCACATCGGCGGCTGCGTTCTTCTCGATGGCCTTCCCCTGCCCCGTGAAAATCTTCCCGTTGATGCCGAGCAGATCCTTGCGCTCCATGCCCTGCTTGCGCGGCACGCTGCCGACGAGAAGCGCCCAGTTCACTCCGCGGAAGCCCTCATCGAGATTCGCCGTGGGCACAATTCCTTTCAGCAACGGAAAGGCGCAATCGTCCAGTTCCATGACCACTCCGCCGAGCGCGGGAAGCGCGGGCTCGATTTCGATCAGGTGCAGGATGACGGGCTGCTCCGGCCCAAACATCGCGCCCGAGGCGATGCGGAAGAGAAGTGAATAACCGATTTGGCCGGCGGCGCCGGTGACAGCAACATGGATGGGTTGTTTCATGGAAAAATGGGGGCGCAGGGGAGCATGCACGCCCGCGCAGTGCAAGGGCGGCTTACGCTTTCACTCGCTCGATTTTTGCGCCGAGCTGGATCAGCTTTTCGTCAATTCGCTCGTAGCCGCGGTCTATGTGATAGACGCGGTTCACCTCGGTGACGCCGTCGGCTTTCAATCCCGCCAGGACAAGCGCGGCGCTGGCGCGGAGGTCGCTGGCCATGACGGGGGCGCCGCTCATCTTTCCGACGCCGCTGATGACGGCTGTGTGGCCGTCGAGCGCGATGTCGGCGCCCATGCGCTTGAGTTCGCTGACGTGCATGAATCGCTGCGGGAATATGGTTTCGCGGATGACGCTGATGCCGCTGCCCTGGCAAAGCAGGGCGCACATCTGGGCCTGCATGTCGGTGGGAAATCCGGGATATGGCTCGGTGGTGAGCTGCAGCGGGCGCGGTGCGCCGTTGCCGCGGACACGGACTGTGTCGGCACCTGTCTCGACGCTGTATCCGGTTTTTTGAAGGGCTTCGATGACGCTCCCGAGGTGGGTGGGATCTGCACGGATCAGGCGGACGTCGCCGCCGCCGATGGCCCCGGCGACGAGGTAGGTACCGGCCTCGATGCGGTCCGGGATGACGGCGTGCTCGGTGCCGTGAAGCTCGGAGACGCCGTGAATCACGATGCGGCGCGTCCCGGCACCCTCGATGCGGGCGCCCATTTTGTTGAGGAAGTTTGCGAGGTCCACGACTTCGGGCTCGGCGGCGGCGCTTTCGATGACGGTGGTGCCTTCGGCGAGGACGGCGGCCATCATGACGTTGTCGGTGCCGAGGACGGTGGGGCCGAGTTTTCCGCGGAGGTTGACGGTGGCGCCACGAAGTTCGCCAGCGAAGATTTTGACATTGCCGTGCTCGATGCGGCTGACGGCGCCGAGGGCTTCGAAGCCTTTGAGATGAAGATCAATCGGGCGGTCGCCGATGACGCATCCGCCGGGGAGGGAGACGGTGGCTTCCTTTTCGCGGCCGAGGAGCGGGCCGAGGACGCAGACGCTCGCGCGCATTTTGCGGACGATGTCGTACGGGGCCTCGGTCTTTATTTTCTCCGCGTGGATGCGGACAACTCCGCTGGCTCGCTCCACGCTGGCTCCCATGTGGGAGAGGATCTGGAGCATGTAGTGGATGTCGGAGAGATCCGGGACGTTGGAAATGACGCAGGGCTCGCGGGTAAGCAGGGCGGCGGCGAGGATCGGAAGCGCGCTGTTTTTGCTCCCGCTGACGCGGACCGTGCCATTGAGCGGGTGTCCGCCGTAAACGAGTATCTTATCCATAAGTGGTGAGGAGGAAACGTGGATGCCCAGTGTGATCTTTCAGGATTTGAGTGTCGCGGAAATTTTGGCCCGCGATCTCCGGGGCGAGGATTCCGGGCTGGGAAAGGTGAAGTTCGAGGACGAGGCGGCCGGTGAGTTTTTCGCGTGCCTGGGCGATGAGCGGGCGGACAAAGGCGAGGCCATCCGCGCCGCCGTCGAGGGCCGTGCGTGGCTCGCGGAGGACTTCGCGCTGGAGGGCTGGGATCTCCGCGCTCGGGATGTATGGGAGATTTGCGACGATGAGGTGGATGGGGGCGGATACTTCCGCGAGAAGGTCGCTTTTCACGAAGGTGATGCGCCCGGCCAGGCCGAGCCTCGCGGCGTTTTCGCGGGCGATGGAGAGGGCGGCGTCGGAAACATCGAGCGCGGTGAGACGGGCCTCCGGAAATGCGGCGGCGAGCGCGAGCGCGATGCAGCCGCTGCCGGTGCCGACATCCACGATGTGGCCGCGCTTCCACGGGCAGGTGTCGCTTTTTCCCCCGGCGATGAGCAATTCGCAAAGCTGTTCGGTCTCGGGCCGCGGGATGAGGGCGCGGTTGTCGCAGAGGAGTGTGTGGCTGAGGAATTCCGCGGTGCCGAGGACGTACTGGAGCGGTTCGCCGGCGGCGCGGCGTTTGACGAGTTCGCGGAGGGGCGCGAGTTCCGCCTCGCCAAGGGTGCGATCGAATTCGAGGTAGAGCTCCATGCGCTTTTTCCCAAGCACATGCGCAAGGAGATGCTCGATGTTCAGGCGCGGGCTTTCGACGTGATTCCTGGCGAGGTAATCAGTGGTCGCGGTGATCACTTCGAGGACGGTCTTCACGTCAGCATTGCAGCTCGTGATTGAGGACGCTGACGCAATAGATGGCGGCGGTCTCGGTGCGCAGGATGATCGGGCCGAGCGTGACTGGCCGGCAGCCGCGGCTCTTCGCATGGGCGGTCTCAGCGGGGGTGAAGTCGCCCTCGGGGCCGACGAGGATGAGAACGCTGGCGGGACGTTTCCCGGCAAACTCGGAAAGTATCTGCTTCAAAGGCCGGGCGTCGCTTTGAAGCGATGCGATGAGCATGAGATCGAAGGGCGCGGAACTTTCAAGGAATGCCTGCGGCGAGCGGGGTTTCTGGATGGTGGGAAGCCAGTTTTGCCCACACTGCTTGCATGCCTCGATGGCGACGCGCTGCCATTTCTGCTGCTTGCGCTCGTGCTCGCTCTCCGTGCCGCGCACGACCGTGCGCTCGCTGAGCAGCGGCGCGATCTCCGCCGCGCCGAGTTCGGTGGCTTTCTCGATGATGAGTTCCATGTTTTTTCCCTTCGGCACGGCCTGGGCGAGGGTGATGCGGCATGGAAGCGGGGCTGTCTTGTTCAGTGAGATCCGGCGGAACTCGATGGCGTGTCGGCCGGCTTTGGCAACCTCGACCTCCGCCTCCGCGCCCTCGCCATTGAAGAGTGTCGCACGGTCACCCTCCTTGATGCGGAGCACATCCACCGCGTGGTGTCGCTCGGCGGCATCCAGCGCGAAGTGGTCGGGTTTCCAGGCGAAAGGCGGGATGTAAAAGCGCGGCATTCGGTGAGTTTCTTGCCCCGGCAGGCGGGGCTCGGCAAAACAAAACCGGCACCAGTCGCCCGGTGCCGGTGATGTTGGAAGGTGTGCAGGCGATGGCCTATGCCTTCGAGTAAAGCTCGACGATGAGCTGCTCGTTGACGATCGGCGCGATCTCCTCGCGGGTCGGGATGCGGGCCACTGCGCCCTCGAACTGATCCTTGTTCACCGTGAGCCAGTCCGGGACCGGTGTGATGCTCGTAAGCTCCATGTTCTTGGTGGCGAGGCGGCGGCTGCCGTCTTTTTCGCGCACGGAGATTTTGTCCCCCGGTTTGCAGATGTAGCTGGAGACGTCCACCTTTCGTCCGTTCACGGCGACATGGCCGTGGCCGACCATCTGGCGGGCCGCGTTCCGGCTGTTCGCGAAACCGAGGCGATAGACGATGTTGTCGAGGCGGGTCTCGAGCATTTGCAGCAAAATTTCGCCCGTGATGCCGCGGCGGTTGCTCGCGATTTCAAAGTAGCGCCGGAACTGGCGCTCGAGCAGGCCGTACTGGTAGCGCAGCTTCTGCTTTTCCGTGAGCGCGATGGAGTAATCCGATGTCTTGCGGCGGCTGCCCTTGGGGCCGTGCATGCCGGGCGGATAATTTTTCCGCTCGAGATATTTGGTGGGCCCGAAGATCGGGACTCCGAAGCGACGGGCGATTTTGTCTTTTGGACCGGTGTATCGTGCCATGTGAAGAGGTGGTTGAGGTTAAACGCGACGGGCTTTCGGCGGACGGCAGCCGTTGTGCGGGATGGGTGTGACGTCGCGAATGGTGGTGATTTCGAGGCCGACCGCCTGGATTGCGCGGATCGCGGATTCGCGCCCGGAGCCTGGCCCCTTCACGCGGACTTCCACTTCGCGCACCCCGTGCCCCATCGCCTGGCGGCATGCGTCCTGGGCAACGAGCTGGGCCGCATAGGCGGTGCTTTTGCGCGAGCCCTTGAAGCCGACTTTGCCGGCACTGGACCAGCCGAGAACATTGCCGCGCTGGTCGGTGATGGTCACGATCGTGTTGTTGAATGTCGCGAGGACGTTCGCGACGCCAACGGCGATGTTCTTGGATCCCTTCGCCTTGATGACCTTGATCGGCTCGATGCCGGCGTTGAGGTCGAGCGAGACATCCACCACGGGAGCCGCGGCCGCGGCGGTCTCCGCGGGTTCCTTGGTTTTCTTTGCAGCGGTTTTCCGCGGGGCGGCCTTGGGCTTTGGTTCCGCGGGCGCTTCGGGTTTGTTTTCGATATCAGCCATGGTGTGGAGAGTTGTGGATTATTATTGCTTCGCCGCGGGGGCTTCCTTGGCGCGCTGCACGCCCACGGTCTTGCGCGGGCCCTTGCGCGTCCGGGCATTGGTCTGTGTGCGCTGTCCGCGTACCGGCAGGCCGCGGCGGTGGCGGATGCCGCGGTAGCAATTGATGCCCTGCAGGCGCTTGAGGTTCTGCTGCAACTCCCGGCGGAGGTCGCCCTCGATGAGAATCTTCTGCGCTGAAATCGTGTGGATGATCGCGTTCAATTGCTCGGGCGTGAGATCTTTCGCGCGGATGTTCGGGTCTATGTTCGCGGCTTCGAGCACTTTCTTCGCGTTGCTTGGGCCGATGCCGTAGATGTATGGGAGCGAGGCTTCGATTCGCTTGTCGCCGGGAATATCAATACCGAGGAGTCGTGGCATAAGTGGATGGTGGTTGGATTTATCCCTGGCGCTGCTTGTGGCGCGGGTTTTTGCAAATGACTCGGACGACGTTCTTCCGCTTAACGACGCGGCAGCTCTCGCACATCCGTTTTACTGAGGCTCGGACTTTCATTGTTTGTTATTGGAAATTGCTGTTTTCAGAGGATAAAAAACCGCCCGGAGAGCCGCTTTGTTTTCGCAAATTGGCGCTCCGTGCGTCTCGGTGACTTTACTTGTGGCGGAAGGTGATCCGCCCCTTTGTCAGGTCGTAGGGCGACATTTCTAGCGATACTTTGTCGCCTGGCAAGATTCGAATGAAGTTTTTCCGCATCTTTCCGCTGACGTGGGCCAGGACGCGGTGGCCGTTGCCCAAATCCACCCGGAACATTGTGCCGGGCAGGCATTCAGTCACTTTTCCTTGGATTTCAATTGCTGTTTCTCGCGCCATGTCAGGATCTCGGGTTCTTGTTTTGTGATAAGGATTGTGTGCTCAAAGTGTGCGCTTGGCTGGGCGTCCGCGGTCACGACTGTCCAGCCGTCATCGAGAGTGCGGACGCTGGCGGTGCCCATGTTGACCATCGGCTCGATGGCAATGGTCATCCCGGGTTTTAGTTTTGGGCCGGATCCCGAGCGCCCGAAATTTGGCACCTGGGGTTCCTCGTGTAGCTTGCGGCCAACGCCATGCCCGACAAATTCGCGCACGACATTGTAACCATTTGCGACGACTTCATCCTCGATAAACGCGCAAATGTCACCGATCCGGCGCCCTGCGGTTGCCAGCGGGATCACGTTTTCGAGAACCCGCTCGGTCACTGCGAGGAGACGCGCCCACTCGGGCCGGATCGCGCCCACCGAGCACGTTTTCGCCGTGTCGCCAACCCACCCGTTTTTGATCACGCCGACATCCAGCTTCACGATGTCGCCGTACTGGATTCTCCGCCCGCCGCCGATTCCGTGGACAACTTCCTCATTCACAGAAATGCAGATCTGCCCCGGAAAGCCGCGGTAGCCGAGAAATGCACTCCTGCACCCTTCCTCTGAATTAAAGTCTGCCGCGGCGGTGTCAACTTCACCGGTGGTGATGCCGGGTCTAAGCAAACCCGCAAGCCGCTCCAGGACGCGCGCGGCACTTGCGCACGCCTCGCGCATTTTCTCGATCTCGCGCTCACTCTTGATCGGAATCATCGAATTGAAATACCCGGTCCCATCACCGAAGGAGTGGAGCGCGCCGGTTTCCGAAAGGTGCATTCCGGCTTCTCACTATTTAACCCCACCCACGATGAATGCGACGATCCCGGCGAGCACCAGCAGAGCGATCCCCACTGAAACCCAGATCAACACGGTATTCGTTGCCGCAGCGCCCCGCAGCTCGGGCGTCCGGTCGAACCGCCCGCGCAGTTTCCCCTTCCGGAGGAAGCCGTCGTAATGGCGTTGCAACAGATGCGTCTCGATCTGCCTCATCGTGTCGAGAACCACCCCGACCACGATGAGAATGCTCGTCCCGCCGAAAAACTGCGCCGCCAGCGGAGGCACCCCGGCCTGGCGGCTGAGCATCTCCGGAAGCAGGGCGATCACCGTGAGGAACATGGCACCAGCAAAGGTGAGCCGCGTCATGGAGTGATCGAGGAAATCTGCCGTCGGCTTTCCGGGGCGCACACCCGGGATGTAACCATTCGCCTTTTTCAAGTCGTCGGCGATCTGCTGCGGCTGGAATTGTGTAGCCACCCAGAAGTAGCTGAAAAAGAAAATCATCGCGCTGTAGATGGTGTAATGCAGCCATCCAGTGTTCAACATCTCGGCGAAGGTCTGCGCCCCCCGGGACTCGGGCGCGATCATCGTGATCATCGTGGAGGGAAACACGAGCAGCGCCTGGCCAAAAATGATCGGCATCACTCCGGCGTAGTTGACCTTCAGAGGCATGTACTGGGCTGTCCCGCCAAAGACTTTCCGCCCGACCACCCGTTTCGCGTAGTGGATCGCAATCCTGCGCTGCGCCTGTGTGATGCAGATCACGCCGGCGATGACGAGCACGAGAAAGGCGACCATCAGCACCAGCACCATTGGGTTCACTGCCGCCGTGTCACCGCTGGGCACAAAGGTTTTCCAGGCAAGCACGAGCGCGGCGGGGAGGGCGGCAACAATGCCGACGGAGATGACCATGGACATGCCGTTGCCGATCCCGCGATCAGTGATCTGGTCGCCAATCCACATCAGGAACATCGTCCCGGCAGTGAGAGTGATCACGGACGTGATGGTGAACATGATGCCGCCGTCGGCGACCAAGGGCCCATACTTGGCCATGGTGTCCTTGATGCCGGGGAGGATGGAATCCATCGGGCTGACAAATTGCCGGGTCATCAGCCATCCTTGGAACAGGCAGAGGATGATCGTCACGTAGCGCGTGAGCTGCGTGATCTTCTGCCGGCCTCCCTCCTCCTTCGCGAGCTTGCCAAGCTGGGGTATCACCGCAGTCAGGAGCTGCATCATGATGCTCGCACTGATGTACGGCATCACGCCGAGCGAGAAGATCGCGCACTGCTGGAGCGCGCCCCCGCTGAAAATATTGAACAGCGCCATCACGCCGCCCCCCGCTGGGTCGGTGACGCGTTCGCTGAAATAGTGCCGGAGCACATCCGCATTCACCCCCGGGCACGTGATCGCGCAACCAAGCCGGTAAAGCACGATCATGAGCAGCGTGAACACAATCCGGTTACGCAGCTCGGGGATTTTTCGGATGTTGAAGAACGCTGAGATCATGAAAGACGGATGACGGGTGACGAATGATGAGCGGATGACAGGGGGCGGAACACCGGGGACCTACGCGCGCTCTTTCGAGCTTCGTGGATTCGGCCTTCGCTCCTCATTCGACATTTGCCATTACTTCAGCGTCAGCGAACCGCCCGCCTTCTCGATGGCGGCCTTCGCGGATTCACTGGCTTTGTTCACTGCCACGATGAGCTTCCTGTGAAGTTCGCCGGTGGCGAGGATTTTCACGCCGTCGTACGGCTTGCGAATCAGGCCCGCGCTGAGAAGCGCGGCTTCATCCACCGTCGCTCCGTCGGCGAATCTGTCATTGAGTTCGCCGATGTTCACGACCGCGTAATTGGTGCGGAACTCGGCATTGTTGAATCCGCGCTTCGGAATGCGGCGGATGAGCGGCATCTGGCCGCCTTCAAAGCCGAGGCGGATGCTTCCGCCGGAACGCGCCTTCTGCCCTTTGTGGCCTTTGCCACACGTCTTGCCGTGCCCGCTGCTTTCACCATTGCCGACTCGCTTGATGCGATGGCGGGAGCCGGGACGGGGTTTGAGATTGGAGAGGTTCATGTTTCGCTGGTTAATTTGCCGCGGCAGCGGCCGGTTTCAGAGTGATGCCCCTTGCGCGGAAGATGTCTTCGCGGCGGCGCAACTGCGCGAACGCGGCCAGGGTGGCCTTCAAAACATTCGCGTGATTCGACGAACCCATGCTCTTGGCGAGCACGTCCTTGATGCCGACCGCCTCACATGCCGCGCGGACGGCGCCCCCGGCGATGATGCCCGTTCCAGGGCTCGCCGGCTTGAGGAAGACACACCCTCCCCCGTGGGTGCCGGTCACCTCATGCGGGATGGTGCCGTGTTGCAGCGCGACAGCCTGGAGGCTCTTGCGCCCACGATCGCTGGCTTTGCGAATCGCCTCGGAGACTTCGTTCGCTTTTCCAAACCCGAAGCCGACGCGCCCGTTCTTGTCCCCGATCACCAGCAACGCGCTGAAGCTGAAGCGGCGGCCACCCTTGACGACTTTTGCGCAGCGATTGATGAAGACGGTCTTCTCCATCAATTCACTGCCCGGCGCGGGCGGAATTGGCACGCCATTCGCGTCGAGTTTCGGTGCCGCGTCACCGCGCGGTGAGCGAGGACCACGGCGGGCGCCACGAGGCGATTTGTTGGGAGCGTTTTGTTCAGCCATACTTTTTAGAATTCGAGTCCGCCTTCACGCGCCGCATCAGCGAGCGCCTTGACTTTGCCGTGGAAAATAAAACCTCCCCGGTCGAATACGACCTTGGTGATTTTTGCCGCCCTGGCCCGCTCCGCGACGAGCTTGCCGACCGTGGCCGCGGTTGCCGCGTTTGCCCGCGGCTTCTTCTCCTGCAGGACAGCCTCGGTGGTGTTCACGCTCGCGAGCGTGCGGCCGGCGAGATCGTCAATGATCTGCGCGTAGATGTGCTGGCCGCTGAAATGAACGGCGAGGCGCGGGCGCTCGGGAGTTCCGGCGAGCTTCTTGCGAAGCCGCACGTGGCGCATTTTGAGTTTTTCTTTGCGGGTCGTTGCCATGGCTTACTGGACGGTTTTGCCTTCCTTGCGGATGATTTGCTCGCCGAGGTAACGCACGCCTTTGCCCTTGTAGGGCTCCGGCGGGTAGAAGCTGCGCACTTCCGCGGCAAACTGCCCGACGAGTTGTTTGTCTATTCCCTCGACTTTGATCTTTGTGTTCTCGGTCACGGTGATTTTCAGCCCTTCCGGGATCGGGTGGTTGATTTCGTGGCTGTAGCCGAGATTGAGGCTGAGCACCTTGCCTTTCACCGCCGCCTTGAAGCCGACGCCCTGAATTTCGAGTTCCTTCACGTAGCCGGTGCTGACGCCGATGACCATGTTGTTCACCAGCGAGCGGCTGAGGCCGAAGAGCGCCATTTTGTTATTGTCCTTGCATTCAAAGGTCACCTTGGAGCCCTCGACTTTGCCTGTGACGCCGGAAGGAAGAGTCCACGCGAGTTTTCCTTTCGGGCCCTCCACGTTCAGGGCGCCGTTGCCACCGATTTTCAGGCTGACCTTTTCGGGCAGCTCTATGGGTTTTTTGCCGATTCGAGACATAGGATTTACCAAACGAACGCCAGCAGTTCGCCGCCGACGTTCTCTTTTTTGGCCTCACGGCCGCTGAGGACGCCCTTGGGCGTCGAAAGGATGCTGATGCCGAGGCCGCCGAGCACGCGCGGAACTTCCTTCGCGCCGACGTACTTCCGGAGACCGGGCTTGCTGACACGCTTCAGGCCGGTGATCGCCGGTGAGCGGTTGACGAATTTCGTCACGACTTTGAGTTGCGGCATTTCGCCTCCGCCTTCGACTTCGAACGCGGAGATGTAGCCCTCCTGCTTGAGGATGCGGGCGATGTCCGCCTTGATTCTCGAGTAGGGGGCGATGACTTCGGACTTGCCGGCGCGGCTCGCATTGCGAAGCCGGGTGAGAAAGTCTGCTATTGGATCTGTGAGTGCGCTCATGCTTGGTTACGCGGTCGGTTCCTGCTGGGCTTTTTTCTGACGGCCCTTGTCACTGAATGGCATGCCGAGCTCGGTCAGGAGACTCTTGGCTTCGGCGTTGGTTTTTGCGCTCGTGACGATGCACACGTCGAAGCCGACGTTGCGTTTGATCTTGTCGAGCTCGATCTCGGGGAAGATGGACTGGTCGTTGACGCCAAGGGTGTAGTTGCCATTGCCGTCAAATGCGCGCGCGCTCACTCCGCGGAAGTCGCGGATGCGCGGGAGCGCCGTCTTGATGAGACGTTCGAGGAACTCATACATCCGCTGGCCGCGAAGGGTCACTTTCGCCCCGATGGCCTGGTGCTGGCGGAGCTTGAAGTTCGCGATGCTCTTTTTCGAGCGCGTCTCGGCCGGCTTCTGGCCGGTGATCGTCGCAAGTTCGTTCTTCGCGTCTTCAAGCGCCTGCTTGTAATCGCTGAGATTGGCGTTGATGCAGGTGTTGACGACCACCTTGGTCACCTTCGGGACCTGGTGGACGTTCTTGTAACCGTGATGAGCCTTGAGGGCCTCGATTACGCGGGTTTTGTATTCTTCGTGGAGTGCTGCGCCCATGGATTACTTGGTGGCTTTTGCCGCCCCCTTTTCGAGGAGCTTGACGTTTGAAATGTGAAGCGGGCCTTCGCGCTCGACGATGGCACCGTTGGGATTGTCCTGCGATTTGCGGGTGTGCTTCTTGATGATGCGAACCCCCTCGATCAGCACTTGGGATTTCTTCGCAAGCACCGCCAGCACCTTGCCCGTGGCTCCCTTGTGGTTGCCGCTGATGACCTGGACGCTGTCGCCCTTTTTGACGTGGAATTTTGGCCGGTTGGTCGTGTTCATAGGACTTCCGGAGCGAGGGAGATGATTTTCATGAAGTTTTTCTCGCGGAGTTCGCGGGCGACGGGGCCGAAGATGCGGGTGCCCTTCGGGTTGTTGTCCTTGTCAATGATGACGATCGCGTTGCTGTCGAACCGCAGGCAGCCGCCATCCTCACGCTGGACAGGCTGCTTGGTGCGCACTACCACGGCGCGGACGACCTCGCCTTTTTTCACGGAGCCGCCCGCCTGGGCTTCGCGGACATGGGCGGTGATGACATCGCCAATGTGCGCGATGAGCGTCGGCTTCCCGATGACGCCGATCATCTTGGCCATGCGGGCGCCGGTGTTGTCGGCCACATCGAGTCTTGAACGGATTTGGAGCATATTCGGTAGTCGCTAAATTTGGCGCTGGTTAGTGCTTGAGGATTTCCACGACGCGCCAGCGCTTCAGTTTGCTGAGCGGGCGGGTCTCCACGATGCGCACGAGGTCGCCCGGCTTCGCCTTGCCGTCCTCGTCATGCACGTGGAATTTTTTGATGTTCTTGATGATTTTCCCGAATTTCGGATGCGGAACCCTGGTGGTGGTCTCCACGACCACCGTTTTTTGCATCTTGTTCGAGACGACCTTGCCCACGCGGGTCTTCCGGAGGCCGCGTTTTGGAGCTTCAAGTATGGGAGCGTCACTCATGGATATCGTTTATTTTGCGACCGCAACGGCGGCCTTGTTCTTTTTCTGTGTGAGCACCGTCTCGATGCGCGCGATCTCGCGCCGCAGGGTGCGGAGTTCGCTCGGCTTTTCGAGCTGCCCGCCGGCCTGCTGCAGCCGGAGGTGGAAAATCTGCTCACGCAGTTCCCGCTTGCGGGCGCGGAGTTCGTCGGGCGTGAGTTCGCTGATTTCTTTGATGTTCATACGCGGCGTCTAGCTGTGGCGGGTCAGGAATTTTGTCCGCACCGGGAGCTTGTCCGCGGCGAGGCGCAGGGATTCGCGTGCGAGCGATTCCGGGATGCCATCGAGTTCAAAAAGGATGTTCCCAGGCCGGATGGTGGCCACCCAGTATTCCGGCTGGCCTTTGCCCTTGCCCATGCGGGTCTCCGGCGGGCGGGCGGTCACGGATTTGTCCGGGAAAACCCGGATCCACAGCTTGCCCTTGCGCTTCATGTTGCGGGTCACCGCTACGCGCGCGGCTTCGATCTGCGTATTGGTCAGCCACGCCCGCTCAAGCGTCTGGAGGCCGAAGGAGCCGAAATCGAGATTGATCGTGCGCGAGGCCTTCCCGGCGCGGCTTCCCCGCTGGGATTTCCGGTACTTCACGCGTTTTGGCATCAATGGCATGGTGTCGTGTTCTCCTGGTTAAATTTAGGCGTTGCTCTCCACGGGCGCGGCTGGTGCCGCAGCGGCGGCTTCACCGCCCTCGGGTTGCCCGGCGGCCCCGCGATCACGGCGCGGGGCTCGCTCGCGGCGCTCGCGGCGCGGCCGGTCGTTGCCGTCACCTTTTTCATTTGCGTTGTCACCTTTGCAAATCCAGCACTTGATGCCGATGATTCCGTAGGTGGTGTGGGCCTCGGTAAAACCGTAGTCAATCGGCGTGCGGAGGGTGTGCAGCGGGATTTTCCCTTCGCGATGCCACTCGGCGCGGCTGATCTCAGCGCCACCGAGCCGCCCGGCGCAGCGGACGCGGATTCCCTCCGCACCCTGTTCCATTGCGACCTGGATCGCCTTCTTCATCGCGCGGCGGAAACTGATGCGGCGCTCGATCTGCATCGCGATGTTCTCCGCGACGAGCTGTGCATCAATGTCGGCGTTCTTGATCTCGATGATGTCAATTTTCACCTGCTTGCCGTCGGCGAGCTTGGAGATGTCAGCGGTCATGGTCTCGATCTCGGCGCCTTTGCGCCCGATGACGATGCCGGGACGCGCCGTGTGGATGGTGACGCGCAGGCTGTTCCATGCGCGCTCGATGACGACCTTGGAAATCGCAGCGAGACGGAGTTTCTCCTTCACGTAAGCGCGGATCTTGATGTCGCTCGCGAGGAAGTGCGGGAATTCCTTGCGGCTGGCGAACCACTTGGAACGCCAGTCCTTGTTGACCGCGAGGCGGAAGCCGATGGGATTGGTTTTTTGGCCCATGAGTTATTCTTTGGGAGTTGCCGCCTTCCTGGCGGGTTTCTTTTTCGCCGCGCCCCTGGCCTTCGCCTTGGGAGCGCGCTTCTTGATTTCGATTTCGTCGGAGAGTGTGATGAAAATATGGCAGGTCCGCTTGCGGATCGGCCCGGCGCTGCCGCGCGCCTTCGGGATGAATCGCTTGATGGTCGCGCCTTCGCCGGCGACAGCCTCCTTCACCACGAGCCGGTCGGCGCGCAGGTTGTGGTTGTTCTCCGCGTTGGCGATCGCGCTTTTCAGCGTCTTCTGCACGAGGAATGCCGCCTTCTTCGGGCTGAATGACACGATGTCCAGCGCGGCTGCCACCGGGCGGCCTTGGATCTCACGGGTCACATCCCGCACCTTGAAGGCGGACATGCGGACGTAGCGTTGGATGGCTTTTACTTCCATGTGTGCTTTAAAATTTTTGTTGGTTTTGAAATGTTTTAGTTGAGCCGGGCGGCCACCTTGACGGTGTCGCCGACCTGGATTGCGTCTTTGTCGGACACGAGGTTCTGAATCACGGTTCCCGCGAAGGTCTGCCGGGCATCCACCACGCGGACGGTTGCGACCAGTTTGTCGCCGCGCCGCACTTCGAATGGCATGCCGGCTTTGACGCCCTGCCTGCCGCCGAGGTTGATCACGATGCAGCCGATCTCGGCCTTCACCGCGCTCACTCTCCCGTTGAGCAGGTCGGGAGCGGGAGCCTGGCTTTTTTCGGCTTCTGCGAGCATATCGCCGACGACCGCCCTGGCAAGGATGTCGTCCACGCGCTTCAGCTCGACATCGAGGACGAGTCGCGCCTCGGCATCGGGCTTCCTGGCAAACTCGCTCGCGATCTGCGCGAGCCGGACCAGGCCTTTGCTCAGCTCATCGCGCGCGGCCTCGCTGTGGCGAAGGGCGTTCGCGGCCTGCAGCACCCTTTGTTCGAGGACTGACGGGTTGGCCGTGTTTGCACCGAGCGCCTCCATGCGGAGGGTGAGTTCCTGCACCTGGCGCTTGAATACTTCGGCCTCCGCAGTCGCAGCGGCCGCTGTTTTCCTGGCGCTTTCGCCCTCGGATTTCAGCCGGCGGTTTTCGACGACAAGCTTTTCGATGGCGACCAGTGCGGAGGCTTCCGCGCTGGCGCCGGATTCAGATTCTGTGATTGGCAAAGAACTATCGTCGCCTTGGGCGACGGCCCCGCTCGAAGCGAGGCAGATGACTGTTGCGGCGATGATGGCGGTGTTTCTGGATTTCATTTCTGTCCTCCGGTTGTTCCGCCAGCGTCGCTACTTGGCCACCTTGGCGGTGTGAGCCCCGTGTTTCTTGAAGATTCGCGTCGGCGAAAATTCTCCAAACTTGTGGCCCACCATGTTCTCGGTGACGAACACCGAATTAAATATTTTTCCGTTATGCACGAGGAAGGTGTGCCCCACGAAATCCGGGATGATCGTGGATCTGCGCGACCATGTCTTGATCGGCTTTTTCCCTCCGCTGGCGTTCTGCTTGTCCACCTTCTCGAGGAGGCACTGCTCCACGAATGGTCCTTTTTTGAGGCTGCGTCCCATAAATTACATAACTCCCTTCTTTGTCGCATTCTTCCGCTGGAGGATGAAGCGGTCGCTCGGCTTGTGTTTGCGCCGGGTCTTGAACCCCTTGGCGAGCTGGCCCCACGGGCTCATCGGGTGATGGCGTCCGCCGCCGCCCTTTGATTTGCCCTGTCCGCCACCCATCGGATGATCCACCGGGTTCATCACCATTCCGCGGACGGTCGGGCGGACTCCCTGCCAGCGGCTGCGTCCGGCCTTGCCCGAACTGACGTTCATGTGCTCCACGTTACCCACCTGGCCGATGGTGGCCTTGCAGGTGACATGCACGCGCCGGATCTCGCCGGACGGCATCTTGATGAGCGCGTAATCCCCCTCGCGGTTGTTCAGGATCACCTGTGCGCCGGCGCTGCGGGCCATCTGGCCGCCGCGACCCGGCTGGAGCTCGACGTTGTGCAGGGAAGTGCCAAGCGGAATCTCCGAGAGCGGAAGCGCGTTGCCGACATTCGGCTCGACGCCCTTGCCAGCGGCAACGGTGGCGCCCACGCCAAGCCCGATCGGGGCGAGGATGTAAGCGCGCTCCTTGTCGGCGGTGTATTCGATCAGTGCGATACGGCAGGTGCGGTTCGGATCGTACTCGATCGCGATCACCGTGGCTGCGCCCTGTTTCTTCCTCTTGAAGTCAACAAGACGGTAATTCTGCTTGTGGCCGCCCCCGATGTGGCGCGTGGTGATGCGCCCGTTGTTGTTCCGCCCGCCGCTCCGACGCTTGGGCTGGAGGAGTTTCTTCTCCGGGCGCGTCTTCGTGATCTCCGCGAAATCGGGAAGAGCCTTGAATCGGTTTGCCGGCGTTAACGGTCTGAATTTTTTGAGTCCCATTGCGTGCTCCTTTTCTTATGCGAGTTCGATTTTCTCGCCCGGCGCGAGGGTGACGATGGCTTTCTTCCAGTCGCTCGTGAAGCCAGGCCGCTGGGTGCGTCCGCGCTTCGCTTTGCCAAGGAAATTGCAGGTGTTCACCCGGACGACCTTCTTCTGGAACAACTTCTCGATCGCCTGGCGGATCTGGATCTTGTTCGCCTTCGGGCTGACACGGAAAACATACTGGTTCCCCCTCTCGGAAAGGATGGTCGCCTTTTCCGTCAGGTGGACGTTTTGAATGATGTCGAAATACTCTTTCATTTGTTGATGCGTGCCGCCAGTTCGGTGAGCGCTTCGTTCGTGAGGACGATTTTCTTGTAGGCGAGAAGATGCTCGGTGTTCACGTCCGCGCTCGTCATGAGCCGCGCCGGGGAGACGTTCCGCGCGGCGAGTTTCGTGGTGTTGTCAAACTCCGTGCCGATGATGAGCGTCTTCGGCTCGGGCGAGACGCTGACGAGCAGTTTTACAAATTCCTTCGTCTTCGCAGTCGCGACCGCAAACGTCGGCACCATGAGCACATCACCTGCGAGGATGCGTGCGCTGAGCGCCTTCAGAAGCGCGATCCGCCTGGTCTTTTTCGAGACTTTTTTGCTGTAGTCGCGCGGGTGCGGTCCAAAGACCACGCCGCCACCCCGCCACACGGGGCTCGAACGGTAGCCGGCCCTTGCGCGACCTGTCCCCTTTTGCTTCCACGGCTTCGAGCCGCTGCCATTCACGGTCGCCTTCGTCTTCACGCTGGCCGTGCCGCTCCGGCGGTTCGCGCGATATGCGACGACGGTCTCATGCACGGCCTGGGTGTACCTGCCGTTGGTGATGATTTCGATGTTCGCGGCCTTCGCCGCCTCGGACGTGAGAATTGTTGCGCTCATTTCTTGTCTGCCTCCTTCCTGGCTTTCTTCGCGGGCCGGATGACGACGTAGCTGCCCGGCTTGCCGGGAATCGCGCCGCTGATGAGGATGACGCCCTCTTCCTCGCGCACTTGCACGACCTTGAGGTTCTGAACCGTCACGCGCTCATCGCCCATGTGTCCGGGCATGCCCATGTTTTTCCAGATGCGGCCCGGTGTGCTGCGGTTGCCGATGGCGCCGTTGCGGCGGTGCATCATGGAACCGTGGGACGCCGGCTGTCCGTCCATGTTATGCTTTTTCATGACGCCCTGAAATCCGTGGCCCTTGCTGCGGCCGATCACGTCCACGACGTCGCCAGCCGCGAACTGCTTGACCGAAAGATCCACGCTGTCATCCAGCGCGACGCCATCGGGGAGGCGGAATTCCTTGATGAGTTTTTTTGGCTCGCTACCGGCCTTTTTGAAATGCCCGAGCGCCGGTTTGCTGACCCGCTGCTCCTTCTGCGTGTCGAAGCCGACCTGCACCCCCGTGTATCCGTCGGTGTCGGCGGTTTTCCTTTGCAGCACCGTGTTTGCGCCCGCCTCGATGACGGTGACCGGAGTCACTCGTCCGGCATCGTCATACACGCGGGTCATGCCCAGCTTTTTGCCCAATAGTCCGATCTTCATGGTCGTGGGTTCGTCAGATCTTGATGGTGATGTCCACGCCCGCGGGGAGGTTGAGCTTCCTCAGCTCGTCCACGGTCTTGGCGGTGGGCTCGATGATGTCGAGCATGCGCTTGTGCGTGCGGATTTCAAATTGGTCCATGCTCTTCTTGTCCACGTGCGGCGAGCGGTTCACGGTGAACTTCTCGATGCGTGTGGGCAGCGGGATGGGCCCGGCGACACGGGCTCCGGTGCGCTTTGCCGTCTCCACGATTTCGGCGCTGGAAGCGTCGAGCACGCGGCTGTCGAAGGCCTTGAGTCGAATTCGTATGCGTTGTCCGTTCATGACGTTGGTTGATTATTTGCCCTTCTGGTCGAGGACGGCGTTTTTCACGTTCTCGGGCACTTGTTCAAAATGGGAAGGCTCCATGGTGTAGGAACTGCGCCCCTTGGAGAGCGAGCGGATCGCTGTCGCGTATCCGAACATTTCCGCCAGCGGCACCTGCGCGTTGATGTGGCAAAGGCCGACCTTGGTCTCCATGCCCTGGATGATGCCGCGGCGGCGGTTCAGGTCGCCCATGATGTCACCCTGGTATTCCTCGGGCGTGGCGTTCTCGACCTTCATGATGGGTTCGAGAAGGATCGGGTTCGCGTTCTTGAGCGCGTCCTTCACCGCGAAGATGGCGGCCATCTTGAAAGCCATCTCGTTCGAGTCCACATCGTGGTAGCTGCCGTAAACGATATCAATTTCCAGGTCAATGACCGGGTATCCGCCGAGCACGCCGTTGAGCACGGCCTCGTTGATGCCCTTGATCACCGCGGGGATGTAGTCCTTGGGAATCGTCCCGCCGACGACCTTGTTCTCAACGGTGTGTCCCTTGCCGCGCTCTGCGGGGCGGATGTCCACCTCCACGTGTCCGTACTGCCCGCGGCCACCAGACTGCTTGATGAGCTTGCCGACGCCGTGGGCGGGCTTCGTGCAGGTTTCGCGGTAGGCGATCTGCGGTTTGCCGGAGTTGGCCTCTACTTTGAATTCGCGCAGCATCCGGTCGCGGATGATTTCCAAATGCAACTCTCCCATGCCGGCAATGATCGTCTGGCCCGTCTCCTCGTCGGTGTAAACGCGGAAGGTCGGATCCTCCTCGGCGAGTCGCTGGAGCGCGACGCCCATCTTCTCCTGGTCCACCTTGGTCTTCGGCTCGACGGACATGCTGATGACCGGGTCGGGAAATGACGGCGGCTCGAGCATGATTTCCACGTCCTCGTCGCAAAGCGTATCACCTGTCGTGATGTTGCGAAGGCCGACGATGGCCGCGATGTCACCCGAGTAGCAGCAATCAATGTCCTCCCGCTTGTCCGCCTGAATCTGGATGATCCGGCTGACGCGGTCCGACTTGCGCGTGCGCGGGTTGTAGATCGTCTGGCTCTTCGCCAGCTTGCCGCGATACACGCGGAAAAAGACGAGCTTCCCGACAAACGGATCACTCCAGAGCTTGAAGGCGAGGCCGACAAACTTTGCGTTGTCATCCGGTGGCGCGGCGATTTTCTCCTCGTGGTTGTCCGGGTTGATGCCCTGCTGCGGTGGGATCTCGATCGGCGACGGCAGATAATCCACCACCGCGTCCACAAGGTACTGCACGCCCTTGTTCTTGAACGCCGAGCCGCCCACGACGGGCACAAATCTGTTCGCGATGGTCTGCCGGCGGATGGCCTGCTTGATCATCTCCGGCGTGATCGGCTTTTCCTCGAGGAACGCCGTCCCAAGCTCGTCATCAATGTCGCACAGCGCGGCCACCAGTGCCTCGCGGGCCGGCTCAACGATCGCCTTCCCCGCCTCGTCGAGGTCTTCGACGTTGTAATTGGAACCCATCTTCTCGTCATCGAGATAGATGATGGCCTTCCGGTTGATGATGTCGTACTGGCCCTTGAGTTGATCCTCCGCACCGATTGGGATGAGCACCGGGTGCGCGTTCGCCTTCAGCTTCGTGCGCATGTCGTTCAGCGCATTCGCAAAGCTCGCGCCCGTACGGTCCATCTTGTTCACGAAAGCAATTCTCGGCACCCCGTACTTCGTCGCCTGCCGCCACACCGTCTCGGACTGCGGCTGCACACCCGCCACGCCACAGAACACCGCGATCGCCCCATCGAGCACCCGGAGCGAGCGCTCGACCTCCGCCGTGAAATCCACGTGACCCGGCGTGTCAATGATGTTCACCCGCATCTTCTGCCCCTGGAACAGCTTCACCACGCCGTCCGCCTTCTTCTGCTCCCAAAAGCATGTCGTCGCCGCCGATGTGATCGTGATTCCGCGCTCGCGCTCCTGCTCCATCCAGTCCGTCACCGTCGTCCCGTCATGCACCTCGCCGATCTTGTGGATCATGCCGGTGTAAAAAAGGATGCGCTCCGTCAGCGTCGTCTTGCCCGCGTCAATATGCGCGGCAATGCCGATGTTCCGCGTCTTTTCGAGCGGATATGCGCGGTCAGGGCTGTTTGGATTCGTGGACATCAGGTTCTCTGAAAAATTTAGAAGCGGAAGTGGGCGAACGCTCGGTTCGCCTGCGCCATCTTGTGCGTGTCGTCGCGTTTCTTCACCGCGTTGCCCTGCCCGAGCGCCGCCTCCTTGAGTTCGTTCGCCAGCGCCTTGCGGAAGCTGCCCTTGCGGCCTTGCGCGAAAGTCACGATCCACCGCAACGCCAGCGCCTGCCCGCGGGCCGGTGCCACTTCCATCGGCACCTGATACGTCGCACCACCGACGCGGCGGCTCTTCGTCTCCAGGCGCGGGCGGACATTATCCACCGCCTTGTTGAGTGTCTCGAGCGGATCAACGGCCTCGCTATCCTGCCGGCTCTCCTCGATGGCCGCGTAGGCCACCCGTTCGGCGAGCTGACGCTTGCCTGACTTCATGATGGTGCCGATCAGCCGCGCCACCAATGGGCTGGCATAACGGGCATCCAGTTTCTCTTCCTTATGAATTACGCGGCGACGACGTGACATGGTTCGGAAAAATAGAGGTTACTTTTTCTTCGCTGCGGCATCACCGGCCGCACCGGCCTTCGGGCGCTTCGCCCCGTACTTCGAACGACTGCGGCGCCGCCCATCCACTCCAAGCGCGTCGAGCGTTCCGCGGACAAGGTGATAACGCACACCCGGCAAATCCTTCACCCGGCCGCCGCGAACGAGCACGATGCTGTGCTCCTGCAAATTGTGCCCCTCGCCGGGGATGTAGGCGATCACCTCGATGCCATTCGTGAGGCGCACTTTCGCCACCTTGCGCAGCGCCGAGTTTGGCTTCTTCGGCGTGCGGGTCATCACCTGCAGACACACGCCACGGCGGAACGGGCAATTCGCCAGTGCCGGCGATTTGCTGTTATATTTTACCTTTTTGCGTCCTTTGCGGACGAGCTGGTTGATTGTTGGCATCGAGAAACTTTTCGGGTTTGCGACTCATCCCACTTTCCCGGAACGGCGAACCGTCCCGGCTTTTGCCATCCATTGTGAAAACCTTCGTTTTGGACACTGCGGACAACTCCTCCGCCGCGGTTTGGAATGAGCCACCTGCGGCAAAGGGGCGCGCAAACTAGGAATCGCCGCCTTTGAGGCAAGCACTTTCTTCGTTCACACGCACATTTCCCCTCCCCCCGTGTGCTCCGGCGACATTTCCGCTGTCCTCAGCCTCGGGTATCACCCCGTTGCCGGAACCGCGGATTCGCTTGCAGCCAGAGCGCGGAAAAAAAGGGACGCGCTGTTTAGTCGCCCGATGAATTATGACAAGCAGATTTTTGAAAAAACTTTCGCGTGGCCGCGCCTCGCACCGCGATGCGCATGCGGCCATCATCCGGAAATGCCAGCGCGATTCACCGACGCACACAACCATCTGCAGGACACGCGGCTCGATCCGCACCGCGCGGAATTGCTCCGCTCGCTCCCTGCCATCGTCAGTCACGCCGTCGTCAATGGCACACGCGAATCCGACTGGCCCGCCGTCGCCGCGCTCGCCCGCGAACATCCGTGGATAACCCCGTCCTTCGGCCTCCATCCGTGGCACGTGAACACCCGCACTTCCTCATGGAAAACCGCCCTCCTCGCACACCTCGACGCAAACCCCCGCGCCGCGATCGGCGAAATTGGCCTCGACCGCTGGATCGAAGGCCACGACCTCGCCGCGCAGACCGAATGCCTGCGCAGCCAGCTCGCCATCGCCGCCGAGCGCGATCTCCCCGCCACAATCCACTGCATCCGCGCATGGGGCGCGCTCGCCGACGCGCTCGCCAGCAGCGCGCTCCCCGCGCGCGGCTTCCTCATCCACGCATACGCCGGCCCCGCGGAGATGGTTCCTGGTTTTGTAAAAATGGGCGCCTTCTTCTCCTTTTCCCCCTCCTTCCTCCACGAACGAAAATCCGCCCAGCGCGAAACCTTCCGCCAAATCCCCGCCGACCGCCTCCTCGCCGAGACCGACGCCCCCGACCTCGCCCCGCCGCCCGATCAAAATCCCCATCCCCTCGAATCCCCCGACCACACCCCGATCAACCACCCCGCAAACATCGCAACCGCCTTCCACGCACTCGCGCAGCTCCGCGCAACTCCGATCGAGGACCTGCGCGCCCTCATCGCGACAAACTTCACCTGCCTCTTCGGCGCATAACACGATGCCTGCAAAAAATATCGCCATCATCGGCGGCGGCCCCGCCGGCCTTCGCGCCGCCGAAATCGCCGCGGCCGCCGGCGCAACCGTCACCCTCTACGACGCCAGGCGCTCCGTCGGCAGAAAATTCCTCCTCGCCGGAAAAAGCGGCCTCAACCTCACCAACTCCGCCCCGCCCGACACATTCCCCGCCCGGTACACCGGCCACGAACTGCCCGCGGCATTCTTTGCAAAATGCCTCGCCGCATTCGACAGCACCGCCCTCCGCGAATGGGCCGCATCCCTCGGCATCGAGACCATCGCCACCTCCAGCGGAAAAGTTTTCCCGGTCACGATGAAAGCCGCCCCCCTCCTCCGCCGCTGGGTCGCACGCCTCCGCGAACTCGGTGTCCGCTTCGCCATGAACCACCGCTGGACCGGCCTCACGCACGGCACCCCGCTCCTGCTCCACTTCGCCACACCCGGCGGCCCCGCCACCGCCGCGCACGACCGCGGAATCCTCGCCCTCGGCGGCGGCTCATGGCCCGCCACCGGCTCCGACGGCGGCTGGGTCCCCATCCTCGAAAAATCCGGCATCACCATCCGCCCCCTCACCTCCTCGAATTGCGGATGGGAATGCGACTGGACACCCGAAACCCGCGCCCGCGTCGAAGGCCGCCCCCTCCAAAACATCCGCGTCACCGCCGGCCCCACCACCGTCTCCGGCGAAATCATGCTCACCCGCTACGGCATCGAAGGCACCCTCATCTACCACCTCGGCCGGATCCTCCGCCAAATGCCCGAACCCGCCATCCACATTGATTTCAAGCCCACCTTCGACATCGCGCAGCTCACGCGAAAAATGGAATCCGTCCGCCGCGCCTTCCTCCGCGAAGCCCCGCAGCGATGGCGCCTCCCCGACGCCGCGTGCGCGCTCATCGAACAATTCCACGGCCAGCCCGACTCCGCGGCCGCCCTTGCAGCCATCGCCAAAAACTGCCGCATCCCCCTCACCCGCCCCCGCCCCCTCGCCGAAGCCATCTCCACCGCCGGCGGCATCGCGTGGAGCGAGCTGGACGACACCCTCATGCTCAAAAAACTCCCCGGCATCCACAGCGCCGGCGAAATGCTCGACTGGGACGCCCCCACCGGCGGCTACCTCCTCCAAGCCTGCTTCGCCACCGCCACCCTCGCCGCAATATCAGCCGCCGCACACTGAGCCGAAAGCCCGCGACCGAGGCTCACTCCCGCCGCTTGCGATAGTGGCGCACCTCGAAATCCGCCGTCTTTCTCACCACCTCATACCGGTCGGAAAACCACCGGTCGAATTCCGGGAAAAACGCATCTCCCTCCACTTCGCGGAACACCAGCGACAAATACAAATCCGTGCATCGTGGCAGCAGGCGTTCGTAAATCTGCGCTCCGCCGATCACGAAAACCTCCCGCTTCACACGATGCCGCGCCAGCGCGTCCAGAAACTGGCGCACGCCTCGCACCAGCCACACCTCCCCCGGCCCGAGCCGCTCGAACCCAAGCTGGAAGCCGCCTTTCCCCAACCTCGCCGCCCAGTGCCCGACCAGTGGCTTGCATCCGCATTTCGCCACAAATTCCCCGTCCGCCGCGAGCCTGCGTGCCCCTCGCGTGAAAACCACATTTGTCCGGTTCGGCAGCGCCTTTGGCAGGCTCTCGAAAGTCTTCCGCCCCATCAGCACGATGCCGCCCGTCGTCAATTCCTTGAACCACTTGAAGTCCTCGGGGAGGCGCCACGGAATCTCGCCCGCGCGCCCGATCACGCGGTTCATGGACATGGCAGCGACAGCTTTCACCCTTCCGCCATACCCGCCGGGACAAGACAATTACAAGGCTCGCCTTCGGCCGGCAGGGATGCCCCGCGAAACCACGCCTGCGGCTACACCTTCATCCACCGCTGCGCGCGATTCGCCCGCAGGATGGTCTCGCAAAGCTTCACCTCCTCATGCCCGTCCTCCGCCGTCGCAAACAGCTTCTCCGTCTTTCCCCCGCTCGCGATGTGCTCATACACCGCGCGGTAGTGCATCTTGTGCGAATCCGGGAAACCCTCGGCATGCCCGCCGGGATAGTCCGTGAAATGCGCCACGTCCTCGTGAAAGCCGGGCGCGCAACGCTGGCGGACCTCGTTCGGCTTGTCGCGCCAGCCGACGTGCAGGACGTTCGGCTCCTGCAAATCGAACCGCGCGCTGCCCTCCGAGCCATACACGCTGATCGCCATGCTGCACTTCCACCCCGCCGCCACCTGCGAGATGCTCGCGTTCGCATGCACCCGGTCCGCGAACCCGTGCTTCGCCCGCTGGAACTGCAGCAGCAGGCTCGCGAAATCCTCCGTGTCCACCACGTAGCGCACCATGTCCTTCGGGTTCACCTTCGCAAAAGTCTTCACCTCGCCCTTCGGCCGCAGCCGCTGCTTGTGGAAAGTTTCCAGCGTCGCAAACACGCTGTCCACTTTCGCGCCGAGGATAAAAGACACCGCATCCATCCAGTGCGTGCCGATGTCGCCCACGGCGCGGAGCTTCCCGCCCTCGCTCGCCAGCAGCCGCCAGTTGTAATCCGTCTCCTTGAGCAGCCAGTCCTGGAAAAAATGCCCCTGCACATTGATGATGCGCCCGAGTTCCCCGCGCCGCACCATCGCCCGCATCTGCAGGATCGCCGGGAAAAACCGGCAGTTGTAATTCACCGCAAACACGGTCTTCGCCTTCTCCGCCGCCTTCAGCAGCTTGCTCGTCTCCTGCGTCGTCATCCCCAGCGGCTTCTCGCAAATCACATGTTTCCCCGCCCGGATCGCCGCCAGCGCCTGCTCCACGTGGACCTTGTTCGGCGAGGTGATATGCACCACATCCACATTCGGCGACTCGATCAGCCCCTTGTAATCGTAATCCCCGTACACCTCCGGGATGCCCCATTTCTCCGCCATGTCCGTCGCGGCCTGCGTCGAGCCGCACACCGCGCCCACCTTCACGCCGAGACGTTTCAGTGCTTCCACATGCACCGGCCCGATGAAGCCGGTGCCGATCAAACCGGCGCTTAAATGAGAGAGTGTCATGGTCAGTTGGCTTTAATCATTCCGGGAAAAGGGGCGCGCTTATGCAGCAAATGACTCCCCGCCGCAAGCGGAGTATTTCAGCGTGAAGCAAGCGGCGCGTGTTTCACGGCGCGTGTTTCATTTCGCATCCAGGATTCCCTGGCATGCGACAGCGTGGCCGCGTGTCCCGGGTAGCGCGGGCGTCCAGCCTGAACCATCGGAACGCAGGCTTCCAGCCTGTGCGGCCGGCGGGCTTCCAGCCTGCTGCCCCATGCACCGAATGGTGCGGATGCTGTAGGCGGGACGCCCGCCGGCCGCACAGGCTGGAAGCACTGTATTCCATTCGCCGCCACCGCCGATTCTTCACGCGCTTTCGATCACACCCACGCAGGCACCCCGCATCAACCGGCGGACTGACATGCGGAGCTACGGCGCGGGCGTGAGCGACACGCTGCCGATGCGATCCGTGTCCAGCACGTAGCCGTTGCCGCGGTTTTGCGCGGGGTGTTGCAGCACCCAGCCCTGGAACTTCGCGCCGGGCGTCACCGGCTTGTCCACAAATGTCCCGGAGTAATACCCGGAGCTTTGCGTGAATTTCACCAGTGCCAGCGGGGGCAGGCCGGTGACGATCGCGGGAGTGGTGATGTTCCGCAGGACGTCCACGGTGCGGTTCGATGATGGCAGCTCGAAGCTGAATGTCGCGTCGCCGGTCGCGTTGTAGTCGAGCATCAGATTCGCCGGAGAGAGCTTGTTCAGACTGGACGAGTAGCGCGAGCCGACTACCGGATACGTGTCCACCAGCCCGCCTGGAATCTTCGCATCAAACCCCGGCGGCACGCTCCACAGCACATCGCCCGACACATCACGATCCGCCGCCGGCGCAAAGACCAGCGTTCCCGCGAGTGTCTGGTACACCCCGCTCTTTGCCCCAGGCGCGTAGAAGATTGCACGCCCGCCGGAGAGCAGATACGTCGCCGTCGAGAGCGCCCCACCGTTGCCGAATTTCCCGCTGAACCTCGCCGCGCCCGGCACCGTCACCGTCGCAAGGCACCCGCCCGCGACGACCGGCTGCGCCGACCCCGGTGATTGCTCGAAAAGGACCGTGTGTTTCCCCGCCGCAGGCGAAAGCAACTGGCCCGTCGTCAGCCGGAAATATGGCGACCGTTCCGCCAGCCCGCGCCAGCGTGTGCCCGGCGCTGTCCCGGCCACCGAAAATCCGATCTGCGGAAAGCCCGCCCCATCCAGCGGCCCCGCGCTGACAAGCACCGGGATGCCCGCGAACAACCGGCTCGCACCCGCGATCGCCACGGTGGGACTTTCCGAACTGAACGTCCCCTTCAGCCCATACTTCTTCGCACCGATAAATATCGAGCCCGTGAATCTTCCCGTCCCGGAAGCGAGCTTCAGCATCATCAGCCCGCGATGCGTCGTCCCGTCCGTGTCGAACAAATGCCCCACGTACGTGTAGCCCAGCGCCGGATTCTCGTAGATCGTCACCGTCGCCGTCGCCGTGTCTTCGCCATCCGTGATCGTGTAGGTAAATGTCCGCGACGTCGTCACCGCGCCCTCCGGATCGTAAAAAATCTTGCCGCCCTGGATGGTTGCCACGCCGCCATCCGGCGACTGCGTCACCTCGCTGATCGTCAGCGGCTGCCCGTCGCCATCCGAGTCGTTTTCCAGCACGTCAATCAGCACCCCGCCCGCCGTTGAAAAGGCGAAATCCGGCAGCGCCACGGGAATCTTGTTCCCCGGCACCACCGTAACCACCACGTCGCATACCCCGGAATTGCCCTCCGCGTCGGTCGCCGTCAGCCGCACCGTGTGATCGCCGGCTTCGAGCACCGTTCCCGCGATTGGGTCCTGAGTGATCCCGGTCACGCCGATGTTGTCCTCCGCCACCGCCTCGCTGATCAAATCCCCAAGCACGATGCTCGTCTCATTGCTCGCCGCATGAATGCTGCGGGCAGGCGGGCAGGTGGTAAACACCGGCGCGCCATTATCCACCACCAGCACCTGCACGGTCGTCTGCGCGGAATTTCCCGCCGCGTCGCTCACCGTCACCACCACGTCGTGGGTACCCGGTGCTTTTTGCGTCCCGGCGGCGGGCGATTGCGTCTGCGACACCACGCCGACGGCGTCCGTCGCAGTGACAAGCGTAGCGACATCCGGGAGCGGCGCGGTCGCGCTGCTGCCGGTATGCACGGTTTGCAGGCCGGGCGTGAAGGTGATGACGGGTGGCGTCGTGTCCACCACCCACGATGCGCTCGCGGGCGTCGGGTCCACGTCGCCCGCCGCATCAATCGCACGCACCTCGAAGGTGTGCGGCCCGTCCGCAAGCGGCGCCGTGCTGAATGGACTCGGCGCTATCGCATACGCTCCGCCATCCACGCGAACCTCGAACGTCGAGCCCGCCTCCGACGATGTGAACGTGAAATCCCCCGTCGGATCGTTCGTCGGCGACGG
>CAMAUI010000061.1 GCA_945861385.1 Prosthecobacter debontii
CCGCCATCCAGCGGGGCATCGCTGCGCAATCGCTTCACCACATCAAGTCGCCGCCGATACGCGGCCTCAGCCTCGGCAAGTTTCCCCTGGGAAAAATCCACGTCGCCCTGTTGCTGGAGGGCCAGGTTCCTCTGGCGCATTCCATCGAGGTCGCCCGCCGCACCGGGATAGGTCTGGTAGTAGCGCTCGATCCGATTGTTGATGCCCTTCATCATATCGAGGCGCCCGAGTTTTTCGAGAGCGCCGTGGAGGTCGTTTTGGAGATAGCCTACCAGTCCATTGGCCGCGTCGCGCGCCGCGAGCGCCTGGTGTTTGGCCGCCCGCTCGGCCACCTCGCTGCGTGCCGCCCGGTCTCGCTCGGCACGGATTTGCAGCACGTAGAAAACGACCGCGGCGATTCCCGCACAGCCGAGCGCCACCTCACGGATGTGCCGCCGGAGCCACATTTTCAACAAATACGCCCGCACCCCGCGCCCTGCCACAAGCGGGCGGTGGCTCAGGTATCGCTCCATTTCATCCGCCAGTTCGCCTGCATTGCGGTAGCGGGCGACGGGCTGGCGGGAGAGGGATTTGAGCAGGAGCATCTCCAGCCCGGCATCAAGGTCGGGCTGCGCTTCGCGCGGGCGGATGATTTCCCCGGCGAGCACCCGGTGGACGAAGAGCTCCAGCGACGCCGTCTGCTCATGCGGGAGTTTCCCCGTGAGCAGCCGGTAGAGCAGCACGCCGAGGCTGAATACGTCGGTGCGCGTGTCGGCGGGTTCGCCGCCGGCCTGCTCGGGTGACATATAGTGCGGGGTGCCGAGGAGCATGCCGGGGGAAGAGGTGGCGAGCGCCGCCTCGGCGTCGGCGTCGAGCACTTTGGCGAGGCCGAAATCGAGCACCTTCGGCTCGCCATCGGCGCCCACGAGGATGTTCGACGGCTTCAGATCGCGGTGGATGATTCCGTTTTGATGCGCGTGCTGCACGGCGTCGCACACTTTGCGCATCAGCTCGATGATCCCGCGCCGCGAAAGCGCGCGCTGCTCGACGAATTTGTCCAGCGGTACTCCGTCCACAAACTCCATCGCGTAGTAGCACGCGTCGGCAGTCACGCCGCCGTCATAGACGCGCGCGATGTTCGGATGCCGCAGCCTCGCCGCCAGTTCGATCTCACGCTCGAACCGCGCGCGGTTCACGTCGGACCGGGTGCCAAAGGCGTTTTGCTCCGCCATGAATTTCACCGCGACTTCGCGCTTCGTGCCCTCCTGCTCCGCGAGCCACACCACGCCCATGCCTCCGCGACCGATTGCCCGGATCATGCGGTAGCCGGGGATGGCTGGCAGGTCGCCCGATGGAGTGGGACTGTCTGCCACAACCTCCTGCGAGAGCTTGCGGGTTAACGCATTCGGATCCGAAGATGGAGCTTCGCAATCCGCCAGCGCCAGCGCGCAGACAGGGCACATCCCGCCGGGAAGGAGTGGTGCCCCGCACTTGGCGCAGCGATTCGAAGTGTCTGGCGGTGATGTGGTGTCGGCCATGGTGCGAAAGACGCGGACGCCCTCCTTCGGGAGCATCGAGAATCGCAGCGAGGCGCTGCACAAGATTATTCCCGGGACGCTGTGCGGTTGCTGGCGACCCGGCCGCCAGGCTGCTGCGAGAACCTCCGGCGGAGCCGCCCGCCCAGCTTCGGGCGGTTCATGCACACCGTGCTGTCCCATCCCCGCCTCGCAAGCGCCGGGAAAAAACTTCGCACCGGGGTGTAACCGCGAATTTGAAACGCACTAGTGGCTGGATGAGCGGCAACGCTCCCGGAAGTCCCGGGAATGGATGCCGCCACAAACCAACACAAACAAAAAAACATCATGAAAAAGAAAGCAACCATCCTCACGCTCGCGTGCGCTGCCGCCCTGGCCTCTTCGGCTTGGGCTCAGGCACCCGCGACCATCCAATACAATGGCCAGACCTGCGCGACAGGGCGCGTCATTGTGAAGAAAAAAGCCGGCGCTGCAGCCCTCTCGCTGCGCATGGCGCAGACGGGAGCCGGCATCACGGCCACCACAGCGGTGAGCAGCTCGATGCAAATCCTGTCCTTCAGCCCCTCGCGCCCCGTGGCCGCGATCATCCAAAACCTCATGGCCACCGGCGTGTATGAATACGTGGAGCCGGACTACGTGGTGAGCGCGCTGGCGCTGCCGAATGACCCGCGCTTTGGTGAGCAGTGGGCGCTGAATAATTCCAACGATGCCGATGTGGACGCACCCGAGGCGTGGACGCAGCGCGCGGACGCCGAGGGGATCATCGTGGGCGTGATTGATACGGGCGTGGACTACCGCCACCCCGAACTTCGCAATACGATGTGGGTGAATACGGGCGAAATCCCAGGCAATGCGATTGACGATGATCGCAATGGTTACGTGGACGATGTTCACGGCATCAACGCCATCACCGGCAGCGGCGATCCGCTCGATGACAACAACCACGGCACGCATTGCTCGGGCATCATCGCGGCGGAGCGCAATAACGCGCAGGGCATCTCGGGCCTGGCGCCCGGCGTGAAAATCATGGCGCTGAAATTCCTCAACGCCAATGGCGGCGGACAATTATCCGACGCGCTGAAGTGCATCGCCTACGGCCACGCCAACGGCGCGCAAATCCTGTCGAACTCCTGGGGCGGCGGCGGCTTCAGCCGGGCGATGAATGACGCCATCGAAGACCTCAAGCTCGACGGCGTCCTCTTCGTCGCGGCTGCTGGCAACAGCGCCAGCGACAACGATGCGACGCCCTCTTACCCGGCGAGCTATCCGCAGGATAACGTGGTCGCCGTAGCCTCCACCACGCGCACTGATGGGATGTCTTTCTTTTCCAGCTACGGTCTGACCACGGTGGATATCGGTGCTCCGGGCAGCGAAATCCTCTCGACCATCACGAACGGCCGCTACGCCAGCCTTTCTGGCACTTCCATGGCGACGCCGATGGTGAGCGCCGGGTTCGCGCTGTTGAAAAAACAATTTCCCGGCGAAACCTACCGCCAGCTCACCGCGCGCCTTTACCAAAGCGTGGATCGCACGCCAGCGATGGCCGGAAAGTGCGCCTCGCAAGGCCGCATGAATATCGCCCGCGCCCTCGGCTTTAATGAGCCGCAGCCGATCCCCGATGACCACGGCAACACGCCCGGCACCGCGACGCCGTTTGCCTTGGGCAGCACGCTATCCGGTGTTTTGGAAAAGGCCGGGGATGCGGACGTGTTCCGCTTCACAGTGTCTCAGCGCGGGTTCGTGGCCCTCGTGGCTGCGGGCGCGACGGATACCGAGGGCGACCTGCTCAACAGTGGTGGCGGTGTGATCGCCCGCGACGGCGGCAGCGCGGGAGGCGGAAATTTCGCCCTCCAGCGAACGCTCGATGCGGGGACATACTATGTGCGGGTGACCGGCGGTGCCAATGCCACCGGAGCCTACCAAGTCAGCAGCCGCTTCACGCAGCCTCAGCCCGAGGTGGCGATTCGCTATTTCGGCCAGGACATCGCCTCCGGCGACACTTCGCCGAATCCTGCGGACGGCACGCACTTTGGCAGTGGCGACGTGGTGCGCACGCCCTACGGCCTGATCCGCACATTCGATGTTCATAATATCGGCACGAGCGATCTCGCGCTCGGCGCACTGCGGCTCGAAGGCGGCGCATCCGGGCAATTCACCATCATCAGCCAGCCAGCCACTACCGTGGCGCCAGGCCGATCGGCGAGCTTCACCATCCGCTATCAATGCGATCGCATCGGCTCGCACGATACGACGGTCGTGCTGCCGACGAACGATGCGGATGAAAACCCATGCCTCTTCGCCATCCACGGCGAAGCCTACGCCGGCGCAGACGACCACTCGAACGATCCCTACGTGGAAACGACACGGCTGAATCTCGGCGTCGTGGTCTCCGGCAGGATGGAATATGAGCGCGACAACGACTGGTTCCGCTTTTGGGCCGAGCCGGGCACCTACGAAATCGCCACAAGCGGAAACGTGAACACCTACGGCTACCTCTGCGGCGCAAAGACCGCGGGCTTCCCCGTGCTCGCGGAGGATAACGACAGCGCGGGCAGCGGCCAGTTCCGCATCCGCTACCAGATCCGCACACGCGGCCACTACTTCGTCCGCGTACGCGGCTACGGCGGAGCACAGGGAGAATACCAGGTCCGCGTGAACAGCCGCTAAACACAGCACACACAGACACCATGGAAACAAAACTCCTCACGACCGCCGCCCTCGCCATCGCAGCAGCCTGCGCAGTGTATGTGGGCAGCAGCACACAGGAGGAACAGGTCGCCCAAGGCGGGGAAATCCCGCCTTGGGCCACGCCGGTCTCCTCACCACAACCCGCCACTTTCCACGGGCGCGAGACTGCGGAAAATGTGGATCGCATGGCCAGGGCAGACAGCCCGAAGGCCGTGGAAACGATCTTCAACGCCGCCCTCGCCAACCCAGGGCAAGAGGAGGCCATCCTCCATGCGTTTCGCGTGCTGCCTGTGCAAAACACCAAGTCCCTCGAAGCCGTCGCATCCATCCTCGTGGAAACCGGGGACGCCACGGCACTGCGCGCCGCAAGCGAGACCCTCGCCCGCGGTGCCGTCACGGACACGGTGGATTATCTGCACGAGCTTTACGTGGAGGAGGAACACTTCACCGGGCAGCGGGCAGGCATACTCGCCGCCATCCGCGGCATTCGGAATGAACCGGCGGCGGATGGGCTCGGAGCCTTGCTGGACAGCAGCGATGAGCGCCTCCGCGAAGCAGCCGCCATCGCGCTTCGGGACATCGCCACCGAGGCCGCCATCGAACTTCTCGCGACGCGCGCCGCGAATGAAGACCAGGCACTCGCCAGCCGGGAACTGCTGCTCGCGCAACTCGCCGCCATCCGCGATCCGCGCGCAAGTGAGGCGATCCAGAAAGTCTCGGAACACCTGCCGGACGGAGCGGCAAAAAACATCCTTGCCGCGACGCTCACCGCGCTCCGGGAATGATCGTTCACACGACGGTTGCCAAAGCCATGAGCGACAACGACAGCCTCTGCCCCGCTTGCAGGGCACCTCGTTTACCCGGCGGCTTCTGCCCGGTGTGTGCGCTGGAACTCACGGGAGCCGGCGAGGATGCCGCCGCGCGGAGTTGCGCACATCCTCGCGGGCGCATAGACCGTGTGCATGCGTCTTCCCATCCTACTCGCCGCCGCGCTCGCGGCATCGCTCCACGCCGAACCGCCGAAGGCCATGCTGCCCGGCGTCACCATCGAACTCATCGCCAGCGATCCCGACGTTCGCACGCCCACGGCCATCGCCACGGATGCGCGCGGGCGCGTGTGGGTGCTGGAGAACAACACGCACTTTCGCCCCGCGAAATACGACGGGCCGCCGACGGATCGCATTTTGATCATGGACGACTTCGGCCCCGATGGCCGCGCGCGGAAGATCACCACGTATGCCGATGGCTTCTCCGACGGCATGGGCCTGCTGCTGCTGCCCGGCGGCGATGTCATCGTCTCCACGCGCGCCGCGACTTTGCGCCTGCACGACAAGGACGGCGATGGCCGCGCCGACGAGCGCCGCACGCTCCTCACGCTCGTGACCGACGACAAGTATCCGCACAACGGCCTCACCGGAATCGCACGCGGCGCGGACGGCGCGCTGTGGCTCGGCTTCGGGGAAAATCACGGCTTCGCGTGGACGCTCACCGGCAGCGATGGCGCGGTGGTGAAGGGCACGGATGAGGGCGGCGTGTTTCGCTTCGACGACGAAGGGCGCGGCCTCGTGCATTGGGCGTGGGGCGTTTGGAATCTCTACGGCTTCGCCTTCGATCCGATGGGCCGCCTTTTCGCCACCGACAACGATCCTGGCGGCGGCTCCTACTGCCGGCTGCTGCACATCGTGAAGAACGGCGACTACGGCTACCGCTACCGCTACGGGCGCACGATTGATCATCCGTTCACGTCGTGGGATGGCCGCTGGCCCGGCACGCTGCCGCCGGTTTCCTACATCGGCGAAGCGCCCACCGGCCTGCTCTGGCACGGCGGCGCGCTGCTCGGCTGCACATGGACGGACCACGGCATCCAGCGTTTCCCGCTCGAAGCGCGCGGCGCGTCGTTCACGACGAAACCCGAATGGCTCATCCGCGGCGGGCACGACTTCCGCCCGAGCGGAATCGCCGCCGCGCCCGACGGCACGCTGGTCGTGAGCGACTGGGTGGACGGCTCCTACAACGTGCATGGCAAAGGCCGCGTCTGGCGCGTGCGCGGGGTGAAAGCGGACGCGGTGCCGGTGCCGCGCACGGCGGCGGAGGAAAAGCTGGCTGCATTGCTCGAAGAAAAGGCCGTCGCAGGCGGTGATCTCGCCATTTTGAAAAGCGATGATCCCTTCCTGTTCCGAGCCACTGTGATCCAACTCGCCCAAGGCAATCAGCAACTCGCCCTCGATGGTGACCCGAAAGTCCGCCTCGGCATTCTTCTCGGCTCGCGCCAGCGCAAAGAACCCGGTCCGCTCGCCGATGCGCTCAAAGACCCCGTCCCCGCCATCCGCCGCGCCGCGCTGCAATGGATCTCCGAGGAGCGCCTCACCGATTTCACCGACAAGCTCGACACCGCCGTCGCCGGAAACCCGACACGCATGGTCTTCGACGCCTACCTCGCCACGACGCAGCAGCTCGCAAGTGTGAAGATGGATTTCAGCGGCACGCCAGATTCCGCTGCACGTTCCAAGCGCGCCGCCGACATCGCTCTCGATGCGAAGCGCGACCCCGCCCTCCGCGCCCTCGCGCTACGCCTGCTCCCGGTAAATCACCCCGCCCTCACACTCGAGGCTTTGCATCCGCTGCTCGATGCCACCAACCCGGGCCTCCGCGTCGAAGCCACCCGAATCCTCGCAGCCCGCAGTGATGCCTCCGCACAGGCCGAACTCCGCAAGCTCGCAGGCGACGCCGCCACACCGGTCGAACTCCGCGCCGAGGCAATCGCCGGCCTCGCCCTTTCCGCCAGCGCGCCCGAGACGCGCGAAATCCTGCGCGCCGCGCTCGCGAGCGGCGATGCCGCGGCGAAACGCGAAGCCGCCCGCGCACTCGGCGAAATGCCCGCCGCCGTTGCCGCCACCCCGCCCGATGCCGCCGCCGGGCGTCGCGTTTTCTTCCGCTCCGGCACCACCGGCTGCGCGAGCTGCCATCAGATCGAAGGTCGTGGCCGCGCCATCGGCCCCGACCTCACCGGCGTCTGGCGCATGAAGCCCGAACAGCTCCTCGAATCCATCCGCGAACCCAGCAAGGAAATCGCTCCCGCCTTCGTGCAATGGCAGATCAAGATGCGCGACGGACGCGAGGCCACGGGCATTGATCAATTCATGGACAACAAGTCCGAGTTCACGCTCCTCGACGCCACCGGCAAGCTCACGAAATACCGCTTCGCCGACGCAGTCGTGCGCGAGCCAATGCCCGTCTCCCTGATGCCCCCCGGTCTCGCCGACGCCCTCACCCCGCAGGAACTCGCCGACCTCCTCGCCTACCTCCGCGAAGTGCGCGAGTGAGTTGGGAAAAGCTGGGGCGAGATGGTCACTCCACCCGGATCCGCACTGCATCCGGCGACACGACCGTGAACGCGCCGCGCAGCTTTTCGCAGTGATCGGCGAGCACCTGTAAGAGCAATTTGGCTTTCGCTGGCGCGCCCAGCCCGGCGAGTCGCACGAGCATGACGCCCGCATGGACGAGCCGCTGGCGAAATACGAGTTCGCCGAAATCCTTGTCCTCGGTGAGCAGCAACGCCTGCGCCTCGTTCGCCCTCGCCAGCACCATGGGGTCGCCGATTCCCGGTTCCATATCTGCCACGGCCAGCACCGTGTGACCCGCTTGCCGCAGCCGCTCGACGACGGTGCGATCCACATTTTCGTCCGCGAGCAAGTTCACGCAGCCTGTCCCGCGATCGGATACACTACATCGGCCCGCAACGCCCGCGCTCCGAAGCGAACGGCTTCGAGCACAGCCTCAAGCGTGAGCCGAGGGTGCTCGGCCACGATGGTCTCCATCGACTCACCGGCACCGATGCGCTCGAGGATGTTCTCGACCGTGATTCGAGTGCCGGCGATCACGGGCTTGCCCATCATTACGTCTGGCTTCGATTCGATCATGGCTGGATGATGTCGCGCCTTTCACTGCCCGTCAATTTTTCTCCCCGCGCGCGAAGCCGACGACTGTGCGCACCCCCGCATGCACACCACTCTCCTCGCCATCATTCCGAATAATTCTGGAACTCTCATTGCAGAAACCCGCGCGGTCAGCGGTGCCGGATTTTGTCGAGCAGGACAGCGCCGAGGATCACGAGGCCGAGCACAATTTTTTGCATCTGGCTCTCGATGTTGGTGAGGTTCATCCCATTTTCGATCACTGCGATGATAAACGCCCCGATTAGCGTGCCGAAGATTTTGCCCTGTCCTCCAGTCAGGCTGGTGCCGCCGACCACGACGGCGGCGATCACTTTGAGTTCGTACATGTTGCCAAAGGTTCCGGAACCACTCTTGAGCAGCGATGCCATGACAACGCCGCCCAGTCCTGCGAGCAACCCGCTCGCGATGTAAGCAAACATCATGACTCCCTCCACCGCCACGCCCGAGAGTCGTGCAGCTTCGGCATTGCCGCCTACAGCGTAGATGTAGCGGCCCAGTTTCATCCGCGACATGAGCACATGCGCGAGGAGATAGAGCGCCATCATCAGGACCACGGCGTTGGGCAGCCCCAGAAAGTCCGCGCCGCGTCCGAGCCAGATAAAGGAATCCGGAATCTCGCTGATCGTAGTGTTGTTCGAGAGCTTGTAGGCCGCTCCGCTGCAAACGAGCATCATCGAGAGCGTCACGATGAAAGGCGGGACGCGAAAGCGGGTGATCATCGTGCCCGAAAACGCCCCGACAGTTCCACAAAGGAGGATCGCCACGAGACAACCGGCGAGCATGCCGCCGACAGAGGCGCCCACTCCGTTGGCATGGTCACGGATGAACCTCGCGGCCACGACGGAGGAAAGCGCGATCATACTGCCCACCGAGAGATCAATGCCGCCGGTGATGATCACCATCGTCATCCCGATGGCGATGATGGCGATGATGGCGATCTGGTTGGCGATGTTCAGCAGGTTTTCTGACTTGAGGAAATTCGGCCAGCGATAGCTGCGCGGCGTGATCACGCGGGGTTCGCCCAGGGCCGGGAAGTCGGTCTTCAAGTCGGCGAAGACAAGCCAGGCACCGGTGACCTGTGTGCAGGCGATGGCGTCGAGCTTGCCGCCGGTGGCGTTGGTCTTCACCAGTGCCTCGCGGGCGTCTTTCGGCTCGCCCTTCACGGTCGCGACGACTTGTGCGCCGGCAGCGGTGAGTTCGCGCTCCGTGCTCGCGGCGAAGGCAGCGTCGCCCTGCTGGTCGCTGACGGCGATGAGCACGCGCGGGTTTTTTCCAAACTGCGATTGGATGGCGCTGACGACCTGCTTTGCAGCGGCTTCGCCGGTGGGCGACTGGTCGCTGTTGGTCACGACGCTGAAGAAGGCGCACAGCAGCAGGAGTACGAAAATCATGCCGTAGTCGGCGAGAAAGCGGGAGTTCTTCATAAGGTCAGGCGACGGCGAGTTGCATGATCTGCTCCTGCGTCGCCCGTCGAGCGTCGGCGATCTCACCGGTCACGCGGCCCTCGTGCATGACGAGGATGCGGTCGGCCATGCCGAGCACCTCGGGGAGTTCGGAGCTGATCATGACGATGGCTTTGCCTGCGGCGGCGAGTTCGTTGAGAAGCAGGTAGATTTCATATTTTGCGCCGACATCAATGCCGCGTGTCGGCTCGTCGAAGATGAGGACATCGCAATTGCGGGCGAGCCATTTCGCCAGCACGACCTTCTGCTGGTTGCCGCCGGAGAGGTTGCCTGCGCGCGCCTCCTGGTTGGGCACCTTGATTTTGAGCTGCTCCACGTAGCGGGCAAACTCCCCGCGCTCGCGCCCGCCCTGCACAAAGCCGCCGCGAGAGAGCCACGTGAGATTTGGAAGGCCGAAGTTTTCGCGCACTGTGTGGCCGAGCACGAGCCCCTGAAGTTTGCGGTCCTCGGTCAGCAAACCAATGCCGGCCGAGATCGCGTCGCGCGGCGAGCGGAGGGCGAGGAGTTTCCCATCGAGCCGGATTTCGCCGGCCTCGCGCGGATCGGCCCCGAAGATCAGCCGGACCGCTTCCGTGCGGCCCGCGCCGACGAGGCCGGTGAGAGCGAGGATCTCGCCACGACAAACTTTGAACGAAACATCGCGCACCGAACGACCCCGCGTGAGATGCGACACTTCCAGACGCGGCGCGCCAATCGCCGAGGTGCGTGCGGGGAATTCGTCCTTCAACTCGCGGCCGACCATCAGCTCGATAATCTCATTGCGTGTGATCTGGGCGGTGGCCCGCTCGCCCACATTGCGTCCGTCCCGCAACACCGTCACGCGGTCCGTGATCGTGAAAACTTCATCGAGCCGGTGGCTGATGTAGATGATGCCGATGCCGTGGCTCTTCAGTTCGCGGATGATTTCAAACAGCCGCTCCACCTCGTGCGACGTGAGCGCCGCGCTCGGCTCATCCATGACGATGATGCGAGCATCGAACGCAAGCGCCTTGGCGATTTCCACAAGCTGCTGCTGCGCTGTGGTGAGCTGCCGGCACGGCGCGTCGAGGTCAATCTCCACCCCGAGCCGTTTGAAGAGGGCCGCCGCCCGCTCCCGTTCCTGCTTCTGCGCCACGAACCCCGCGCGCGTCACCTCCTGCCCGAGAAAGATATTCTCCACCGCCGTCAGTCCGGGGACGAGATTGAACTCCTGATAAATCACCGCCACGCCCGCGCGCCGCGAATCCTGCGGCGAGTGAAACGGCATCTCGCTCCCATCAATCTCGATCGTCCCTTCATCCGCCCGATGCGCCCCGCCGAGCACCTTCATAAGCGTGCTCTTCCCCGCGCCATTCTCACCGAGTAGCGCGAGCACCTCACCCGCGCGCAGCGTGAGGTCCACGCCTCGCAGCGCCTTCACGCCGGGGAACGATTTCACGATCCCGTGCATCGCGAGCAGCGGTCCAATGTCGCTCATACAGGGTCCCTGCGAATCACCCCATCAAGCTGTGGGAATGCGGCGGCAGGAAAATAGGCGAGGTTTGCAACCCCGCGCGGGCGATCGCAGGGAGGCGGCGTGAGAGAATTGGAACCGTCATGCCACTCCACCCCATCCTTGCCCGCGAGGCTGCAAACCTCGTCTATTTTGGCGGCACGCCGTACACCCATCACCTGTCGGAAGCGTCTCACACGCCCATCGCGGATGCGAGTGCCTTGCGCATGACCTCGGCGTCGGGGGTGATGCCGGTCCAGTATTGCACGCCGACGATGCCTTGGTTCACGAGCATCCCCAGCCCGTCGAGTGCGCGGCAGCCGCGGGCCGCGGCGTCGTCGAGGAAGCGTGTGCGGACGGGACTGAATACCACGTCGGCCACGACCATGCCGGGCTGGAGCGAATTCAAGTCGAGCGCGAGCCGCGCTTCGGGGGCGTAAAGGCCGATGGAGGTGCCGTTGATGACGATATCCGTGCCCGCGGGAACGGCGTAGTCGCCGCTCCACACGGCGAGTTCGGCGTCGAGCTTCAGCTTGTCGCGCAAGAGGGCGACCAGTTCCGCGCCGCGCGCCTCGGAGCGATTCACGATGGTGATCCGCCGCGTCCCCGCGAGGCCGAGTTCCACGGCGATGGCGCGCGCTGCGCCGCCTGCGCCGAAGAGGACCACGGATTTCCCTTTCGGATCGATCGCGGTCTCCAGCGATTTCAGGAAGCCTTTCCCATCGGTGTTCTCACCGATGAATTTCTCCCCGCGCCGCACGACGCAATTCACCGCGCCCATGACAGCGGCGGATTCGCCGAGACCGTCGAGGTGGGGGATGACGGTGACCTTGTGCGGCAGGCTGCAATTGAACCCGCGAAAGCCCATTGCCTTCGCCCCGCGCACGGCGGTGCCGAGATCCTCGGGCGTGACCTCCATGTTCACGTAGCGCCAGTGCAGCCCGTGATGCGCGAAGGCGGCCTCGATCATCGCGACGGTGGGATTGCCGGCGGCACCCTGCGACATCGAGCCGGTGAGTTCGTGGAGAAATTTTCCTTCGCTCATGGTCGCGTGCGTTACTTGAGTTCCGGATCCTTCAGCGCGTCGGCCTTTTTGTAGAGGCTCGTGGGGATGAGCATCTGCGGCGGCAGCGTCTCGCCCTTCGAATGGCGGACAATCGCGTCCACGATCTGCACGCCCATCTTGTCGGGGAACTGAATCGGGTCGGCGTAGATCTTGCCTTCCTTGATCGCCTGTTTGCCCTCGGGCTGGCCGTCGAAACCGACGATGACGACCTGCGTCTTGCCCGCTTTCTCCAATGCCGCCCGCGCGCCGAGCGCAGCCGGGTCGTTGATGGCAAAAATGCCGCGCAGATCCGAGTGCGCCTGCAGTGCATCCTCGGCCGCCTTGTAGCCCATGTCCTTCGCGCCGCCGCTTTCGAGTTCGGTGACGATCTCGATTTTGCCTTTGCCGGCTGCGTTGTGAGCGTTGATCACCTCGGTGAATCCCTTCACGCGGAGCTGGCATGACTCGGCCTGTTTGAAGTGCAGCACCGCAATCTTGCCGCCCGCTTCGCCGAGCGCCTCGATCATCGCCTGCGCGCCCTCCTTTCCTCCGCCATAATTATCCGTCGCGATCTGGGTCACGATCTTCACGCCGGGTTCGTTGCACGGGATGTCCACGGTGAAGACCGGGATGCCTGCTGCGTTGGCCTCCTGGATCACGGGGATAATGGCCTTGGAATCACACGGGCTCAGCACGATGGCGCTGACTTTTTTGACGATGAAATCCTTGATCTGATTGCCCTGCTTCGCGACGTCCTTGTCGCCGCTGACCACGATCGTCTCGTAGCCGCGCTTCTTTCCCTCGGCGGTGATATTGTCGCCGATGACTTTGAAAAACGGGTTGTCGAGTGTGAGCAGCGAGACGCCGATGGTGCCCTTGGCTTTCGTTTGGGGACTAGTCGGGTCGGTTGTTGAGGTCGCGGGTTTGTCGCAGCCGCTGAGGACGGCGAGCGCGGATGTGACGAGTGCGAGGATGTATTTTTTCATAGGAAGTGAGGTTGAGGATTACAGCTTGCCGGTCTTCAGGAACTCATGCCGCACGGGTGCGGCGACGCGCTTGCCGGTGGTCGAGACGAAGGTCACTTCGCCCGGCGCAAATTCGAGCGTCTTCACGTTCTCGAATCCCTCCGGCACTTTCACCACGCCCTGGATGTAGTTCACCTCCGTTGGCTTGTCGGCGCTCAATTCGACGGACGTTTCCACGCCTTCCTTGGTCAGCGCATTTTCCTTCGTGGAAGCCGCGAGGCCATCCGCAAAAAACGCCGTCACGTCCTCGAGTCCGAGGCAGTTGTTGCGGCCATTCCACGGGTGGCCGTGGCGTCCGTGGTTCTCCATCCAGAATATCGTGGTCCGCAGAACCGCGGGATCTTTCAGCGCGAACCAGACGTAGCCGCCATCCGTGAACGTCGCTGTCGTCCACGCCGGGCCGCCGGTTTTTTCCCACGATTCATTGGCGAGCTGGACGAGGTCCGCATGGCCGTAGCGTCCGGGGAGGCGCGAGAGGTCGGCGTCGGGTGCGTCCTTCCAAGCGGCGGGAACCTTGGCCAGGTCCGTCCATTTCGCGCCGGGCTGCAACGCCTGGTATTCCCGATTTTTCGGGTCGCTGAAAAGCGAGGGGCAGGTCATGCCGAAACGGAGCGCGCTCGTCGCGATCCGCACCGCGCCTTCCTTTTCCGGCATCGCCAGCGTCGCGTGATGGCCGAGCGGCACGCGCCCGGCGAAGCCCGCGATCGTGTGGCGCGAATAGACCACGTTCTGCCCGTCCACGAGCGAGAGTTCCTTGGTCACGCGCCCTTTGCGCACCTTCGTGTCAATGCCGAGCGTGAGCGTCGTCACGTCGCCGGTTTTCTTTGTCCCGACGACCTTCCAAGCATCGCCGGAGACCTCGCCGTGAGGCGGGTGTTTTTCGCCCGCGACTTCATCCGAGTTCCCGCCAAAGGGCATGCAAAAGAAATCCCCGCGCAACGGGACGAGCACGGGCACGGGCATTTTCGCCGCCTTCTCGGCCTGCCACGGACTGACGTAGTAGGGCTGCACCGGCTTGGCGGTGTCGCGGAAGAAGCTGACGGGCGACATGTGGGCGCCGAGCTTGGTGACTGCGAGTTCGACCTGTTTCGTGGCGATGACCACGCTGGGCTGGGAATGGACGACGCGCTGCTTGGCAGTATCCGCGGCTGTGGCCGTGACGGCGGTGATGAGAGAGATGTTCAATTGGAAGAGGTTCAATGGAGTCATGACCTGCCAGCCTAAGACTGCGGGCGAGCGCACATCAATCGCCAACTTTCGGCAATAAATTCCCGCCGCAAACCCTGTCCCAGCGATGTTTCCAGAGGGAGCTGGCTGGTGCAGCCGGCGGGGGTCGAACCCACAACCTTCGGCTTCGGAGACCGACGCTCTATCCAGTTGAGCTACGGCTGCACGTTGAAGTGGGGCAAATCTTGCGTGTGACGCAGTGGGTGTCGAGGGGAAGTTTTTTTTCAGGGGAGGGCGTGCTGCCGTCTCGCCGTTGCCTGTTAGAGTTCCAGCGGGACGCCGGGCTCGGGGACGATGACTTCGGTGGCGGGCAGGTCGGCGCGGATGTTTTCGGCGAGCCAGTTCACGGAACCGGGGTCGCCATGGACGAGGATGAGTTTTCGCGGGCGGGCGCGGTTGATATAATCGCGGATGGTTTCGCGCGAGGCGTGGGCGCTGAAGTTGAACACCTCGACCTGGCAGCGCACGGGCTCGGGTGGATGATCGGCGCCGAGTGAGACGAGGTCGCCGGGCTTGGCGGAGCGGAGGATGCCGCCGGGGCTCTGCGGATCCGCGTAGCCGACGAAGAGGACGGTGTGTTCCGGGTGGCTGAGGAATCGCCGGGCGACGACGTTGCTGAGGGTTTTCTCCGACATCATGCCGCTGCTCAGCGCGAAGATGCGGCCGGGTTTGATGCGGAGGTCGTCCACATTTTTTCCACCCACGACGTAGGGGTCAACGGCATCCATGATCTCAAGGCCCTGCTGGAGACGGGCGCTGCGGTCGGTGAGTTTGTCGTAGATCTCGGTGAGCTTCGCGCCGAGGCCGCCGATGTAGATCGGGCAGTCACGGCGGAGGATGCCGCGCTTGCGGAAACCGTGAAACATGGCGAGCAGTTCCTGGGTTTTTCCCAGCGCGAAGAGCGGGAGGAGCACTGCGCCGCCGCGGGCGAATGCGTCGTTCAGCGCGGTGGCGAGGCGCTGTTCTTCGCCGGCACGGGTGAAGCCCTCGGGTTTCGCGCGGTCGCCGCGGGTGGACTCCATGATCATCACGTCGCACGGCTCGGCATCTCCGAAGTCCGGGAACGCCGCGGCACGCGAGATGGTCTGGTCGTCAAACTGCACGTCGCCCGCGTAGAAGACGGTGCGTCCGCCGCCGCGGATGACGGTGCCCGCGCTGCCGAGGATGTGGCCGGCGTCGAAAAACTCGACGGTGACTTCGTTCTCCCCGGCACCCGCGCGCTCGCCGTGGAGATCGAAACGCTGGTGAAGCGGCCGCCCCTGCCATCGCTTGCTCCCGGCATCCACCTCGCGGTGCGTGAAGAGCGGGTACTCGGCCGGGCCGCCGGAGCTTTTTTCCGCGATCATCACGTTGACGGAATTGTGAAGCATGACGTCGCCGATGAGTGCGGTGGCGCTCGTCATCAGCACGGGCGCGCGGCGCTGGCGGCGCATGGCCACGGGCAGGGAGCCGATGTGATCCTGGTGCGCGTGGGACATGATGATGGCGTCCACGCTGTCATCGGGAATCAAGTCGAGCCGTGGCAATGCGTCGTTGCCTTCTTTTTTCGGATGCGAGCCGGTGTCGAGGAGGATGCGCCTGCCCTCGATTTCGAGGAGGTAGCAGTTCGAGCCGATCTCGACTGCGCCGGTGAGGTTGGTAAAGCGGATGTTGGACATGCGGGAGTGCCGGCACCGTGGGGATGCGGCCCGGCGGGGTCAACTGCATGCGCCGGGAAAAGCGCGGCCAATTTGCCGCAGGCTAAAATGCGATGACGCGATGGATCTTCTTCACGACCGTGCGGAGGATGAGAACCCACAGCGCAAGAGCCACGGGGAGCACGCCGGGCAGTATCACGAGGCTCTCCTGGAATGCGAACCATGCCGCGGCGAAATACGCGCCTTCCGCTGCCATGACGAGCAGCGCCACTCGCGAGGCCCTGCTGCGCGGCAGCCACAGGCTGGCAAACGCGACGAATCCGACGAGCGCCCAGTCGAACCACGCGCCGGGATGTTGCGGATGCGCGCCGGTCATGATCGTGGCCAGGGCCGCGGCGAAGACCTCGGACGGCGCGGCTTTGGTGTCACCGGGGACGGAAATATTTCGCACCGAGGCGTCGGTGCGGCCGAGGAAAAGCACGCGTTTGTTGAACAAGGTGGCCGGCAGCCCGGGTTGCCCGCCCTTTTCGATCTCTTCGCGGCTGAGGATCAGCCTGTCGAATTCCACCCGGTCGAACGCCGCTCCGAAATTCACCTGCATCCGCCCGCGCGCATCAATGGGGATTCGACGATCGCCGAGCTGGATGTGCGAGCCGAGGACGACGGTCACTTCATCGAGCGTCACCATCGCGCTGTCCATTGCAAGCTGGAGGGTGATCGCCGGCACGGGCTGGCCGCGGTAGCGGAAAAGCAGCGGGCACATTCCGGGTGGCCCTGGTGCGTCGGGCAGATTCGTCCAGCCGGGCTTCGTCGAGAGGCGGAACTTTTCCTCCGCCCAAGTATCCACGTGCGTGAATTCCGGCAGCACGGAAGTATCGCCGGAGACCTTGCGGATGACGGGCATCGGCTGGATGGCGGCGACTGCGTTTGACTCCGGCGCCCAGCCGAGCTGGCCGCCGAGGACGAGCTTCGGTGCGCGCAGGATGCCATCGTGCAGCATCTTCTCGTACATCTCCACCCGGTCCTCGCCGGCGAGCGCACCGCGGTAGGTGTCCAGCACCGGCTCGATTGCGATGCCGGAGGGCTCGAACGGCAGGGCCGCGTGAAAAAAGACCGCGAAATCCGCAGCCGCCCACGGCCAGACATGTTTGAGCAAAGTATCATCGCTGATCTCCACGAGCGTCAGCTTCCCCGCTGCGGGGGCGGTAGCGTGCCGGCTGATCCAGCCGCGCCAGTGGTTCTCGGCAGTGGCCAGCACGCCCACCGCCGCCTCGCGCATGAGCGAGGCGCCGGCAAGCAGGACGAGAAGTGGGAATAGCAGCGCGCCGCGGCGGAGCATCGGCGGCACACTGCGAGAACAGCGTGCCGGGTGTGAAGCAATTTCACCGGCATCGCCGCCGGCTTCACTCCAAAAAAGCTCCGCCAGGGAACCACGACAAGGAAGGGCAGGCTGCCGTTGCTTCCTTCCGGACCTGGCGGGGTTCGCCAGCCTTCAATCCGTGGCCCCTGACGGAGGGCGCGGAAAATGGCAGGCGCACCTTCCCGGCGCAAAATGAAAAGTTCGGTATTTTTCGGCGAAACCCCTTGCCAAAGAAAAAAAGCGCCGCTTAAAAGCCTGACTCTTGACGGGCGCACATCAGCGCCAGCCCGGAACAACAACGAATTCAGACACAAAGCAGCGAACAATTTTATGGTGAAGATCTTCTCCGCACTGGCCATCATCATCGCAGGCGCCACCGCATGGCTCGGCTTCGAGAGCCATAAGCTCGTGGACAACCTGCAGACCAAAGGGAAGGCCCAGTATGACGATTTGCTCCGCACCCGGAGAAAGCTGAAAGTCACCGAGGAAAAACTCGCCGAGACCGAGAGAATCCTCGCCGAAACCAAGGCTGACCTGGAGCAGACGAGGGAGAAACTTCGCATGACCGAGGAGGAACTCGGCAAGACGAAGACGGAACTCCAGACCGCGAAAGCCGAGCTGGACAAGCTCAACACCGAATTGGAAGCCATCAAGAAAGCGATCAAGGAAGTGCTCCCCGGCGAGGATCTGCTCGAAGGAATCACCGGCCTGAAAAACAAAGTCATCGAACTCTCGAACAAGACCAAGGAGCAGGAGGCTGAAATTGTGAGGCTGTTAAAATTAGAAACAGATCTAAGGACTCAGGTGGCGAACCTCACGGAGACCAAAAAGAGCAACGAGCAGACCATCGAGAAGCAGGGGATCGTCGTTAACCGCTACGTGAAGAACATCCAGCAGAAGAGCCTTCAGGGCCGCGTCATGGCTGTGAACGCGGGCTGGGGTTTCTGTGTCGTGAGCATCGGCGACAAGGCCGGCGCGGCGAACAACAAGATTCTCATCGTCGCCCGGGACGGCAAGGCGATCGGCAAATTGAAAATCACCAACATCGAGGCGAACCAATCCGTCGCGGACATTCTGCCCGGCTCATTCGTGAGGGGCATGACCGTTCAGCCTGGAGACGCCGTGATTTACACCGGCGAGGACAAGGTGAAAATCGAGGAAGACCTCGCCAGGGGCGCCGGCATTGTCCTTCCGCCGCCGCTGCCGAAGCCGTAATTTTGCACTCAAACCGCCTCATGCGTTGGGCTGCGCTCGGATTGCTATTTGTGGGAGTTGCATTGCTCGGAGGCTGCGCCTCAACCTCCGATGCGCCCGCGGATCCCAACCGTGTCAGCACGATCCCATGGAACAAGCCTGAGAGTTGGGAGGGACAGGGTCCGCTCGGCGGCTTCATGCCGGGGCAAAACTAGCCCCCGCCAACAAGTGAGAAAGCCGGGAGTGCGGACTTGCCGGGCGCGGCGGCGCCATCTCACGTCCAGCGAATCGGACGGGTTGTGACCGCGTAACCGAATGCAAACGATCAGCGCACCATCGCCGGCCTGCCGGTTTTCGCGCTCTCGTAGATCGCGCAAATCGTGGCGACGGCATTGCGTGCGTCACGCCCGGCGATTGCCGGCTGGCGTTTCTCGCGGATCGCGTTGCAAAGGTCCTCGATCTGCCGGCGATGGCCCTCGGTGCTGATCGCGAGCGGGTTCGCTGCTCCGCCGCCGATGTTCGCACCGGCACCGCCGCCGCGGATTTCCGCATCGCCCGGCCGCTCGTCGGTGAACTGCCAGAACTTGATGTCGTCATCCTCGAGGATCACCGAGCCCTTGTCGCCGCTGATCTCCACGCGCTTGTTCCAGCCGGGGTAGGTGCTCGTCGCGCCCTCGATCACGCCGAGCGCTCCGTTTTCAAACCGAAGCGCCGCCACTGCGGTGTCCTCCACGGCGATGCGCTCGTGCGAGAGCGTGGCGATGTTCGCCTTCACCTCCACCGGCACGCCCGCAAACCACGTGAGCAGGTCAATCGCATGCACGCCCTGGTTCATGAGCGCGCCGCCGCCGTCCATCTCCCAGGTGCCGCGCCAGCCCGCGCTGTCGTAGTATTCCTGCGTCCGCCACCATTTGACGTATGCGCTGCACAGCGTGAGCCGGCCAAAGCGGCCCGCCTCCACGGCGCGCTTCACCCTCCGCGCACCCTCGCCAAACCTGCTCTGGAAGACCGCCGCGAGGATGCACCCGCCCGCTTCCGCCGCCGCGAGCATGGCGTCAATCCTCTCCACCGTGATCTCGATCGGCTTCTCGCAGAGCACATGTTTCCCGGCATTCAGCGCGGCGATCGCCGGCTCGCCGTGCGAGCCGCTCGGCGTGGTGATGCACACCGCGTCCACGTCGCCGCGAGCGAGCAGGGACTCCAGCGATGGCTCCGCCGCGCAGCCGTGTTTGTCACAAAATTCCTGCAACCCTGCGAGCGAGCAGGCTGCGACGAGTCGCGCGCCGGGGATCTGCTTGATCGCCGCCGCATGGATCCCGGAAATGTTGCCGGTGCCGACGAGCGCGAAACGAATGGGTGTGGACATGCTGCGCACTTTGCGAGGCGGGCGCGGGCGTGAAAAGGGCGAATTGCACGCCCCTCCGTCGGAAAGCCGGGCTGGTCTTTTGAAATTTCCCAGCCATTTTCCCCGATCCGTGAACGACCGCATCCACCAATCGTCGTTCTCCCTCGAACTGCCTCCAGGGGATTTCTCCGCGTTCATCTTCGACTGCGATGGCACTCTCGCCGACACGATGCCTACCCATTTCAAGGCATGGCAGATCGCGCTGGGAGACGCGGTGGCCGGCTTCCCCGAGGCGATGTTTTATGATCTGGGCGGCATGCCCGCCTCGCGCATCGTCGAGATGCTCAACGAGCGCCGCGGTTACTCCCTCCCCGTCGAGGAAACGGTCGCGCGCAAGGAGGCGCTTTTTCTTGAACTCAGCGGTGGGATCACCGCCATCGAGCCCGTCGTCGCGATCGCCCTCGAATGGCACGGACGGATGCCCCTCGCGGTCGCCAGCGGTGGCCATCGGCGCATCGTCCACAACACACTCCGTGCGCTCGGCATCGGCCACATTTTCGATACCATCGTTTGCAGCGAGGACTACCTCCGCGGCAAACCGCACCCCGATCCATTCATCGAGGCCGCCCGCCGCCTCGGCGTGCGTGCGGAGGAATGCCTCGTCTTCGAGGATACCCAGACCGGCATCGCCGCCGCCACAGCCGCCGGCATGGCCAGCGTCCTCGTCCCCGCTCCGCGGCGATAAGCTCCCTTGCTTCCCGATTTGCCCCGCCGAAGCACGCCCCCGAATCTCCTGCCGCTGCCACGCTGAATGTCCGCTTGGCCCGCGTGGCGTCAGGTGCTTCGATGCCCGGATGCAACGCCTCGCATTTCTCATCGCCCTCCTTTTCACCGGCCTCTGCCATGCCGACGACAAACTTCACCGCTATCTCTACGCCGCGACGCCCGATGGCGCGCAGGTGGAGAGCGCATCCGGCATGGGCATGCTCGTGTTCGACATGGATGACGGGTTCAAATTCGTCCGCCGCATCGAGGGGCCGCAGCTCAAGGGCGGCGTGCGCGGGCTCACGGGGACGACCACGGCGCGCTCGCTCTTTTACTCCACCACCGACAAGCGAATGGGCCGGCTGGATCTCGAGACGGACAAGATCGTCTGGGAAAAATCTTTCAGCGGCGGTTGCGACCGCTCATCGGCGATGCCGGACGGGAGCAGGATTTTCGCGCCGACGGGCTGGTGGGAACCTCGCGACTCGGGCGGCTTCGTGGTGATTGACGGCGCGACGGGCGCGGAATTGCGCCGCATCAAGGTTGGCCCTGGAGCGCATAACAGCATCATGTCGCCCGACGGCTCACGGCTTTTTCTCGGGACGGTAACGACACTGACGGTGTTCGATCCGAAGGATGAGCGCGTCCTGATGACAATCCCAGACGTGGGGGAATCCGGCGTGTTTCCGTTCACCGTGAACAGCAAACTCACTCTCGCCTTTGTGTGCCTCGGCAAACATGCGGGCTTCGATGTGGTGGACCTTGTCGCAGGCAAGCGCATCCACCGCGTGCTCGCCGGCGAGGCGCCCATCAAGCACCGAACGCACGGCGTCGCGCTCACGCCCGATGAGACAGAGCTTTGGATCAGCGACCAGGATGGAAAGAAGCTGTTCATTTTCGACGCGACACAAATGCCGCCCGCACCGAAGGGCCACGTCGAGCTGAGCATGGCCGGCCACGGATGGGTGAACTTCAGCGCCGATGGGGCATTCGCTTGGAGCCACACGCCGGACATCTTCGATGCGCGGACGAAAAAGCAAATCGCCACGCTGCGGGACGAAAAGGGCAAGCCCTTCGGCAGCTCCAAGCTCATCGAAGTCCACATGCGCGCCGGGAAAGTGGTGCGGGTGGGGAGTGAGTTCGGGATTGGGAGGAAGGAATAACAGGCTGACCCTTCCATCTCGGGCTGGCCGCTCGGTTTTGAGCTTCAGAACCCGGTCATGCAGAGGGGGAGGGAGTGCCGTTCCTTGGAAACGAATGCTGCCGGGGCGCGCAAACAGGCAGATTTCCCACTCATCGCCGGAATTTTGGCATTGACGCATGAGGCTCGAAGGAAAGACTCCGCGCCCGCAGCGCAGGCTGCTCCAACAATCCAATCCAACACCAACCAACATCAAGAAGACCAATATGAAGTTCCTGACCTTAATCATCAGCGCCGCGCTCGCCATTCCCGCATTTGCGGCGCCGAAGGAAAAGAAAGCAGCCGCAGCAAAGGATCCCGCTCCTGCTGCTGACAAAGCAGCGGCTCCTGCCGCTGACAAGGCTGCTCCCGCGGCTGAAAAAGCCCCGGCAGCCGCCAAGAAGCCCGCCAAGGCCCTGCCCATGAACAGCACTGTGAGTGAAGTTGACGCCGCTGCGAAGACTTTCACCACGGTCACCGCCGATGGCAAGAAGGTGAAGCACGTCGTCACTGACAAGACGGAGATCATGCAGGGCAAGGACGCTGCGAAGTTTGAGGACATCAAGGTGGGCGACGTGGTCGCGGGACTGCGCTCGAAGTCCAATGCGGACGGCACCGAGTACGAAGTGGTGAAAATCACCAAGTTCGCAGCCAAGCCCGCAAAAGCGGAAAAGAAGGCCGAAAAGAAAGCCGAGAAGAAGGCCGAGAAAGCGGAGAAGAAGGCTGAGCCCGCCGCTGCGCCGGAGAAGAAGGCCGAGCCCGCCGCCGCTGCGCCGGAGAAGAAGGCCGAGCCCGCCGCTGCGCCGGAGAAAAAGTAACCGGGATCCCATAGTAACTCTCATCATCAACCGGCGCCGCGCATTCCGCGCGGCGCCGGTTTGTTTTTTGTCGTTTGCCTTGCCGGGCGGGACTGGGCACGGTCGCGTGTCCAGATGCCACCAAAGACCGCGCCCGCGCCTTCCGCCAAGCACTACATCATAGATACCAATGTGCTCATCCACGATCCGGGGTCGCCATTCCAGTTCGAGGAGAACACGGTCTGGATTCCTGTGGAGGTTTTTGAGGAACTCGACCGCTTCAAGAGCGAGAGTTCGACGCGGGGAGCCAACGCGCGCGAGGTGCATCGCCGGCTGAGTGAACTGTTCAAGGACGCGGAGGACATGAAGCGGGGTGTGAAGCTGCAAAATGGCGGCCGCATCCGAGTGTGCCTGAATCCGCTCGCCCGGTTCGACGGACAGGGCTGGCATCTCGTGAGCGAGAGCCCGCGCTTCCAGTTGCTGCATGACCTTTTCCCGGACATGACGCTGACGGACAACCGCATCCTCGCCGCGGCGTGCGCCGTGGCGGATTCGGAGGATGCGCCAGCGATTCTCGTGACCAAGGATTTGAACGTGATGCTGAAGGCGCGGACGCTCGGGCTCGAGGCACAGGACTACCGGACTGATCGTGTGGATGATGGCGACATCCCCCGCACAATGCGGAAGATGGACGAGGAGTACGAGACGCTCGACGTGCCGGGCCACACGCTGCAGGCGTATGCCAGCCAGGAGTCCATGAACATCGAGAAGGCGCGCGAGTTTGTGGCGAACCACTACCTCCTCGTCAGGAACGAGGAGGAGCCCTCGCACGCCATCCCCGCAAGGCATGTCGGTGAAGGCGAACTGCGGAAGCTGCGGCGCGACCGCATCACGATCCGCGGCGGGCGCTGGCTCTCAGCGCTGAATCTCGGCCAGCGTTTTTTCCTCGATGCGCTCTATGACCCTGCGTTGTCCCTCATCACGGTGTATGGCAAGGCGGGCACGGGGAAGACGCTTCTCAGCGTGGGCGCGGCGCTCGAGCAGGTGCAGTCCGGCGAATACGAGAAAATGCTCATCACCCGCGTGATCATGCCGACCGGGCGGGACATCGGATTCCTGCCGGGGCGCATGGAGGAAAAGATGCAGCCGTGGGTGCAGCCGGCGTTTGATGCGCTGGAGGTGTTGCTCACGCGCCCTCGCAAGCCGGAGCAATTCCAGAACAAGAAGCAGAGCAAACGGAAATCGGACGACCACCAGCCGCAGCCGCAGCCACAGCAGCCCGGCCTGCAAAAAACCGTGGGGCGGGTCTGGGAGCCACTGATGGCGAGCGGGCAGCTTGAGATCGAAGCGATCACGCACATCCGCGGCCGCAGCATTCCGAATGCGGTTTTCATCGTGGACGAGGCGCAACAGCTCACCCCGCACGAGGCAAAAACACTCATCACCCGCATGGGCAAGGGATCGAAAATGATCCTCATCGGTGACCTCGGGCAGATTGATAATCCGTACGTGGACGCACACACGAACGGCCTCGTCTATGCGCGCAACCGCCTGCAGGGCCAGCCGTGGATGGCGCACATCAATTTATTCAAGGGCGAGCGCAGCGAGATGGCGGAAGTGGCGGCAAATTTGATGTAGAGCGTCATCGCCATCGGTGTGCGAATCTGCCATGTCTGGCGTTGCCATGCAGAAAACCTCTCATCCTTACGTCCCGCCTTCCGGCGCGAAGCCCCCAGGCAAGGGCCTCAAGCCGTCTGCCATCATTCTCATCGTGATCGGGGCGATCCTCCTCGTGGTCGCCGGGGCGTTCGCGGTGAAAGAAACAGCGGCCCGGCGCGAGGCGCGGCGTGCGGCCGATAGGAAGATGCTGGAGACGCTTGATGAGGCACAGAACGACTTGAGGAAGCAGATGGAGAGTGATGGGAGCATCACCGACACGCGCGGGATGTTGAAGAAAATGCAGGCGGGGTTCGAATCCGCAGGCGCTTCAATGACGGGAGACGAAGCGAAAGTGGCGCGGGCATCCTCACGCCTTTTCCAAGCCATCCAGGACGCAAGTGTCGGCATGGAGAGGCTCGCAAAACAGTTGGAGGAGGAGGAGGTCTTCAACGCGGGCAAAGTGAAGGATCGGGACAGGCTCAAGAAGATCCGGAGGCTCGGCAATGAGTTGATCGTGGAATCGGATAGCATGCTGAAACTCGTGCTCACGTCCGACGTGCTTTTCCGGAAGATCCTGCAGGAGGCGGGCGTGGGAGAAGCAACGAGCCGCGGGGTGATCGAGGGGATGAGGAAAACCATGCACTTACAGGAGCCATTGCAGCGACGCATCCGGGGAGCGGACAGGAAGATCGGCCAGGACATGATTGCTTTCGCCGACCTGCTGGAGAGCGAATGGGGCAAGTGGGCCTGCGATGCCGATGGGGAAGTCACATTTCAGAACGACGCCGCGGCGGAGAAATTCAACAAGATCATCGAGGGTGTGCAGAATGCGGCGGCCGACCAGGCGAGCGCGCAGAAGGCGCTGGTGGAAACCATGGGAAAGCGCCGGTAGCGGCTTTCGCACCGGGATGCCGCGAAAAGCAAAGCGGGAGCTCATGCCGGTCAGGCACGTGCTCCCGCTGGAAGGATCAGGTGATTGATCCGAGACTTACCGCACTTTGACCATGCGGACGCTGCGGACGCCGCTGGTGTACTTGCAATCCGCGACGATCACCGTCTTACCGTCGAGGGTCACTTTGCGCCCTGCGGCCTTTGTCGCGGAGCATTTGCCTGTCGGGCACTTGTCCGCAGCGCTGGCGCCCGGAATCGTGAAGGCTAGCGCGGCAACGGCGATGAGGAGTTGTATGGTTGTTTTCATGGTATGGTGTGTTGTGTGTGTGTGTGTTTGACTTGCGAGCGGAGATATTGAGGAGCATTCGCTGATTCTGCAATTCTCCTTTTCCGATCGCTGGATGCGCCTGTCAGCCGCGGTTGAGCGCGCTCAGGACGGCCTTGATGGATGAGAGCTCGATGTTGGTATCCACGCTGGCACCCCAGCGGGTGCTGCCGTCGGGAAAACGAAGCTGGATGTAGCTGATGGCGCTCGCCTCGGTGCCGGCGCTGAGGGCGTGCTGCTTGAAATTGGCGACTTCGATCGCAGGCGCGCCTGCCGCGGTGATGGCATGGACGAATGCGGCGATGGGGCCATTGCCCTCGCCGGTGAGCGTGACCTCCGCGCCGTCGCGCCGCGCGCTGGCCCGGCAGTGGAAGACGCCATCCACGCCGTCGGCATGGAAATGCACCAGCTCCCACGGTGAAGTGCGCGCCGTGTATTCGCGCATGAACATCTCGCGCAGCTCGGCGGCGGTGACTTCGCGCCCCAGGGCGTCCACGAGTTCGTTGGCGATGGGGCCGAATTCGCGCTGCATGTCCTTCGGCAGCTCGATGCCGAATTCGCTCTCGAGGAGGTACGCGACGCCGCCTTTGCCGCTCTGCGAATTCACGCGGATGACTTCGCGGTATTCGCGCCCGATGTCGCGCGGGTCTATCGCGAGGTAGGGCACGTCCCACGGCTGCGCGCCGCGCGTTTTTTCCCACTCGGCGAGCCCCTTTTTGATCGCGTCCTGGTGCGAGCCGCTGAACGCGGTGAAGACCAGCTCGCCCGCGTACGGATGCCGCGCAGAGACGGTCATGCCGGTGCTGCGCTCGTAGATTTCGATGAGCGTGCCGAGGCTGGAGAAGTCGAGGCCCGGCGCGATTCCCTGCATGTAGAGGTTCAGCGCAACCGTGACGATGTCGAGGTTGCCCGTTCGCTCGCCGTTGCCGAAGAGCGTGCCCTCGACGCGATCCGCGCCGGCGAGCAGGCCCAGCTCGGTCGCCGCGGTGCCGGTGTTGCGGTCGTTGTGCGTGTGCAGCGAGACGATGAGCGAATCGCGCGCGCGGATGTTGCGGCACATCCACTCGATTTGATCGGCATACACGTTCGGCATCGCCACCTCGACCGTGTCGGGCAAATTGAGGATCATCTTCCGCTGCGGCGTCGGCTGCCACACATCCATGACGGCCTCGCTGATGTCCTTTGCGAACTCAACCTCAGTCATGCTGAAGCTCTCGGGTGAATACTGGAGCATCACCTCGGTGCCGGCCAGCCGCGGCAGGCGCTCCTTGATCCAGGTCGCGCCGCGCACGGCCACGCCGATGATCTCCTTTTTCGACATGCCGAAAACGACGCGGCGCTGCGCGGGCGAGGTGGAGTTGTAGAGGTGGATGATGCAGCGCTTCGAGCCGGCAAGCGACTCGATGGTGCGCTCGATGAGGTCTTCGCGCGCCTGCACGAGCACCTGCACGGTCACATCGCCGGGGATGTGGCCGCCTTCGATGAGCAGGCGGTTGAAGCGGAACTCGGTGTTTGACGCGGATGGAAAGCCGACCTCGATTTCCTTGAAGCCGCACTTCACGAGCGCGTGAAACAGATCGAGCTTCTGCGCGACGTTCATCGGCTGCGCGAGCGCCTGGTTGCCGTCGCGGAGATCCACCGAGCACCAAATCGGCGCATGGGTGAGCGTGCGCGACGGCCACTGTCGTCCGGGCAGGTTGATCGGCGGGAAAGGGCGGTATTTTGACGAAGGATTCGAGAGCATGAGCTTGAGAAAAATTTTCCGGGCGAAAACGGCGGGGGACCAGGCGGGCTCCGCAACCCACCCGGAAAACAGCGGTGCCAGCCGAACGATAAAAAGCTCCCCGGCCCGGGCGCTAGAGCGCGCCCGTAATCACACCGGGGAGCGGCATAAGTCGGCTGGCAGGCAGATGAATCACGGGCGAAGAGGTAGGCGTGGAACGGGGGATTGGCAAGGCTCCAAAAACAAGGCGGGCCGCGTCCCGGCAGGGAATCCGGCTACCGCGTAAAATACGCGTTGAAACCAAAACAGTACCTTCATCCTCTGTCCGCCCCCCCAATAAACCTCACCCCCCGACGCCCGCCCCGGTTCTGACCGTTTCCCCTGCGGCGGGCGCGAAAGCAAAGTCCTAGCAGTCGCGAACACGCTTGCGATGTCGTTCGCGCGCACTTCGCAGCGGATTTTATGAGCGGTGCTTGTGATACCATCTTTCTATATTAAACAGACACCTGATTTTTCCGCGAAGCGTTTAGTTGAGAGAGGAACCAGTCTCGACCGATGAGGCGGAGGATGGATTTGGCATCCTCCCAATAGCGGCGCAAGGTGACGCCGATGCGTTGCCTCAACGCA
>CAMAUI010000062.1 GCA_945861385.1 Prosthecobacter debontii
CGAATCTGCACAAAATGAAGCAGTTCTACCTCACGTTTCCAATTTTAGACGCACTGCGTCTAAAATTGAGTTGGTCGCATTACAGGGCGCTGTTACGGGTCGAAGATGAGCACGCGCGGGAGTGGTATGCGAAGGAAGCGGAAGCTGAAAACTGGAGTTCGCGGGCGCTGGAGCGGCAGGTGTCGCGGCTTTACTATGAACGGCTGCTTTCCAGCAAGGATCCAAAGGCGAAAGGGGCAGTGCGGGCGGAGGCGGAGGAAAAAATCGCGGAGCTGCCGCCGTCGCCGCGCGATTTCGTGCGCGACCCGGTGCTGCTGGAATTTCTCGGTCTGCCGGAGACGGGGCGGTTGCTGGAGTCGGACATGGAGCAGCGGCTCATTGACCATCTGCAATCGTTCCTGCTGGAGCTGGGCAAGGGCTTCGCCTTCGTCGCGCGGCAGATGCGGATGAGCACGGACACGAAGGATTTTTACCTCGACCTCGTCTTCTACAACTACGTGCTGAAGTGCTTCGTCATCTTCGACCTCAAGCCCCGCGAACTCACGCACGGCGACATCGGCCAGATGGACATGTATGTGCGGATGTTCGACGAACAGCAGCGCGGCGCGGGTGATGGGCCGACGGTGGGCATCATCCTGTGCGCGGCGAAAGATGCGTCCATGGTGCGCTACTCGGTGCTGCACGGGAACGAGAAGCTCTTCGCCACGCGCTACAAGCTCGTGCTGCCGACGGAGGAGCAGTTGCGGCAGGAATTGATTCGCGAGCAGCGACTGCTGGAGGAGCAGTCGGAGCGGAAGGGCAAATGAGCCGCGCGCGCGGCTTGGCTGGCGAACGACGTTCACACAGAATCAAAACATGAAACCATCGCTGAAACTTCTGCTCTCCGTCTTTGCGCTCACTTCGCTTTTTTGCGGCCACACCTCGGCGGCGGAGAAGAAGAAGCTGCAAGTCTTCATCCTCGCCGGGCAGTCGAACATGCAGGGGCACGCGAAGATCAGCACGTTCGAGCACATCGGCATGGACCCGGCGACGAAGCCGATGCTCGACGCGATGCTCGGCCCCGACGGCAAGCCGAAGGTCTGCGAGCGCGTGTGGATTTCCGCCCTCGGCTGCGGGAAGGACGAGCAGGAGGAGAGAATGGGGACGCTGACGGCGGGCTTCGGTGCTTCGGCGGAGAAGGTCGGGCCGGAATTCACGTTCGGCATCTACATGGAGAAGGCGACGGACGCGCCCGTTTTGCTCATCAAGACGGCGTGGGGCGGAAAGAGCCTGAACACCGACTTTCGCCCGCCGAGCGCCGGGCCGTATGTGTTCAATGAGCAGCAGCTCGGGGCTTTCCAAAAACAAGGCAAGGACGTGGCGGCGATGAATGCGGAGAAGGCGAAGGCGACGGGCGTGTATTACCGGCTGATGATCGAGCATGTGAAAAAGGTGCTCGCAGACCCGAAGCGCGTGGTGCCCGGATACGACGCGGCGCAGGGCTGCGAAATCGCGGGCTTCGCGTGGTTCCAGGGCTGGAACGACATGGTGGACGGCGGCACTTATCCGAATCGCGACAAGGCCGGCGGCTACGACGCTTACAGCACGGCGATGGCGCATTTCATCCGCGATGTGCGCAAGGATTTGAACGCACCGAAAATGCCCTTCGTCATTGGCGTGATAGGCGTCGGCGGGCCGACGGCGGAGTATGCTCCCGACCAGCAGCGCTACAAACCGACACACGACAACATCCGCGCCGCGATGGCCGCGCCCGCGCTGATGCCGGAGTTCAAAGTCAACGTCGCCGCGGTGCTGACGGAGAAGTATTGGGACAAGGAACTCACCGCCGCCAAGGCGAAGGAAAACGCGCTCAAGCAGCAGGCGAAAAACCTGGCGAAAGACGGCAACCTGAAGCCCGCCGAGGAAAAAGCCGCACTGGATAAACTCCGCGCCGAGGGCATGACGGAGCGCGAGCGCACGGTGCTCGAGAAAGGCATCTCGAACCTCGAATTCCACTACCTCGGCTCCGCGAAAATCCTCGGCGGCATCGGCAAGGGACTCGCGGAGGCGATGGCGGAACTGAAACAACTCAAAGCGGCCAAGTGATTCCAGCGCCGCCTGCGCTGCCTCGTCATCATAGACCTCAAGCTCGGCACCCTCGACCACGCCGACGCCGGCCAAATTTACCCCGTGAGAAATGTTCTACTACGTTTACGTCCTGCAACGCAGCGCCGACGGCAATTTTTACGTTGGCTTCACCAACGACCTGAACCGCCGTGTCGCCGAGCACCACGAAGGCAAAGTTTACTCAACGACACACCGTCTGGGGCGTAGGGCGGCACATTGTCGAGTCCGCGCAGGGCGGTGCGGCGCGGGTGGAGTATGGGGCGAAGTTGCTGCTGCGGCTGGCGGAGAAGTTCGCGGAGGAATTCGGGCGCGGGTTTGATGTCCAGAGTCTGGAAAAAATGAGGCAGTTTTACCTCGCGTTCCCAATTGCGGACGCACTGCGTCCGCAATTGAACTGGACGCATAGCCGCACGCTGATGCGCGTGGAGGATGAACGGGCGAGGTACGCGTTTACTGCCAAACCGCAAATGTCTGGCTGTCGCGGTGAGAGCACTTCACTTCCACGAGAGGAAAGACACGGGCAATCGGTGTGTATGACCGGCCCGAGCCCGGCACTGTTCACCGTCGGCCAGTTCGCGGCGTGGTTCGCTAGTTCTTTGGGATCTCATTCACCGTATAGTAGGCCTTGTTGTGCAGGAGGTGATGGCCGTCCGGCGCGGTGATTTTGCCGAGATCAAAGTCGTGGATGTGGTCTTCGGTGATTTTGTCGAGATGGACATAGACGGAGAGTCCGTCGGCGGACGGCACGGCTTCGGTGACACGCGCGGTGGTCTGATCCACCTCGGGGCTGCCGTAGGCGCCGTGGTAGATGTGCGTGTAGGTGGTGATGTGGTAGGCGTCGGGTTTCGCGGCGACTTGTTTGTCCACGGGCTTGGTGAATGTGATGAGAAAGCCGTCTTTGCGAATGTTGATCTCCTTGATCTCGAAGGGCACGACGCCGTTCCAATCAATGCGCTGGATGGCAAACGGCTCGGTCCCACGCACGGGCCACTGGCGGTTCGTCGTGAATCCTCCAGCGATGAGCTGGCCCTTCGGCGAAAATTCCACATTCATGATCCCCGTGGCGAGTCCTTCGCGGAAGGGATAACACGCGCCCTGCCACACGCCGTTCACCTGCTCGGTCGTCGCGCGCATGATGATGCTCTGCGTGTAGTCGCCGAGGAAAAGCTGACCGTCGAACGGGCCGAATTTGCCGCCGGTCTTGTCGAGCCGGAAGCCGGAGATCGAGCGCCCCATTTTGATGTAGGGAAACTTCACGGCGGGCGGCACGAGTTCCTTCACGCGCTTCTTTTCCACGCCCATGCGCGATCCGGTGTTCGGCGTGACCTCCGGGGTCTTCATGCCGGAGAAGGGATACCAGTTGTAGCTCACGGGATGTCCGAGGAACGCGCCGGGCTTGAGATGCTTCAGCGAACAGCAGCCGTTCCATGGCCCCTGGCTCTCGATGACAAACATCGCGCCTTCCGCGTTGGCACCCACGCCGCCGGGGCTGCGCAGTCCGCTGCACACGGGAATCATCTTTCCGTCCGGCGTCACTTTCACCGCCCAGCCGCGGAAGAGATTGTGCGACTCATACGAACCGCTCAGGCCGAGCGCGACCCAGATGTTTCCCTCGGCATCGGGCTTCGAGCCAAACGCAAACTCGTGTCCCTCGGCGTATCCCCAGTTGCTCGTGAGCGTGTCGTAGCGATCCGCGATTTCGTCGCCATCGGTGTCGGAAATGCGCGTGACCTCGCCCCATGTGACCGCAGTCATCGCGCCGTCCTTCCACGAAAGCGAAAAGGTCTCATCCTGCCCGCTCGCGAAGAGGTGATACTCGGGCGCGGGCGGCGAATCGAACGCGCACTTGATGAAATAGATGTCGCCGCGCCGCGTGCCCGCCGCCAGCCGTCCGTCCGGCAGGATTTCGAAACTGCCGGGCCGCATCGGGACTCCGGGCGGGATCGGGATGTTGACGATGGGATAGTATTTCGCCTCCTCCGCGGCGGTGCCCCACATTTCGCCGAGATCCTCGGCCGCGCGGAGGAGCGGGGTGCTTGCGAAGGCCACGACGGCCATGATGGAGCGTGTGTTCACCATTGGTATTCCAGAGTGAGAGTGGAGCGGCCCTTCGGCAGTGTGAGCGGGACCAAGACTTCCCCGGGTTCGCCTTCGCGGACGATTGCCGTGTGGTCGCTGGCGATGCGGAGCCGGAGCTTGTCCACCGTGAAGGCGCGGTCGGCGGCGGTGATTTTCCCGCCGGCTGCGGCGCGGAAAAGGAACGGCTGCTGCACGGCGGGCGCGTCGAAGCGCAGCGTGCGCCGGAAAAACGTCTCCCCGGTCGCGGCAGGCAGGTCCTCGAAGAAATCCTCCACCGCAATCTCGCCATAGCGATACATGAACGTCGGCCTGCGCAGCACGTCGAGCCGGTAGCCGCGGAACTGGTAGCCGTGATCTTGCGGGAATGTGTGGTTCGTCTTCCCCTTGTAGGGCCAGTGGTCGTCGGGCGATTGCAGCCGGTGAAACGGGATGCCCGGCGGGAACGAAATGCGGTTCGTGCCGCGCGGATGAAACGAGCCGGAGTCCGCATTCGCAAACTCGCCCGACCACAACATCCGCAGCGCCATTTCCTCCGAGTCGAACGCGAGGCTGATGCGCCCCGGATAGCCGACGCCGATTCCGCGGAAGCCTGCGGTGCCGCGTCCGCGGACGATCTCCGCGACATCGGCCACGCGGATTTCGTTCGACTGCCGCCCCAAGCCGGCCGGCTTCTTCGCGCGGACGCCATCCTCCAAGTACGTCCACAGGGCTTCGATCTGTCGCGCGGTGTCGCCGCCGAGGATCGCCGGGCGGGTGGACTGACCATCCGGCCAATAGCTCGGCATGATCACCGTCGGGTGAAAACGCGACGGCTGCCGCATGTAGAGCGCGAACCAGTTTTTCTTCAGCCGCTCCGGCACGCGCGCGATGTCGAGCGCGCTGACCTCGCCCGATTTTTGCCCGTTGAATTCATGGCACACGACGCAGCTCAGCCCCGTGGTGCCGACCAGCTCGTAGCCGGCATTCTTCGACTCCTGGATATTCGCGACCTTGGGCAGCACCGCAGTCTCGAGCTGATCCACCTTGCCAAACAGCTCCACGAGATGCCCGACGTTTGCCTCGCCAAATTGCGGCATCGCGGCGTCCAGATAATCGCGCTGACGTTTCCCGCGCAGCAGCACCTCGCCGAGCCATTCCGGCTTCAGTTTCGCCCCGACATGGGAAAGCGGCGGAGGCAGCCGGCCCTGATCGCCCAGCGCTGGCTGCGAGCCGGTGAAAAGCGCGTTGCGCTCCGGGGTGATGCCGCCGAGCCCGGTGCGCTCGTGACAGGCGATGCAGTTGAATGTGGCGAGCGTCTTGTGGATCTGCTGCGTGTCGTTGAGCTGCGGTTTTTCCGCGTGTGGCAGTGCCCTGGCGATCCACCCCCGCTGCTCCGCGTTCAGATCGAAATGCGGCCACGCACCGGCGGCTTCGCCGAGGCATCCGCGGCTCGCATCGAGCTTTGCAAATGGCGTGTTCGCATTGCCCGGGATTTTCAAATCATCGTGGCAATTCGCGCAGCCGAGTTTTGCGAAATGCTCGCGCCCTCGCGCGGCGAGAGCGGCGTCCAGCTTGAGCGGCTCGAAGACGGGAATCTTCTCGTTCGAGACCGACAGGATCGCCGACGGAATCGGCCCGCGCGGAAACTGCGGGCCTTCCATCTCGCACGAGAACTTCGCCTCGCGGCCCGTGTGAAAATACGTGAGCTGGATTTTGCGCCAGCCCGCGTCGAGTTCCGCCGCGCCCGAGAGATCCTTCACGCCGCGCCGGTCGCTCGGCTCCTGCTGGATGAGCGGCTTGCCGTCCACGAGCAGCGAGCCGCCGTTCATCTTCAGGAAAAACGTGTGTCGTCCTTTCGCTGCGACTTTCAGCCAGCCGTCGTATCGGATCGCGGTGTGATGCTGCGGCTTCCCCAGACTCTCCAAATCAAAATCCTTCACATGCCCCGCGCGCTCCGCAGTCACCTTGTCGCTGCCCAGTCCCTCCCACACCTGCCCGCGATAGAGCGTGAACGCGAGCGCACCGGGCACGCGCGTGTTTTGCAAAAGATAATGCGCGATGCGCTCGATGTCCGCTCCGGAGAGTCGCATGTCCGGCATCCGCCCCGAGGGGCGGCTCGCGTGCGGCTGCCGCAAAAAATCCACCAAGCTCCTGAAGCTGTATTTCTTCTCCAGCGCACCCAGCGGGACGGAATTCCTGGCAAGCAACTCCGCTCCTTTCTCATCGCGAGGCGAATGACACGCGGCGCATCCACGCGAATGAAACAGTCGTTTTCCGTGCTCCGCCGCCACCGCATCCGGCGGCTGCAAGGCGAAGTCGTTCTTCTTCAGCGATGACAAAAAGTGCGTGAGCGCAGTCGCCGCTTCCTTCATTTCCGCGTCGCCCAATCGTCCCAGCAAATCCGGCATCGTGGTGCCGGGCTTGCTCCCATGGGGATCGCGGATGAATTCCTCCAGGTAGTTCGGATTTACGCGCGAGCCGGCCTCGGAGAGCCGCGGCGCTTTCTTCGAGCGCGCCGCGAGCGACCCATCGCCAGTGTGACAGCCCGCGCAGTTCAACTCCTCAATCAGCACCAGTCCCTTCATCTCCGGATCGAGCTTGCTCGATGTGACGCCTGCAACGATCGGCTCCGCGAATGCCACCGGAACCAACCCGGACAGCAGCAGCGAGCCAATTGTGACCAACGGGAGGATTCCGCAGGGCATTGCCTTGCCCACTGGGAGCGGTTCGGATTCGTCGGCGGGGAATCGCATGACGGCTACTGGAGCTGTCCGAACTCGTGGGCGGAGAGCAGGACTTGCGCGTAGGATTCCCAGCGTGCCCGGGCTTCACCGCCAGCCGTGTCGGCGAGGAAAGTGAGGCCGAGGCTGGTTTCCCCCGCTGACGGCAGGCGCGAGTAGAGCAACTGGTAGGCGCGCGCGATCCGGGTGCGATCCTCTGCGGACTCCCGTTCCAGACGCGCGGCGAACGCCTTTGCGCGGGCGGCCATGAATGCGCTGTTCATCATGAAAAGATGCTGCTGCGGCACCGTGCTGGTGGTGCGCTGCTCGCTCGTCGAGCGCGGGGCGGGGAAGTCGAAGAGACGCAGGAATTCATCGGAAAGGAAACGGTCGCCATTGCGGCTGACTTTTCCGTAAAGCATGCGGCGGTTGGATTCGAGAATGCGGTCCGTGGGCTGGCCGCCAATGGCGCGATCGAGTTCGCCGGTCACCGCGAGCAGGCTGTCGCGCCAGGATTCCACTTCAAGTTTGCGCGGGTTCATTCTCCAGAGCAGGCGGTTCTCGCCGTCCTTCGCGAAGGCGTCCGCGCTGTAGCGGCTGCTCATCTGCCAGGTGGCGGAGAGCAGGATCATCCGGTGGAGTTTTTTCAGCGACCACCCTTCCTGCACGAAGGCTGCCGCCAGCCAGTCGAGCAGTTCCGGGTGCGTGGGCTTTTCGCCAATCACGCCGAAATTGCTCGGGGTGCGCGCCAGCGCGTGGCCGAAGTGGTGTTTCCAAACCCGGTTCACGATCACCCGCGCAGTCAGCGCATTGGCGGGATCAGCGACGGCGTCCGCGAGCTGGCGACGGCCGCTGCCCTCCTTGAAGAGCGGCGGATTTTCGCCCGCGATGATTTGCAAAAAGCGGCGCGGCGCGGGTTCGCCCGGCTTGCGCAGATCGCCGCGAATGGCGACGGGCATGTCCTTGTTCCCGCTCTCCGAGAGCATGTGCGCCTTGGGCGGCGGAGGCGGAGCGGATTTCTTGAGGCGTTCCAACTCCTCCTTCATGGCCGGGATGGATGCTTTGGTGGCTTCGTCGGCCTTGGCATCCTTGATCTTTTTTTCCTGCTCCTTGATCGCTTTCTGCCCGGCGTCGAAAGCCGCTGCGAGACTGCCATTCTGCAGCAGAACAAGCCCGGCCTTCGAGTTGTTGAAAATCCCCGCAAGCGCGTAGTAGTCGCGCGCGGTGATCGGGTCGAATTTGTGATCGTGACAGCGGGCGCACGCCACCGTCAGCCCGAGAAACGCGCGGGAGAAAGTGTCCACCCGATCCGCCAGCGTCTCCGCCTGGGCCTGCGCCGTAGCCTCGGGGTCGCCGCCGTCGGAAATGTAAGTCGGCCCGACCGCGAAAAAGCCGGTCGCGATGCTCAAGTCACGGTCATCCGGGAGAAGATCGCCCGCGATTTGCGCCCTCACGAACTGGTCGTACGGCATGTCGCGATTCAGCGCGGCGACGACCCAATCCCGGTAACGCCACGCCTCCGGCAACGCCTCCGCGTCGAGAAACCCGCCCAGCCCGTCGCTGTACCGCGCGACATCCAGCCAGTGGCGGCCCCAGCGTTCGCCGTATTGAGGCGACGCGAGCAGCGCGTCCACGACCTTCGCAAAAGCTCCGGGCGATTCATCGCCGAGAAACGCCGCGACTTCCTCGGGTGTGGGCGGCAGGCCGGTAAGGTCGAGGTGGGCGCGGCGGATCAGTATGCGTTTTTCCGCGGGCGGCGCAGGTTTCAGCGCGGCGGTTTCGAGCCGGGCCAGGACAAAGCGATCGAGCGGGCCCCGCACCCACGCCGCGTCCTTTACCGTGGGCGGTTCGGCCTTTGCCACTTTGCGAAAGGCCCAGTGCTCCGCGCGAAACTTTGCCCAGTCATATCCCGATTTCTTGTCCGCCAGAGGCTTCCCACCCGCCTCCTTTGCCGGCCAGGGAGCGCCCATCCGGATCCATGTCTCGAGATCCGCGACCTGCGCATCGGCGAGTTTCTTTTTCGGAGGCATCGCCGTGTCCTCATCCTTGTAGCGCACCGCCTGGATCAGCCGACTCTCGTCGGGCTTTCCGGGCACGATGGCGGCCCCGCTCTCGCCGCCCTTCAGAATCCCGGCGTGCGTGTCCAGGTGGAGATCGCCTTTCAGTTTTTTGGCCTCGCTGCTGTGGCAGCGATAGCATTCGTTTGCAAAAAGAGGGCGGATCTTGGTTTCAAAAAACTCGACCTGTTCGGCGCTGGGTTTCGCCGGGGCCGCCTCTTCCGCATCCGCTCCCGGCAAATTCGCGAACACCCCGCACCCAGCAATGATCAGTGCAACGCAATGGCTGCGAAACGAAACAAGTTCGCTTCGCCGGGCAGGCGCGGTGGATCCGATCGGGGACTTCATGCAAGTCGTTCAATCTCCCACGGCGGCGGTTGTTTGACCGTGTTCCCCGCACAATGGTCGGGCGAAGGGCGCAGGCTGACGGAAAAAGCCCGCGCTGCGACATTCACCGCCCCACTGAGCCGCACACGTTCACCTTCATCCCGAGCGCACGGGCGAAGCTGGCCTTCGCAAAAAGACACGCGTCGGCGGCGCGCGCGTCGTGCGCGTAGGCGACCTGGATGTGATTCGCCTGGTGCTTCGCCATGAGCTGGTCGCGCGAAACGCCGTAGGTGACGGCGTGCATGATCGGCCATTGCGGCGTGGTGCCCTGCCAGCGTCGCTCGGTCTCCTCGCGAGGCAGCGTCACGACTCCCCCGCGACCGATGTCCATGTGCAGCGCCTCGCCTTCGACGTAGATGCGCGACCACACGATTTCGCCGGGCTTGCTGATGCCGCGCAGCGTCGAGCCGCCATTCGGGAAATACATCGCGGGCTGGCGGAAACCTTCCGCGCCTTTCCAGCCACCGATGAAATGCGCGGGCGGCGCCGCGCCGCTGATGAGAAAGACCCACACGTATTCGCCGCCGAACTCCGCGCCCCAGCGCACGTCGTGGAGCGTGTTCTCGACCGGCTGCCCGAGCGCGCGATGCACGCGATTCGTGAGCAGCCCGTCCAGCCCGGCGCACTCGTCCACTTCGTTGAAATGGATCACGGGTTCGCCTTTGAAAAGCACGCGCTTGCCATCGCGCGAGCGCACCGGCGGACGGTCGGAGTTGTTGAGCGTGCCTTCCACGAGATCGCTCGCCGGCAGCAGGTCTTTCAACCCCTGCTGGTACTGGATGCCGATGGCGTCGCAGCCGAAGTCATCCGCGATCCGCACGGCGGCGACATACATTTTGCACTGAAGCCGGATCTGATCGCCGGTCAGGTCGCGCTCGTGCCTCGGGCCGGTGTGAAATTTCATCCCGCGTTTCTCCAGCCACGCGCGCACCGCATCCGCCTCGGCGTCGGTCGTGCGCATCGTCTCCGCGTAGAGCGCGGACTGGCTGAGGCGCTCCTTGAACACGCCGCACGCGTGCAGCGCGTGATCGGGGATGATGGCGTTGAACATGCCCATGCAGCCCTCGTCGAAAACGCCCAAGATCGCCTTCTCGCGCACGAGCTGCGCCGCGAGCTTCTCGCCGAGCTTCCGCGCCGTCGCGGGCACTTTCACCTCGTCGAGCGGACGGACGTGCGACGTGTCATGCGTGATGCGCCCGCTCTTCAGCCACTGCCGCAGCTTCGTGCGGAAAAAGTCGTCCGTGAACTCCTCGCTCCACAGCGTCGAGTAGCGCACGCCCGCCTTCGTCAGCGAGCCGTTGAGATTCAGCATCCCGACCAGCCCCGGCCACTGCCCGCTCCAGTTTGCCACCGTGAGGATCGGCCCCCGATGCGTCGTCAGCCCCGCCAGCAAATGATGCGAATACTGCCACACCGCCTCCGCGACGATGAGCGGCGCAGCCGGCGGAATGTCGCGAAACACCTCGATCCCCATCCGTTGTGAATCAATGAAGCCGTGCTGCTTCACCTTGTCGAACGGATGCGCCCGCCGCACGGCCCATCCCTCGGCTTTCAACGCCCGCGTCAGAATTTGCTCCATCGCGGCCTGCGCGGGCCAGCAGACCTGGTTTGCCGAGAGTCGAAGGTCGCCACTGGCGACGAGGTATGCGGTTTTCATCGGTTAGAAAAGTGATCAGCCATTTCCCGGCAGTCTGCACAGACCCGGGCCAGGATGGAAGAGTTCTCCTCGTTTCAAAGCGGGGCTTTGGGGGCAGGTGCTGCAAAGAACAGATTTTGGCGCGTGCTTCTCTGCCGACAATCGTTTGAAAATGACCGGGTAAATGGCCCGCACCAAATCCAACGGCAGCAAAGACACCAGCACCGCCACCACCGGCTCCGAGGCCAAGCCCTGGCTCACCGCCGACAGCCGGAGCGGAGCGGAGACAGCCGAAGGCAACCGGAGCAACAACATGGACGCCGCGGAAACGAGCGGAGCGAGTAAGACTGCCGCAGGCAGCCCGAAGGGTGAGCGCGGCGGCGCTCATCAATATTTCCTCACCCGCTTCGCCAGCGCCGAGGGCAAGAACGGCGACCCGGCAAAGTGCGAAGTCCGAAGTGCGAGTGTCGAAGTGAAGACCGTGCGCCCATTCGTCATTCGAAATTCGTCATTCGACATTTACTCCACCCCGTCCTGCGTCGTGCGCTGCCTCGTCGAGATGCTCGCCCCCTACACTGCCCTGCGCGGCAGCGCATTCCTTCAAAGCGAAGCCTCACCGCAGGTCGTGAGCGCAGCGAAGGACAACGGCCGCATCTACGACCCCGCCTGCGGCTCCGGCGGCACGAGTGAAGTGCGAAATCAGAATTATGAAGGAAGAAAACGACCTCAAGGACCGCACCAAACAGTTTGCGCTGCGAATCATCCGCCTGTTCGGAAGTCTGCCAAAATCGACGGAAGCTCAGGCGCTCGGAAAACAACTGCTCCGCTCGGGAACATCCGTCGGGGCGAATTACCGGGAGGCCCATCGCGGGCGGAGCAAAGCCGAGTTCATCGCGAAGTGCGGCGACTCGCTACGGGAGCTCGAAGAATCCGCGTATTGGCTGGAACTGCTCGTCGATGGAGAGATCGTTCCCGCAGCGAAGCTGCAACCGCTCCGTGCAGAATGCGACGAACTGACCGCCATCTTCGTCACCATCATCAAGAAAGCGCGCGAATCAGCCTGATCGCCTTTCTTCCTTCATCATTCTGCCTTCAAACTTTCCCTGCCTGGGTGCAGCACTTCATCCACCACCTCGCCCCGCAGGGCATGGCCGGCTTCGTCCTCGCCAATGGCAGCATGTCCTCCAACCAGTCCGGCGAAGGCGACATCCGCCGTGCTCTCATCGAGGCCGACCTCGTGGACTGCATGGTCGCCCTCCCCGGCCAGCTCTTCTACAGCACGCAGATTCCCGTCTGCCTCTGGTTCTGCGGAAAAAATAGCACGCTCAATTCGGCGAACGATGCCCGTTTGTTCGATGGCGAAACGGAACTCAGCTTGGTAGCATGACGCCATGAAACTTGCGGCCATAGAAAACCCCAGAAGTCGTCAGGAGGAACTCGGTCAGTTCCTCACCGCGACGCCTGTGGCTGACTTCATGGCCTCAATGTTTGGACCGCTTCCGCGAACGGTGCGCTTGCTGGATGCGGGCGCGGGTGCTGGCTCACTCACTGCCGCGTTTGTCTCCCGGTGCTGTGAAAAGCTCGACGGTGTTCGTGCCATCGAAGTCACCCTCTATGAACTCGACGGTGAAATCCTAGACGCGCTTTCCGAGACGATGCGTGGGTGCGAGCACCGCTGCGCCGATGCGGGCATTCGCTTCACGTTCATCATCCATTCCGCCGACTTCATTCAAGAAATGTCGGCACGTCTCGCGGGTGATTTGTTCGGCACGCATCCACCCGCCTTCGATGTCGCCATCGCGAATCCACCCTACCGCAAAATCGGCACCGACTCCGCCGAGCGACGCGCGCTGCGTTCCGTCGGCGTCGAAACCAGCAACCTCTACACTGGCTTCATTGCCATCATTCAAAGGCTATTGGTTCCCGGCGGGCAACTCGTCGGCATCACTCCACGGAGTTTCTGCAACGGCCCTTACTTTCGCCCATTCCGCGAAGACTTTTTGAGCCATCTGGAGCTGCGCCGACTCCACGTCTTTGAATCCCGCCAAGCCGCCTTTCGCGACGACAGCGTGTTGCAGGAGAACATCATCTTCCACGCGGTGAAGGGCCGTCACCAACCCAGCGAATTGATCATCTCCAGCAGCAGCGGTGAGCATGGCGACGGCATCACGGAAACCGTTTTCCCCTTCGCCGAAATCGTTCACCCGCACGACCGCGAGAAATTCATCCACATCCCATCCACGGCCAGCCACGCCACGGCCAAGGAAACCATGGACGGCCTCAGTTCCAGCCTCGCCTCGCTGGGCGTGACCGTCTCCACCGGGCGCGTCGTGGACTTCCGCCTCAAAGACGCCCTCCGCAAGGAACCCGAGCGCGGCACCGTGCCTCTGCTCTATCCCTGCCACTTCAATGGCGGCACCGTCCACTGGCCCAAGCTCGAAGCCCGCAAGCCCAACGCCATACTCGACAACGACGAGACGCGCCCATGGCTCGTGCCTTCCGGCGTGTATCTGCTCACGAAACGTTTCACGTCAAAGGAAGAGCGCCGCCGTCTCGTCGCCTGCCTGTTCGACCCGGACCAAGTGAAGACGAAGTGGGTCGGCTTCGAGAACCACCTGAATTACTTCCACACCTGCGGGCATGGCTTGGAGCGCACCCTGGCCGTCGGCCTCTACGCCTTCCTGAACTCCACCGTCGTTGACCAGTATTTCCGGCGCTTCAGCGGCCACACCCAGGTGAACGCCACCGACCTGCGCACCCTCGCCTATCCCGACCGCGACACGCTCCAAGCGATGGGCCGCGACATGAAAACCCTCGACCTCTCGCAGGACGAAATCGACCAACTCGTCACTAAACATCTTCATGCCTGCCGATAAACCCAACCGCAAAGCCGCCGCCCGTAAAAAGCGGCTCGCAGAAACCATCGAAGCACTCACGGCTTTGCAGTTCGGTCCGAAGCAACGGAATGAAACCGCCGCCTACACGTTGCTTGCCCTGCTCGACCTTCAGCCGGATGCCGCATGGGCCGACGCGCAGGCACCTTTGCGTGGCATCACCCCCATCATCGACTTCATCGCGACCGCCTACGGCAACCGCTACGCGCCCAACACGCGCGAAACCATCCGCGACGATGCGGTGAAGTTCTTCGTCGAGGAGGGCCTGCTGCTGCGCAATCCCGACGACCCGAACCGTCCGACCAACAGCGGCAAGACGGTATATCAAATCGAACCAACCGCCCTCGCTCTCTTCCGCAAGTTCGGCACCCTCGATTGGACTCCCGCCTTGGCGCATTACCTCGCCAGTCGCGAGACGCTCAAGCACGAGATTGCCCGGAAGCGCGACCTTGCCCGCGTGCCCGTTACCTTGCCCGATGGCTCCCAAGTCGCTCTCTCACCTGGCGGCCAGAATCCGCTTATCAAGGCCATCATCGAACACTTTTGCCCCGCCTTCGCCCCCGGCGGCGTGGTTCTCTACATCGGCGATACCGAGAACAAATTCGTCCATCTGGAAACCACAGGCTTGGCCGCGCTCGGAGTCACCTTGGATTCCGCCGCCAAGATTCCCGATGTCATCGTCCACTACCGTGCCAAGAACTGGCTCCTGCTCATCGAAGCCGTCACCAGTGCCGGCCCGGTGGACGGCAAGCGCCGCAAAGAACTCAAAGACCTGTTCGCCGGCTGCAAGGCGGGCCTCGTCTTCGTCACCGCCTTCGAGAACCGCCGCACCATGCAGACCTTCGTCTCGCACATCGCCTGGGAGTCCGAGGTCTGGATCGCCGAGGACCCCGACCACATGATCCACTTCAACGGCGAAAGGTTCCTCGGGCCGTATCCGGACGTGATGCCAGTAAAGCCATGAGTGCTTCATTCGGGATTCCAAGACTCTGCATGTCGGCGAATGCGTTCGGCTCGGACTGGGCGCAGTTGGAGTTCGGCACGTTCCGCTTTCGCGGCCCGCTGAACAAGGAGCGCCGCTCCCTTCCCCTGCGCCTCGACGACGCCCCCATCAAAGGCTCCCTCGCGCAGGTCGTTTGCGCCAACTTGTGCCTGCCAATCCGATGAGTGCTAAGCGCTTTAGAATCGCATTCTCTTTTGCGGGGGAAAAAAGAGACTTTGTTGCGAACGTCGCGGCCATTCTCGCGAAGCAGTTCGGCGAGGGCAAAATTCTCTACGACAAATTCCACGAGGCGGAGTTTGCGCACGCGAATCTCGCGTTTTCACTGCCCGACCTTTACCGCAAGGAGACCGACCTAATTGTCGCGGTCTTCTGCAAGGACTACGATAGAAAGGAATGGTGTGGCTTGGAGTGGCGAGCGATTTTTGCGTTCGTGAAGGAAGATAATGAAAAGCCTGTTCTGCTCACCCGTTTTGATCGCGCAGATGGCAAGGGACTCCACGGTCTCGCCGGTTTCATTGACCTCGACAAGAAGACTCCCGAGCAGGCCGCCGCGCTCATCCTCGAACGCCTCGCTATCAACGAAGGCAAGCCCAAGGACCACTACACGAAATCCGGGCCCGCCCTGCGCCATTCGTCATCCGGCATTCGCCATTCCAACACGCCGCACAATCTCCCTCACCTCCCGTTCTTCTACGGTCGCACCGAGGAGCTGCGGAAGATCGCCGACGCCCTTTCGCCGAAGACCCGCACGTGGGGTGCGCTCATTGATGGCCCCGGTGGCATCGGCAAGACCTCGCTTGCCATTCGTGCGGCGCTAGAGGCGCCGGAGGGGCTGTTCCGCCAGATCCTTTTCGTCTCGTCGAAATCCCGCAAGCTCACCGCCGATGGCGAGGTGAAGGTCAGCGACTTCGTCGTTCCCGGCTACATCGAGATGCTGAATGAGATTGCCCGCCTGCTGAAGCAGCCGGACCTCGCGAAATCGCCCGAGACCGACCGCGCGCGCCTCGTCATCGGGGCTCTGGAGCCCGCGCAGGCCCTGCTCATCCTCGACAACCTCGAATCCCTCCCGAAGAACGACCAAAACCGGCTGTTCGAGTTCCTCAGCCAGCTCCCGCCGGGGTGCAAGGCCATCGTCACCAGCCGCCGCCGCACGGATCAGGACGCCCGCATCATCCGCCTCGCCAAGCTCGAACAGGACGCCGCCCTCGCGCTCCTCGCCGAATTGGAGGAAGGCCGACCGCTGCTGAAAAAGGCGGGCCGGGAAGACCGCATCCACCTCTACGAGGAAACCGGCGGCAACCCGCTCCTCATCCGCTGGGTGGCCGGACAGCTTGGCCGTGGAAGATGCCGCACCATCGCCACCGCCCTCGCTTTCCTCCGCAGCGCGCCAAAAGGAAACGACCCGCTGGAGTTCATCTTCGGCGATCTGCTTGACACGTTCACCGAGGCGGAAACCAAAGTCCTCGCCGCGCTCACCTACTTCACCCAGCCCGTCGAGACGAAGCTCATCGCGGAACTCGCAGGCATCTCGGAGACCGCAGCCGGAACCGCCCTCGGCGATCTCGCCAGTCGTGCGCTGGTAATCCCAGACGAGGAAGATCAACAGTTCGTCCTTGTCCCCATGGCCGCAGTTTATCTGCGAAATGAGCGACCCGAAGCGGTGGAGGAAACCGGCGACCGGCTGGAAAAGCGCGCCTATGCGCTCATCATGGAGAACTTCGGGTTCACTGCGGAAAGCTTCAAGGCTCTTGATTTAGTTTGGCCTACGATAGCTCCGGCCCTTCCGCGGTTTATTGCGGGGGCCGACCTTCAATTCAAAGTCATTTGCGCCGCGCTCCTTCCTTTCCTCGGAGCCAGAGGCCGCTGGGACGAACGCCTAGCACTATATCATGAAACGCGCGCTAGAGCCGTCACCGAAGGCGACGATGAGACTGCTGGCTGGTGGGCTCTTGGGATTGCCCAGGAACTCTACTCGCGTCGCCAAGCCGACGAGGTGCTAGCGTATGTTGATTTGGCGGAGGCGCATTACCATTGCGCGCAGGTCAGCGCTAGGAAGCAGGCTTCCGTCATCCAATGGCGCGGTCACGCGCACCGTTTGAGGAAAGATTACCCCGCCGCCATTTCCGCCTATCGCAAGGTGATCGAACTGGATCGCAGCGTCGCCGCCGAGAGCGTGGAAGTGGCCGTCGGCCTGATCGACCTCGCCGCTGCCGAGAAGGACTCCGGCGATTTCGATGCGGCGGAGGGCCATTGTCGCGAGGCGCTGCGCATAGCCCGCGCTGTCGGTGACGACGAGAAGGTAGCCGCCTTCACCGGGAATCTGGCTGATCTGGCTCTCCTCCGCGAGGACTGGCCGTCCGCCGAGACCTTGGCGCGCGAAGCACTTCGCTTGGCCGAGGCTATCCGCTGTGACAGAATGATCGCCGAAGGCACCCGCCTCCCGAAGCATTTCTTTTCACCCGAAGTGCTTCGCTTGGCCGAGGCCGTCCGTCGCGAGGAGTTATTCGCTGGAGCAAACCACCTCCTCGCCCACGCCCTCGTGCGGCAGGCGAAGGCCGCCGAGGCCCTGCCCCATGCTCGGCGCGCAGTGGAAATCTTCACCCGCCTCGGCACGCTCGACCCTTCTGTTGTAGAAGCCACCCTCGACGAGTGCGAGCAGGCGTTGGCGGGGAAGTAGCCTGCCGCGATCGGGGTGATGCTCGCGGACGGTCACCACATCTTGACAGCGGATGAAGTGCACCGCAGCCAGTATGGCTTCGGCGGCAAGGTGAATGAAAAGACCGGCGAGATGTCCTACGGCTTCGCCAGCAACCTGCGCGATGCCTTGCCGAATGCGTCGTTCATCGGGTTGACTCCCTCGCTGCCGCCGCTCGGTCGGGCTTCGCCCAATGCTGCGCATTGTCTCTGTCGGTCGGCCCCCGCTCCCTCCAGTCACCGGCACGCCCATCGAGAATACGGACGCGAACACGCGGGCGGTCTTCGGCGATTACATTTGATGCTCCCCTCCGGTCGCACCCTTCGGGCACGTCGCTTCGCTCCTGTCCATCTCGCTCCGCTCGGTTCCATCTACGACATCCAGCGTGCCGTCGCCGACAAGGCCACGGTGCCGATCTATTATGAGAGCCGCATTTGACTCCCTCGCGGCCCCGCTCGGTCGGGCTTCGCCCAACGCGTTGCGTTGTCTATTTGCTGCGCTGCGCGCCCCCTTCGGGCAGCCTGCGGCTGGCTATCTCCGGCTTCGCCTCCGGTTCAGTCGCCCCACTTGGCTCCTTCGGTTCCAAGCTGAGCCTGAACGCCGCCGGACTGCCGAAGCTCGAAGCGGAGTTTGAGGAAATCACCGAAGGCGAGGAGCTGACGAAGAAGGAGAGCCGAGCGGCATGGGATGCCGCGAACCGGAACGAAGTGGAGATAGCCTGCCTCAGGCAGCCCGAAGGGCGAACAACGTGAGGCAAACAGACGGAGCGAAGCGCAGCCCGCAGGGTGCAGGAGTCGAGGGGCAACGACTGCATCAACCGAAAGACGAAGTGGGCCGCGCTGGTGGCGCTGGTGGGCGACGAGGAGAAGTTCGAATGAGGAATTTCGAATGACGAACTGATTGAGCTTCGCCACTCGCACTTCTGCGTTCGCACTTCCCCCGGGCGAGGTGATCGACGTCTTCACCGCCGCCGCTTTTGAGCGCCAACGGCGCGGCACATGCCAGCCCAGGGCAACGCCCTGGGATCGATCGTCAAAAACATCCCAAGCCCTGAAGGGGCGAGATAACGGTTGTGCCGCCCCTTCAGGGCTTGATTCCATGGGGACGCATACCCAGGGCGTTGCCCTGGGCTGGTATATCACGCCCCTTTGGGGCTGACCGCGCCATCAGCACGATGCAGGTCATCGAAGAGCTGATCAAACTCGCCAAGGACCGAGGCAAATGTCGAATGACGAACTTGAAATGTCGAATGGCCAGAACTTCGCAATTCGGATTTCAGCATTCGCACTTCGCCAGGCCATCGACTGGACGCTCCGCGAAAGCGCCCGCGCCAAGATCAAAGTGATGGTGAAGCGCATCCTGAACAAACACGGCTATTGACTCCCTCGCGATCCCGCTCGGTCGGGCTGCGCCCAACGCTGCGCGTTGTCCATCTTGATCGGCCCGTTTTCCTCCCGCGATTCGCCGGGCTTGCAGGAAGAGGCCGTGAAGACCGTCCTCGCGCAGGCGGAGTTGCTCTGCGCGGAGTGGGTTTGAGGGAAATGCCGAATGCCAAATTCGGAATGGCAAATTGGCTGAGCTTCGCAATTCGAACTTCAGCATTCGGACTTCCCCCGGTTCAGGTGATCTACGTCTTCAGCGCTGCCGGATTTGAGCGTCAACGGCGCGGCACATGCCAGCCCAGAGCAACTGGCGCATGGCCTGGAGGTGCCGGGGAGGGAAGCCGAGTCCGTATCATGGTTTGGAGAAATGCGCGGCGAGCCGGCGGTAGTCGGCATAGACTTGCGCGGAGGCGCGGGCGGCGGTGCGCCCTGGATGCGCTCCCGCAGGGCGGCGATGCTTTCCACCCGCGCCAGTAACGCGGACGTGATGGTGAATAACGGCTGGTAGCTCATGCCGGACAGTCTGCGGATGGGTCAATCCTGGGCCAAGTGTGAGTCAAGTATCGGTCAAGTCGGCCTCGGGCGGCAGTGCGAGATTGAGCCTAAAACTGGCAATGGAATGAGCCACGAAAAGGCACAGAAGGCCCAAAATGAGGGGGAAAGGGACTGGATGGCTCCCGCTATTCGCTCACCCAGCGGGTGAATTCGCCGTTTTCGGCAATCCAATCCTTTTGTGCCCCTTGTGCATTTTTGCGGCTCCCCATCGCCGGTTTTCGGTTGAGCCGCTCCAACGCCGCGCGCTGCGAACAAAAAGTCGCCCGAGGCCATCACCCCCGCCCTACCCGCGAAAACCGAACGCCTCGCCCCCAACCCCGCCTCCGCCCTTGCTCTGTTGCGAAAGTGCCTATGACTCAAAAGCCCTGGTCAACGCCGGTCTTCCTTGAAGCGGAACGCCGGCTGGCCGGTGATGTCGGTGCTCGTGAAGGACGGGCACCAGTGCTTTTCGACGTGCTCGATCACGAGGTCGTGACCGGTGAAATGATCCACGCCGGGCGGGCGCTCGGGGTTGTACATCGAGTCGGTGAAGTCGCGCATGAGGGCGACGTTTTTGCCGAGATACACCTGCTGGCGGATGGCGAAGGGACGGCCGAGCACGCACATGTTCAGATGCACTCCGCAGAGGATCACGTTCTCGATGCCGCGCGCGGCGAGGAGGTTCCAGGTTTCCTGGCCGTTGTCGGTGAGGGCGTCGCCGGGGGCGGGTTCGATGGTGGCGATCTGCCGTTTCCAGGCTTCGCGGATGGGGCATTTGGCGCCCACGCAGGAGCAGCCCATGTCCGAGTCATCAATGGGCAGGACGCGCTCGTGTTTCGGGTCGGTCCAGCACCAGGCGGTGCCCCACCGCTCGGTGGCGGCGAGCGGGACGGGCGTTTTGGCGAAGGGCGCGGCCTGGGCAAGTTTTCGTTGCGGGGTGTCCTTGTAGAATCCGGTGACGCTGCTCGGGGCGTGAATGATGAAGACGCCGCGGGCGCGCGCGGCTTTCACCACTTCATTGAGCGGCCCGGCCATTTCGCCGACACGGCGGGCGGCGGATTTGCACCAATGGTCGTCCCACATGTCGCAGATGATCAGCGCGGTCTTCCGCGGATCCCACGCGGCCTTTTTCTCCGCGGGGAGAAAGGCGCCGGCCTTGGATTCGGGGCGGGAGCGAAGGGTGAGTTCGAGCGGCTTGTCGGCGGCGAAGGAGTGAGCAGTCATGGCGATGGACCCGAAGGTCGCGACGGCGCAAAGGGCAAAACGGAGGGGGTGCAACGGGAGTTTCATGTGGTGACCATATCGGGGACGGGATGCGTGTTGGAAGCGGGATTTTGGACCCGGTGGCAGCCGGGGCGCATCTCAGTTTTTGAGCACCGCTGCGGGCGGAAGTTCTCACCTCCTGCTCCTGCTCGCACCTCACAAGAGCAAGAGCAAGAGCAGGAGCAGGAGCAAGGGAGCGACCTGGCAGCCTCCGCATTGATGGCTGGACGACTTCATAGCCCCGCACCACGATGCCTTCACCGACATGACCATCCGGCCGCTCTCGCCAGAATTATCCCGTCCAGCGGCGACGGTGCCACTCACGCGGAACCAATGGATGGTGCTGATCGCGGCGTTTCTCGGCTGGATGTTCGACGGCATGGAGATGGGGATTTTTCCCCTCGTCGCCGGGCCTGCGCTGCGCGAGATGGGCGCGGCCCAGGGGCTCATTGCGCAGACGCCGCAAATGTCCGCCTTTGTGGACACGTGGATGGCGTGGGTGACGGCGCTTTTTCTTCTCGGCGCGGCGGCGGGCGGGCTGGTGTTCGGCTGGCTCGGCGACCGTTTCGGGCGGGTGCGCACGATGGCTTGGAGCATTCTTTGTTACTCCGCTTTCACGGGGCTGTGCTATTTCGCGGCGGAGCCGTGGCAGCTCGCCGGTCTGCGCTTCTTCGCCGCGCTCGGAATGGGCGGGGAGTGGTCGCTCGGCGTGGCGCTGGTGATGGAATGTTGGCCGGAGGGCCGGCGGCCATTGCTCGCGGGGGCCATCGGCGCGGCGGCCAATGTCGGTTATGTCCTTATCGCGCTCATCGGGCTGACGTGGCAGATCACGGATCATTCGTGGCGCTGGGTGATGCTCGTGGGGGCGGCCCCGGCGGCGCTGACTTTTGTCATCCGCCTGTTCATCCCGGAATCGGAGAAATGGGTGGCCAGCCGCCGCGACGTGAAGGCGTCGCCGGTCCGGGAGATTTTCCTGCCCGGCCAGCGAAAACGCACCATTCTCGCCATTGCGTTTGCGAGCGTGGCGCTGATCGTGACGTGGGGGATCGTGCAGTGGATTCCCGTGTGGGCGGACCAGATCGTGGGTAACAAGGATCCGCAGCGAAAGGTGCTGCTCCAGCTTTGCTCGGCCTCGGGCGCAGTTCTTGGCTCGCTGCTGGCACCCATTGCCGGGGGGTTCCTCGGCCGGCGAGTGACGTACTTTTTCCTCTGCGTGGCGTCCATCGCCGCGTGCCAGTGGTTGTTCCGCGGGATGTCGGATTTCGGCGCGCTGTTCATGTTCGCGACGGCGATCACCGGCTTTTTTACCGCGGCTTTCTATGGCTGGCTGCCGTTGTATCTGCCGGAACTTTTCCCGACCCGCATGCGGGCCACCGGGCAGGGGCTGGCTTTCAACGCGGGGCGCGTGCTGGCGGCGGTGGGCGTGCTGAACATGCCGTGGCTCATCCAGTCCCTCGGCGGCAGCCATGCGAAGGCCGGGGCGACCCTTTCGCTGGTGTATGTGGTCGGCATGGCGCTGATCTGGTTCGCGCCGGAGACGAAAGGGAAGCCTTTGCCGGAATAGCTCCAATGTCGAAAGCCACGGACATTCGCGTTGTCGCCGCACGGCTTTACTTTCTGCCGATCCGCACGCGGCTGCCGCTCAAGTTTGGCCCCGAGACCGTGACCGAGGTCACGTGCGCGCGGGCATGGGTGCGGGTGCGCGACCGCAGTGGCGCCACTGCCGAGGGCTGGGGCGAGACTCCGCTGGCCGTGCAATGGGTCTGGCCGGGCACGCTCCCGTACGCCACGCGCAACGAGCGGCTGAAACAGTTTTGCATCGGACTCACCAGGGCGTGGCCGGAGTTCGATCGGTACGGTCACCCCATCGAGGTCGGTCATGACTTTCAGGAGCAGGTGCTGCCGGGGCTTTTGGAGAAAGCGAACCAGCAGGCCGAACCCATGCCGTGGCTGGCGGCGCTGGTCTGCGATTCGGTCTTCGATCTCGCGCTGCACGATGCCTTCGGGCAGTTGCTCGGGCGCGATGTGTATTCGACTTACGGGCCGGAGTTCATGAGCCGCGATCTCGCGAGTTACCTCACGCCGGCGGATGGCAGCGCCGTTTCCTTTGCCGGCAAATATCCGACCGATTTCCTGACGACGCGCGAGAACCAACTGCCCGCCTGGCATCTCGTGGGTGGACTGGATTTGCTCGATGCCTCGGAGCTGACCGGGCAGGAACCCGAGGATGGCTACCCGGTATTGCTCCCGGACTGGATCACGCGGGATGGCTTGAAGTGTTTGAAGATCAAGCTGCGAGGAAACGATGCGGCCTGGGACTACGCACGCATCGTCCGTGTCGGCGAAATCGCGATGGCTCACGGCGTGGACTGGCTCACGACCGACTTCAACTGCACCGTGCAGGAGCCGGCTTACGTCAATGAGTTGCTCGACCGCTTGAAAGACGCGCATCCGCGCATTTACGGAATGATTCTCTACGTCGAGCAGCCCTTCCCCTACGACCTGGAGAAGCATCGCATTGACACCCACAGTGTCTCCGCCCGCAAGCCGCTGTTCCTCGATGAAAGCGCGCACGACTGGCGCTTTGTCAAACTCGGCCGCGAGCTGGGCTGGTCCGGCGTGGCTTTGAAAACCTGCAAGACCCAGACGGGCGCGCTGCTTAGTTGCTGCTGGGCCAGGGCGCATGGCATGACCCTGATGGTGCAGGACCTCACCAATCCGATGCTGGCGCAAATCCCGCACGTCCTGCTCGCCGCGCACGCGGGCACCATCATGGGTGTGGAGACAAATGGGATGCAGTTTTACCCCGAAGCCTCGCGTGCCGAGGCCGTGGTGCATCCCGGCATTTACCAGCGCCGCAATGGCCGGGTGGATCTCTCGACCATCACCGGCGCGGGCTTTGGCTATCGCCTCGACGAGATGGCCCGCGAACTGCCACCGCCGGCTGCGGAAACTAACGTCTGACCTTCCACTGGTGCGAACAAACCAACATTGACCCATGAAATACCTCCGACGCATTGCCCCCATCCTGATTCTTGTGCTGGCCGCGGCGTTCGCCGCCGAACCGGCCATGCCCCTCGAACTGCACACCCGCAGCCGCGCCGAGACGGCGAAGGGCAGCGGGGAATTTCCCGTCGTCGAACAGACCCGGCAATGGGATCCGCGCAAGACGGCCATCGTCATCTGCGACATGTGGGATAACCATCATTGCAAGAGCGCCGCGGCGCGTGTCGCGGAGATGGCGCCGAGGATGAATGAAGTCATCAAGGAGGCGCGCAAACGCGGCGTGTTCATCATCCACTGCCCCAGCGACACGATGGATTTTTACAAGGACACGCCGCAGCGAAAGCTGGCCCAAGCCGCGCCGAAAGCTGTGCCGAAGGTTCCGCTTGAGGGATGGTGCAAGCTTGATCCCAGCCGGGAGGCGCCCCTGCCGTTCGATGACTCCGACGGTGGTTGCGACGACGATCCGAAATGCCCCACGGGCCGGGCGTGGAAGAGACAGATCGCGACCATCGAGATCGCCGAGGGGGACGCGATCACCGACTCCAGCGAGGCCTACAACCTTCTCCAGCAGCGCGGCATCGAGAACGTCATCGTCATGGGCGTGCATGCCAACATCTGCGTGATGGGCCGCCCTTTCTCGGTCCGCCAGATGGTTTACCAGGGCAAGAATGTCGTGGTCATGCGCGACATGATTGATGCGCTGTATAACTCCCGCCGCCGGCCTTACGTCAGCCATTTCCGCGGCACCGATCTCATGGCGGAACACATGGAAAAGTATTGGTGCCCCACGATCACGAGCGCCGACTTCCTCGGTGGCGAACCGTTTCGCTTCAAGGACGACAAACGTCCCCATGCCGTCCTCGTGCTGGGGGAAAATGAGTATCACACGTGGGAGACGCTGCCGGAGTTTGCAAAAACGGAACTCGAGTTTCGCGGGTTCAAATGTTCCTACGTCACTGCGCCTCCCAAGGGCGGCAATGACTTCTCCGATTTCCAGGCCATCAAGGACGCGGACCTGCTGGTCGTCAGCGTGCGCCGCCGCACTCCGCAAAAGGAAATGATGGATCTCATCCGCCGGCATCTCGACACGGGCAAGCCACTCGTGGGTGTGCGCACGACCAGCCATGCCTTCGCGGCGAAACTGCCGGACGACCAGCACAGCGCATGGGCGAACTTCGACCGCGAGGTCCTCGGCGGTCATTACGTGAACCACTACGGCAACGACCTCCTGCCAACCGTGCGCGTGGTGGCCGCAGCGGAAAAGCATCCCATGCTCACCGGCGTGGCGATGGATGCCTTCCGCACCCGTTATTCGCTCTATCAGAGCGTGGAGCTTGGCCCCGCGACCACGCCGTTGCTCACGGGCACGATCCAGATGGGTGGAAAGGAAGTGACCGAACCTGTCGCGTGGACCAACACCAATGCCAACCGCCGCGTCTTCTACACCTCGCTCGGCGGGGCGGAGGATTTCCAGCAACCGGCCTTTCGCCGCCTGCTCTTGAATGGTGTCCTGTGGGCGCTCGATCAGCGGATTCCGCCCGCCGATTACGTTCTTCAGAGCCCGCCGAAAAAACCCGCCGCACCCGCGCCCGCTCTCAGTCAGCCGCAAGCCGCCCTGAGTCCGGCGGAGTCAATGAAACGCTTTCGCGTGGCTGATGACTTGGAACTCCAGCAAGTCCTGGCCGAACCCATCGTGAAGCAGCCGGTGTTTCTGAACTTCGATGAGCGCGGACGCATGTGGGTCGTGCAATACCTCCAGTATCCCGCTCCCGCCGGCTTGCAGATGCTCAGCCGCGACAATGTCTGGCGTGCTGTCTATGACAAGGTGCCGCCGCCGCCGCCGAATCATTTCAAGGGAGCGGACAAGATCACGATCCACGAGGACACCGATGGCGACGGAGTTTTCGACAAACATAAGACCTTTCTCGACGGCCTGAATATCTGCACCGCGGTCTGCCGTGGCCGCGGCGGCGTCTGGGTAATGAACGCGCCTTACCTGCTCTTTTACCCGGACAAAAATAGCGACGACATCCCCGACGGCGATCCCGAGGTCCATCTCGCCGGCTTCGGTCTCGAAGACACCCACTCGGTCGCGAACAGTCTGCGCTGGGGTCCGGACGGCTGGCTCTACGGAGCGCAGGGCAGCACGGTCACCGGCCACATGATCCGGCCCGGTCTCGACAAGGAACCGTTCCTTCACACCATGGGTCAGTTGATTTGGCGGTATCATCCGGAGACCATGCGCTTCGAGGTCTTCGCCGAGGGCGGCGGCAACGCATTCGGCGTGGAGATTGATTCCAAGGGCCGCATTTTTTCCGGGCACAATGGCGGCGACACCCGTGGGTTTCACTACGTGCAAGGCGCGTATTTGCAGAAGGGCTTCGACAAGCACGGCCCCCTCTCGAATCCGTATGCGTTCGGCTATTTCCCGCAGATGCCGCATGCGAAGGTCGAGCGTTTCACGCATAACTTCGTGATCGCGGACAGCCCCGGGTTGCCGGAGCGTTACATGGGAAAACTTTTTGGCGTCGAACCCCTCCAGGGCCGGATCGTTTTCAGTGACATCCAAAAGGATCGCTCTTCCTTCAAGACCCAGGACCTCGGCCACGCGGTCACGAGCGATGACCCGTGGTGTCGCCCGGTGGACATCAAGGTCGGCCCGGACAACGCGCTCTACTTTGCCGACTGGTACGACCGCCAGGTAAATCACTACCGCAACCACGAAGGTCAGATCGACAAGACCAACGGCCGCATCTACCGGCTTCAAGTGAAGGGCGCGAAGCCCGCCAAGCCCACCGACTTTGGCAGCCTCTCCACGACTGCGCTGGCGGAAATGCTCACGAATCCCAACCGGACCTGCCGCCAGACGGCCCTCCGTCTGCTCGGTGATCGCAAAGATAAGAGCGTGATCCCGACGCTGACGAAAATGCTCGCCGACACTACCGGCCAGCCCGCCCTCGAAGCATTGTGGGCGCTCAATTTATGCGGTGGCTTCACCGACGAAATCGCGCTGCAAACGCTCGCACACACGGAACCTCAGGTGCGTCTGTGGACCGTGCGCCTGCTGGGTGATGCGATGAAAGTTTCCACCAGCCTCGCCACCCAGCTCGCGTCCCTCGCCGCCACCGAACCCGATCTCGAAGTGCGCGGCCAGCTCGCCAGCACCGCCCGCCGCCTCCCCGCCGGCGACGCCCTGCCCATCGTGCGCGGCCTGCTGGCGCGCGACGAAGATGCGGATGACAACCGCCTTCCGCTGTTACTTTGGTGGGCCATCGAATCGAAGGCGGAAAATGACCGCGAGGCCGTGGTGAAAATGTTCGGCGAGCCGGCGCTGTGGCGGTTGCCGCTGGTGCAAAAGCACATCCTCGAACGCGTGATGCGCCGTTACGCCTCGGCGGGCACGCGCCGCGACTTGCTGACCTGCGCGCAGCTCTTCCAGTTGTCGCCGGGAGCGGAACAAAGCGCCCGGCTGATGGCAGGGTTTGAAGCCGCATTCAAAGGACGCTCCATGCCCGGCCTCCCCGGTGAACTTTCCGAAGCCATCGCCAAAACCGGCGGCGAAACAGTCGCGCTGGGCCTGCGCCTCGGACGGCCCGCGGCCGTGGAGCAGGCCCTCAAGGTCATCGCCGACGAAAACGCGGACAAGAACCAGCGGCTCGAATACGTCCGGATTCTCGGCGAAGTGAAACAGCCCCAGGCCGTGCCCGTGCTGGTGAAAATCATCGGCAACCCAGCGGCCCAGCCGCTGCACCAAGCCGCGCTGAGCGCCCTCCAGCCCTACGATGACGACGCGATCGGCGGCCAAGTGCTCGCATGTTTTGACCAACTCGGCCCCGACGCGCGC
>CAMAUI010000063.1 GCA_945861385.1 Prosthecobacter debontii
CCCAGAACTCGATCACGTAACGGTTCACCGTGGAGGACGGATCCTCCTTGATCTTGAACTCGCTGATCGGGAGCGGGCTTCCGAAATCGAGCACCACCCAGCTTCCTTTTTCGGCGGTGGCGGACCAGGCGCCCGCCGCTGCCTCGCCGCGGCCAAACTTTGAAAAATACCCCGTCTTTGCCGGCAGCGGCTGAGCACGGCCTGCGGAACTGAGATCTTTGATGACACAATCCACAAACTTCAAATTATTCAGCGGCCTGTCGGGGGTGGAAATTTTGAGCGTGGCGTACAGCCCCACGCCGGGAGCGAGGTAGAAGCGGCAGTTTTTCCAGGAGGCATCGTTGAGGTCCGTCGCGTTCAGAATCTCCGTCCGCGGCGTCCGGTTTTCGACGGCACGCGCCGCCTTGCCGTTGAAAACACAGTTCTCAAACACGATGGTGCGATGGGGCTCCGGCCCGGTCGCAGAGGAGGAGAGCAGGAACCCCGGGCCGTCCGTGTCGTGGAACAGACAGTTGCGCATGACCATCTGCTCGCAGTTGGATTCAAAATTGAGCGCCACGCCGTTGCCGCTGACCGCGCCCTTCCGCCCGATGGAGACAAAACCCCACTCACAGTCCTCGAACACCCAGTTTCTGCAGCGGGAGAACATTGCGCCGGCCGCGCCGCTGAGCGATCGGAAATCGCGGCCAACATCGTGTGTAACGCAGTTGCGCACCACCCCCTTGTCCACGCTGCGCAGGCCGAGTTGCCAGTCACCCCCTTCCTCGAAAAGGCAGCCTTCGATGGTGAAATTCGAGAAGTTGATAATGTTCCCGGGCCTCGGGTTGGAGCTGTCCAGATTGTTCGTCCAGATTCCCGATGCCATCCGCCGGAACACGCAGTTGCGGATTGTGACATCGCTGAGCACGATGCTGCCTTTTGTCTCGTGGGAGAAGATGCTGATGCCAAGGCCGATCTTGTGCGCGGGGTAATCGTTATATTTCTGGTAGTGGAGCGAATCGTGGAAATAACAGTCCTCGATCCAAAGGAACTTCCGGTGCGCCGATCCCCCGGAAAAATCGGAGTAGATGCCCGTCATGCACCGCGCGAATTCGATGCCCGTGATCTTGTAGCCTTCCTGGTCGGAAAGGCGGATGCCGGTCAGATCCTTGCGGAAATCCTGCCGGTCTATCACCGGGGGCGGGCCTTCGCCGTAGGCGCCGATGGTGATGGGTTTCCCAGCGTTGCCGTTCCCTTTCGGGCGAAGTTCCTCGTTCCACGTGTCGCCGCGCTTGAGCAGGATTTTGTCGCCGGGGATATACTCCACCGCTGCGCGCGCGAAGGTTTTCCAAGGGCCGGCGTTTCCATTGGGGCTGCCAGCTTCCCCAGTCCACTCGTCATTTCCCGTAGATGAGCTGATGTGGAAAATCCGCGGCTCCACGCGATCTGTTTTTGCCGCGGCAGGCGTGCCGGGGGAGGGGATCACGACGGGAGGCGGTCGCGTAGCGGCTTGGGTGAGGCCGGCGGTTCCCAGGGCGACAACCCGGAAGCCGTAGTTTGGCCACTTGCCGTTCTCAACCTCGTAGCGGGTGGTCGCGAGCTGAAGGTTCTCGGTGTCTTTGTGGAGATACGAGCCGCCGCGCAGGCCGACCTTTCCGCCGGAGACAGTCTCGTTGTATTCCCACACGCTGCCATTCTGATCGTAGGTACTCCACGGACTCGGGGACATGGTGAATGCACCCACGTCCGTCATCGTATTGGTGTTGATGTTCGATTTCGGCGCGTTTCCGCCTCGCACCGCATAGGGCCAGTAGCCGGGACCGCCGGGCTTTTTCGGGTCGAAATACGCCGCCTTGTACCATTCGTTCTCCGTGGGCAGCGCCCATCGGGTGATTTTATCCGCTGCCAGGATGGCGTGGTCCGGCGGGGTGACCTTGTTGCCCTCGATGATGTAGGTGCCGATCTCCGTGCCGGTCTTGCCGCGTCCATTCGTCAGCCAGTTCACATATCGGATCGCCGAGAGCCATGAGACAAAGCCGATCGGTTTCCGGGCCATGTTTGGCTTGGGCTGATAGGCAAACTTTTCCGCCGCTCCGACGCGCTTGATCGGCATGCGGTCTTCAAAAAGTCCGTGTGGATCCGTCTTTGCGACTGCATTGAGAAACTCAGCGTACTCCGCGACGGTCACCTCGAATTTCCCGATTCGATATTCATACTTCACAGCGCCGTAGCCGGTGGAATCCGGGGCATTGCCTGGCATGTCCACCGGCACGGTCTCGGGAAATCCAGCACGGACAACACAGGCGGCTGCCAGCACTAATACGGAACTCAGTTTCTGCACGGTCATCGTGAATTGGCTGGGTTCTCTACAACATGACACCGCGCGCGTGAAGACAATGCTTCCGGGTTTTCGCCTTGGGCGGAGATGTGGATCAAAGCGGGATGCCGGTCACTTCGCGATGCGCCCTGTGACCCGCACGAGGTCTCCGCCTGCGGACCGCAGTTCAAAGCCATAGGCCCCGTCCTTGGGCGTGATGATTTTCCAGCCTCCCTTCTCGCGGTCGAACAACTCGACTTTCAAGTCCTTGCTGGCTGCTTCGCTGCTGACCATGAACTCCATCTTCTGCGGAGCGTAAGCATTGTGATTGGCAACAAAGACGGCGTCGGCACCGTCGGGGTACTTGAAGAACCCGATCACCGCCTCGCCACCCCGGACTTGAAACCAAAAGTCCTTCGGAAAACCCTTCAGTTGGAATGGAAGGTCGGCTGGCTTGTCCTTGCCGTCGTGCCATTTGGTGGTCGGAGTCGAGAAGACCTCGTCGGGACGGCCGATTTTTCCGATCTCCGGATAAAGCAGGTGCATCTCCTGCCCGATCTGAATGAGATGATGGAAGCGGTGTTTCGGATCAACGTCGCCCTTGGCGTCGAACGGCCCGTCAATGAACCACAACAGGGCCTTCTGGCCGAAAGCGATGGACGTATTGGCCGAATATGAATTGCGGTTGTAGTTGCTCCCGAGCTGCCAGCTTCCAAAGACACCGTCCTGCGTGGGGACATAGTTGCGATACCAGTTCAAATCCGCGAAGTGCCAGATGAAGCCGCGCTCCCAGGGATAGTCGTAGTAGGCGTGGACACCGGGTTTCGATTTCGGCCCGTTGGCGTAGGATACACGGTAGGTTCCCATCCAGATCGGATGCGTGGGATCCCACTCCTTGAGCATCGTGATGTACTCATCAATGTTCTTGCCGTCGGGATTGGCGAACCACTCCAGTTTTTCGTTCCAGATGTTGTATCCCCACACCGCATCGTCGCCGCGGAGCTTCTCCACGATCGGCTTGAGCTTGGCCCGCTGTTCGGGCCGGCGGATGTCTGTGTCGGCGTCGCCTTTCCATGCAAGGACATCGAGCATCATTTTGATCCCGTGCTTGCGGCATAGCTCCAGCCGCCAGTCGCGGTAAATGCAGTGGATGCAATTGAAGCCCGACTTTTTCATGTTGATCAGCAGGTTCTCAAACACTGCCGGATCGGTGGGATAGCGGTCGAATTCCCCGTAGGGTCGCGAAAGCGTGAAGGCATACACCGTGGGAAGGGCGGGCTTCGTCGCCACGGGCTTTGCAGGGATCTCAACATTCTTGCCGGCTCCCGGTTTTCCACCGTCGGTCCCTTTCACCGGAGACGCTGGCACCAGGTCTTTCTTGTCTTCCGCAGGAAGCTGGTTTTGGGACAACAGGGCGAGGCACAAAACCAGGCAGGTCAGCACGGGGCGGCAGAGGGTGCGATTTTTGAAATGTGGATTCATGGGCATTCTCGAGTGGCGGGTTACGATACGCCTACTTTTTCGGCTCCGCAGCTTTTCCAGTCAGCGCCTTGAACGCCGCCGCTGCCATCGCCGCGGCGCCATCCGCATTGGGATGCACCCGGTCCGGCAGCATCGCGGGCGTCGCGAGCAGCGCCGCGTGCATGTCAATCACCCCAAGGCCCTCCTCCTTCGCCAGCTTGTCTATCAGCGGGATCTCCAGCAGCACGTTCTTTTCGGTGATGCCAAAATTTCCCGGCTCCGGCACCGGGCACGGCCGGCAGACGAACACGCGCGGCTTGCTCTCAAGTTTCCGGAATGTCGTCGCCAGATCCTTGTAGTCGGTGAAAAATTCCGCGTTGTGCTTCCAGTTCTGCGGCTTCGTGTCGTTCGTGCCGAGCATGATGATCACCACGTCCGGCTTGAATGCCTGCGCATTCGTGAACGCCTGCTCGCGCCAGTAGGGAAGATCGCCCTTTCGCAACAGCGTCCGCCCGCTCACGCCAAAATTTCCAACCTTCCACTTGTCGCCCAGCAGCGCCTGAAGCTGGTTCGGATACGACCTCCCCCCGGCGCCCACGCCCTGCGTGATGCTGTCCCCGACACATGCGACCCGCACGGGTTCCTTGAACGCCGCGGGGTTGATCGGGTCGTCCGGCCCAAGCGCGATTGCGGAGAACCAGCCGGCGAGAAACAACGTGGATGCAGTGAGTGGAATTTTCATCGGGAGATGTGTGCAGCCGGAGCGGGTGGGGATGCAATCCCTCACTTTCACCGGCTTGCAGGCGAGTTTGATCTTGTCCGCCCATGGCCGCAACCGCACGCTCGCCGCGCATGAAAATCCGGTGCCTCAGCTTCGGCGGCGGCTTGCTCGCCATGGTGCTTGTCTGGGCGGTTTCGCCGCTCTGCATCGCTGCGGCGTTTCCGGACAGCGAGGCCGGAAAACACGTGGGCGATGAAGCCACCGTGACGGGCAAGGTCGTGGCCATCTCGAAATCGGCGAAGGGCACGACCTACCTGAACTTCGGCGATAGATTCCCGCGCCAGACTTTCAGCGGCGTGGTCTTCGCCAGTGATGTGGAAAAAGTCGGCAACCTCTCCGCCTTCGAGGGAAAAACCGTCGCACTCACCGGACGCATCGAGCTTTCCCCCAGCGGCAAGCCGGAGATCGTCATCCGCTCCGCCGACCAGTTGAAGCTCGTAGCGCCTCCTCCTCCCGAGCCCCCGCCGGCGCCGGCGACGCCACCCGCACAAATATCAATTTCGCCCGCAGCCACCGAGATCAAACGCATCGCACTCGCCGAGAATTGGGCCGCCGCGCTGCAAACCGGCGAAATGACACGGAAAGATCTCGCGACGCTTTTTGGCAGCCAGATCACACCCGCGGGCGGTGGCGCTGCGGAGTCGCCCGGCGTCATTTACCCCGGCGTGCCGTACCTCACGCCCCTGACCTCCGCACGCAAGACGCTGAACTTGGAGAACACCAACCCGACACGCACCAAAATCACCACGCCCGGCCTGCCTGTCGCCTCGCTCACCGCCAATACGTTCACCGGCATTTTCCCCGGCGGCTACACCACCCTCACACTCGTGTGCGACACCAATGACCAGGTCGCCAGCGTCCATCTCGTGGACGAAAACCCCCGCCAGCGCACGCCGAACACCACCGACACCACGGGCTACCACACATACAATTTCATCGCCGACCGTCGGAAAAGCACCGGCCAGGTGATCATCAAACACGCCATCGTCACCGAAGGCGCGCCCGCCGGAGTCGTCGTCGTGGAATCAATGCTGATAGATCCCAACGCCCCCGACCCTGCCGCCCCTCCGGTCCGCCCGTCGAAAACAACCAGCACACGCCTGCCGCGCACAGGCAAGGTCCTCGAGCGTTCGCGCTGGTACGTGCCAAAGCCGCTGGTGGGAATCATCCTCCGCGCATCGGGGAACCGCTGAGGTGCGCTGAAAAAGACCGCTTCCGCCGCCACTTGACCCCCCGGACGCGGCATGTAGCCTCCGCCCCCTTCTCAATGAAGATTCAACGCGCGCTGATCAGCGTATCCGACAAGACAGGGCTCATCCCTTTCGCCAAAGAACTCACCGCGCTGGGCGTGGAGATCATCTCCACCGGCGGCACCGCAAAACTGCTCGCGGCCGAGGGCCTGAAGGTGGTCGAGATTTCGCAATACACGGGCTTTCCCGAGATGATGGACGGGCGCGTGAAGACCCTTCACCCGAAGGTCCACGGCGGGCTCCTGCACCTCCGCGACAACCCGGAGCATGTGGCGCAGGCAAAAGCGCACGGGATTGCGCCGATTGATCTCGTGGTGGTGAACCTCTACCCGTTTGAAGCGACCGTCGCGAAGCCGGGCGTGACGCTGGAGGACGCGATCGAGAACATTGACATCGGCGGGCCCTCGATGCTCCGCAGCGCGGCGAAGAACTACCGGAGTGTCACCGTGGTCGTGGATCCTTCCGACTACGCCGAGGTCATCGAGACGCTGAAGGCCAACGACGGCGCGACGACGCTGCAACTCCGCGAGCGGCTCGGGATCAAGGTCTTCGTGACAACATCGAAATACGACGGCGCGATTGCAAACTTCCTCAACGGCGAACGGGAATGCAAAAGCGGCTTCAACCTCTGCCTGCCCCGCGTGGCGCAGCTCCGCTACGGCGAGAACTCGCACCAGGCTGCGGCGCTCTACGGCGGCTGGGACGGCTTTTTTGAAAAGCTTCACGGAAAGGATCTCTCCTATAACAACATCCTCGATATCTCCGCCGCGGCGGAGCTGATTGATGAATTCGAGGAACCAACCGTGGCCATCCTCAAACACACCAACCCATGCGGCGTCGGCAGCGACCCCGATCTGCGCATGGCGTGGGACAAGGCTTTTGCCACGGACAAACAGGCGCCGTTCGGCGGCATCATCGTCACGAACCGCCCGCTCACCCTCGCCCTGGCCGAGGCCATCAGCGAAATTTTCAGCGAAGTCATCATCGCCCCGGAATTCGAGGCCGACGCGCGCGCACTGCTCCAGCGGAAAAAAAACCTCCGTCTCATGCGCAAACTCCGGACGGTCGCCGCGCCGAAGGGAGCGGAGGATCTCATCGTGCGCAGCGTCGCGGGTGGCGTGCTCGTACAGGATCGCGACATGCACGCGGTGGAAAAGCGCGAACTCGCGACTCACCGCAAACCGACCGCCGACGAGCTGGCGGCGATGGAATTCGGCTGGAAAGTGGTGAAGCACGTGAAAAGCAACGCAATCGTGTACGCCGCACACGACCGCACGCTTGGCATCGGCGCGGGCCAGATGAGCCGCGTGGACAGCTCGCGCATCGCAGTTTCCAAGGCCGCCGATGCCGGCCTCAGCCTCAAAGGCAGCGCCGTTTGTTCGGACGCGTTCTTCCCATTCCCCGACGGCCTGATCGCCGCTGCCGACGCGGGCGCCACCTGTGCAATCCAGCCCGGAGGCTCCCAGCGCGACGCCGAGGTGACCGCCGCCGCAAACGAACGTGGAATGGCGATGCTGCTCACAAACGTGCGCCACTTCCGGCACTGACCCGGCGCAGCCATCCCGCGGGAAGCAGGGTTAATGCAGCATGGGCAGCGGATTCGGCTCGCGGATGAGCCGCGCGTCGAGGTCGAGGAAGAAGTCCAGACGGCGCTCGGTTTCCTCGAGGTCAATCTGCCGGGCCATGATGAGGTAGGTGGCGTAGTGGTTGCCTTCACTCTCGACGAGGCCGGCGTAGAAATCAGCGAGGCCAGCGTCGAGGTCGCGGATGGATTCGGCGAGGATTTGGAACTTCTCGCACGAGCGCCCCTCGATCAGCGCGCAGGCGACGAGGTGGTCAATGACCTGATGCCGCCGGCCTTTCCGCACCGCCTGCATCATCCCCGAGATCCACGGGCTTTTGCGCGCGCCGGTGAAGGCGACACCGCGCTCGCGCAGCAGGCCGAGGACGAGTTCGAAATGCTGGAGTTCCTCGATGGCGATGGCGTTCAACTCGGAGACATGGCCGTGGAGTTCGTCGTACTTTTCGAGGTTGAGCGCGGATGTCGCGGCCTTGCGCTCGAGATGCGCGTGGTCAATGAGCACCGCGGCGAGATCCGAGCGGACTTTCGGAAGCCATGTGCCGGGTATTTTCTCGCGCCAAAGGAGCATGGCCGGGATGCTGCGCGGAATGCCGGCGGGTGCCAAGACGCGGATTCCGTTTTGAATTCGCGCCCGCCTGCGGCTATGGGTTTCCGATGATGCGCATTTTTCTTTTGTTCGCCTGCGTGGCTACGACAGCCCTTGCCGAGGTCACCCTCCCGATGGACGTGTGCTTCAAGGGCGAGGAGCGCTTTTACAAACTCGTGGAAAAGCTGAAGCCGCATGCGGAACACCTCCGCGCAACGCCCGTCGGCGAACGCCTGGCGTATGTCGCGCGCTGGCTCGTCGGCACGCCATACAAGGGCTTCACCCTCGAGATTCACGACAGGATTGAATGCCCGTCCTGCAACTTTGAGGCGCTCGATTGCTGGACATTTTTTGAAGCCGCGCTCGCGTTTGCCCGCATGGCGGAACTGCCGGTGGAGCAATGGACGCCGCAATCCCTCATCAAGTACATCGAGCTCGACCGTTACTGGGGCGGCGAATGCACGGGCAGCTATCTCTCGCGCCTCCACTATCTCGAGGACTGGCTCCACGACAATGCGCGCCGCGGTCTCATCCAGGATCTCACGCGCACGCTCGGCGGAAAGGGCGTGCCCAATTCCGCGACGGAGATGACCAACAACTGGAAAAGCTACCGCTACATGCGGAACAACCCGGAGCTGCGGGCCGGGATTGCAAAGCTCGAAGCCCGGCTCCGCAAACAGCCGCTCATCATGATCCCGAAGGACCAGGTGCCGCGGATCGAGTCGCAGATCAAGACCGGCGACATCATCGGCATCATCAGCCACGACGGCAGAGCTTTTGGCACCTCGCATGTCGGCATCGCGCTCCGCAAGGAGGGCGTTCTCCGGTTCATGCACGCAAGCGCGCCGTCCAATCACGGAAAGGTCGTGATTGATTCGCGGCTGAGCGACTACCTCCGGAAATTTTCCAGGCACGCCGGCATTCTTGTCGGGCGGCCCCTCAAGTAAGCGGCGGCTGCGTCTCGCCAGCGGCGGCTTCGTCGCGCTCAAGGTGCCGCGCGGCGAGCATCCAGAGCGCACTCGCGAGGACCATCATCAGCGACACGAGGACGAAGGCGGTGTCCCAGTTTGTGACCCGCTTCACCCACCCGATCAGCGGCGGGGAGATGGCGTCCCCGAGTGCGTGGATCAGGAAAATGTTCAGCGCAAAAGCCGTGGCGCGGATTTTCGAGGAGGTGACGTTTGCGAGCGCGGTGTTCGCGGGGCCGGTGTTGAAAAACAGGAAAAACACCGCGAAAAACACCGCGATCCACGCATAGGGGAACGGCAGCCAGATCATTCCGAGCGTGCAGGGGAACGCGAGCAGGATGGCGATCCCGGACAGCCAGAAATACGCGCCGCTCCAGCGCGGGCGCAGCTTGTCCGCAAGCCATCCGCCGAGGAACGTCGCGATGATGCCGGCGGCCACCACGATGACGCCGAAGGTGGTGTTTGCATCGGTGAGCAGTTGCGTGAGCTGCGCCCGCATCATCGGCGATTCAACACGGGTGGCGTGCTCCACCGCGATCAGCGGCCCGAGCCCCTCGTGGATGGCAAGCCGCTGCTGCATGTACTTCGGGATCCAGAAAGAAATGCCGCCAATCGCGAATGTCATCGCGGTCATCGCCGCGGTGTTCAGCGCATAGGACGGGATGCGGAGCAGGGTTTTCGCATCGGCGATGAATGAGCGCTTTTCCCCCGGCACGCCGGCTCGCGGGGCGGCCCGCGGCTCGCGGCGGAGCAGGCAGAGCGCCGCGAGCAACAGCCCCGGTGGAACCACGAGATAAAATGCCCAGCGCCAGCCCCAGAGCTCGTTGATTTTTCCACCGAAAACAAATCCCAGCGCGCTTCCCACCGGGATCGCGATGTAGAAAAGCGCCATTACTTTTCCGCGCCGCTCCACCGGAAAATAGTCCGAGATCAGCGCGGGCGCCGCCGGCCCGTACCCCGCCTCGCCGATGCCCACGAAAACGCGCGTGATGAGCAGCATCGTGAAACCCGTCGCGAGGCCCGTCCATCCACTCGCAAGGCTCCAGACCGCGACGCTCCCAGCGATGATCCACCAGCGCGAAACCCGCTCCGCCAGCCTTCCCATCAGCGGCGCGCCGATCATGTACGCGTAGAGAAACGCCGAGGCGAGCAGCCCCGCCTGTTCTTCGCGCAGGCCGAACTCGGTGCTCAGCGGAGGGATGACCGCCGCGAGGATGTAGCGGTCAATGTAGTTGAAAAGATTGATCGCCAGCAGGAGTGCGAGCGCGGATACGGCGCCGGCGCGCTCGCGGGATGCTGGTGGCTGCTCGGGCATGCGCGGAGAGAAGGGAAGCGCGCGGGGATGGCCAAGCATCAACTGCGCGAACATTTGGGTGCCGCGTCCGCTTGCCGTGCGCCGCTCCCGCCGCTAACGACACCGGCGATGCAACAATCATCGCCGATCGTCGAATGGCTTGTGCGCAAGTTTGGCATGGGAGTCGCGAGGCTCATCTACAAACTCACCACGCACGGCGCGGACAGGCTGCCGGAAGGCGGCTTCCTGCTATTGCCAAACCATCTCACGTGGGTGGACGCGCTCGTGCTCCAGACCGCCTGCCCGCGCCCGATCCGCTTCATCATCTACGAGGACTACTACCGTGACCGGCGGCTTGCCCCCCTCCTCCGCCTCATCGGTGCGCTCCCGATTTCCGAGACGCGGGCAAAGGACACCGTCCGCGCCGCCGTCGAACTCATCCGGCGCGGCGAAGTGGTCTGCATTTTTCCGGAGGGCGAGCTGTCACGCAGCGGCACGCTGCTGCGGCTCAAGCGCGGTTATGAAATCATCGCGCGCCAGGCAAAATGTCCGGTTGTCCCGGTCTGGATGGATCAGCTCTGGGGCAGTATTTTCAGCTATCGCGGCGGGCGCTACTTCTGGAAATGGCCGCGCAATTTCCGCTACCCGGTGACCGTCGCATTCGGTGATCCGCTGCCCGCGAAAGCGGCGGACATCGGCGCGCTGCGGCAGCGATTCCTGGAGCTGGGGGAGTTCTGCTACACGGCGCGCGGGCACCTGCGCGGGAATCTCGCCGCGCAATGCGTGCGGGGCCTCAAGAAACATCCCGGCGACATCGCGGTGGTGGACGGAACGGACGGAAGCGAACTGACCCGCGGCAAGCTGCTCGCCGCCGGCCTCGCGCTCGCGCAATTGATCCGCGCGCAGGTGCCCGAGCAGCGCGTGGGCGTGGTGCTCCCGTCGAGCAAGGGCGCTGTGCTCGCAAATCTCGCGGTGCTGCTCGCCGGGAAAATCCCGGTGAACTTCAACTTCACCGCCGGCCGCGCCGCGCTGGAGGCAAGCATCACGCGGGCCGGCGTGCGCTGCTGCATCACCGCTGGCGCCGTGCAGGAGAAGCTCAAGGAGTTTCCCTGGCCGTCGCGCGTCGTGCGGCTCGATGAACTCGTGCCGCGGCTCAAGGGCGCGGCGACAAAATGGTTCCTGCTCTCGCGGCTGCTCCCCGCATCGTGGCTCATGCGCATCGCAAGCGTCCCGCAAAAGGGCGACCGCGCCGAGGCGTTCCTGCTTTTCACCAGCGGCAGCAGCGGCGAGCCGAAGGGCGTCGCGCTCTCGCACCGCAACCTGCTCGCGAACACGCATCAATTCGGCGAGATGCTCAACCTGGGGCGGCACGACATCGTGCTTGGCGCGCTCCCGTTTTTTCACAGTTTCGGCGCCACCGTCTGCCTGCTCTTCCCGCTCGTCGAGGGTGTGAAAGTGGTCACGTATCCGAATCCCCTTGAGACCTCGAAGTGCGCCGCGCTCATCGCCCGGCATGGCGTGACACTCGTGCTCGCCACGCCCACTTTTCTGCGGGGCTACCTGAAGCGTGCGGAGCCCGCGCAACTCCGCACCGTGCGCCTCATCGTCACCGGTGCCGAGAAGCTGCCGGATGAACTCGCGGATGCGTTCAAGGCGCGCTTTGGCATCGAGGTGATGCAGGGCTACGGCCTCACGGAGACTTCGCCGGCGGCGTCCTTCAATCTGCCGAGCCCGCCGGAAGTCGCACAGCCTGGCAACCGCCGCGGGTCGTGCGGGAAGCTCGTTCCGGGGCTTGCCGCCCGCATTCACCACCCGGAATCGGGCGAGCCGCTTTCGTTGCACGAGACGGGGATGCTCTGGCTCAAGGGCGCGAATGTTTTCGAGGGCTACCTCGGCGATTCGGAGCGCACCGCGGAGGTCATCCGCGACGGCTGGTTCCGCACCGGCGACCTCGCGCGATTCGACGAGGACGGCTTCCTCATCATCGAGGGGCGGATGTCGCGCTTCAGCAAAATCGGCGGGGAGATGGTGCCGCACGAGACCGTGGAGGCGAAGATCGTCGAATCCCTCGTGCTCAGCGGCGAAGGCGAGCGCATCGTCGCGATCACCAGTGTGCCCGACGAGGCGAAGGGCGAGGCGCTCGTCATTCTCAGCACACGCGAGATTGATGTGACGGCACTGCGCGAAACACTCTCCGTCGCTGGGCTGCCAAACCTCTGGATTCCAAAACGCGTGCGGCGCGTGGAAAAAATTCCGATCCTCGCGAGCGGCAAGCTGGACATCCAGGGATGCAGGAAGCTGGCTGAGTCCGGCAACTGAGACGCGGTGGTTTCGCGCGGGAGGCCGGCGTCCGCCATGATTGCCAAATCGTATGTGTGCGTATAAATCACGAGCATGATGCCGGTGAAAAATCACTACGACGCAGTCATCATCGGTGCCGGTCCCGCCGGCACCACTGCCGCGGCATTGCTGGCGGGCAAAGGGCGGCGCGTCCTGATGCTCGAGAAGGAAAAATTTCCCCGCTACCACATCGGTGAATCGCTCATGCCGTATTGCTGGTTCACGCTGAACCGCCTCGGCCTCGTCGCCCAGATGCACGAGCGCGCTTTTGTGAAAAAGCACAGCGTCCAGTTTGTCACCGCCGACGGACGCCAGTCACAGCCGTTCTATTTCTTCCAGCACTACGATCACCCCAGCGCCGTCACGTGGCAGATCGAGCGCGCGGAGTTCGACATGATGCTCCTCGACAACGCCCGCGCGAAGGGCGCCGAAGTCCGCGAGCAAACCGCCGTGCAGAATTTACTGCGCGACGAATCGGGCCGCGTCGTCGGCGTCGAGGCCGTCGGCACGGACGGCAAACCGTTCCACGTCCACGCGCCGATCACCGTGGATTGCTCGGGCCGCGACCGTGTCGCCACGCTGCGCGACGGCTGGTATCAGCGCGACCCGAAGCTCAACAAACTCGCCATCTGGAGCTACTGGCGCGGCGCGAAGCGCGACCCCGGCATTGACGAGGGAAACACCACCGTCGCCTACGTCGGCGGGCGCGGCTGGTTCTGGTACATCCCGCTGAAGAACGACATCGTCAGCCTCGGGATCGTCGCGGAAAAGGACTACCTCTTCAGCGAAAGCAAAGATCCCGCCGCGATCATGGCGCGCGAAATCGAGCGCAACGCGTGGATCGAGGATCACGTCGCGGGAGGCGAGCAATTCGGCGAGTATTGGGTCACCGCCGAATTCAGCTACCGCTCCCGGCACCCTGCATGCGACGGCCTGGTGCTCGCAGGCGACGCGTTTGCATTTCTCGACCCCGTATTTTCCAGCGGAGTCTTCCTTGCCTTGAAAAGCGGCGAACTCGCCGCCGACGCCGTGGACGCCGCGCTCACCGCCGGCGACACGAGCGGCGCACGTTTTTCCGGATACGGCGCGACCCTCTGCCGCGGCATCGAAAACATGCGCAAGCTCGTCTATGCGTTTTACGACGAAGGCTTCTCCTTCGGCAAAATGATCAAAGCCCACCCGGCCCAGCGCGGCGCCCTCACCGACAGTCTCATCGGCAACCTATTCGATCTCGACTTCGCCGCCCTCCACGCCGCCATGCGCGACTTCGCCAAACTCCCGCCCGCGCTGGAATACGGCAGCGTCCCCGCGTGAGAAAAATTCGCCTTTATCCGCGCGCACTTCACAAGTAGCTTCGCCGCCATGAGCACCGCCACCGTGGAGGAACTTAAAACACAGGCGCTACGCCTTTCCCCGAACGCACGCGCCTATCTCGCGGAAGTCCTCATCGAGAGTCTTGATGAGGAGGATGATTTCCCTCTCAGCGAAACCGGGCTGGCCGAAGTCCAGCGGCGCGTTGCCGACATAGATTCCGGCGTTGCAAAATCAATCCCCGGCGACGAAGCCATCCGTCGTCTCATGGGCGGGCGATAGCGATGTTTCCATTCACGGAGGATTGCCTCGCTGCCTGCGACATCGAAGACGCAAGGCGCTGGTACGAGCAAAAGGCGGAGGGCCTCGGCAGAAAATTCACACGCGCTGTCGCTGAGACCTATCTTCGCATTGCAGAAAACCCGGAGTTGTATCCGCGCGTCAACCACAGGACTCGAAAATGGCGTATCCGGGGTTTTCCTTACGGCGTCGTCTATCTCTTCGACGGCGAGCTGGTGAAAATCGTCGCGGTTCTTCATGCGAAGCGAGGTCCAAAAGCCCTGACGGCCCGCCTTCCCGACACGAAACCAATCACTGCTGAATGAAACCGAGGATGCTTCTTATTCTTGCCGCGAGTCTTTTCCTCAGCGGCATCCACGCCGCCGACTGGCCGCGCTTCCTCGGCCCTGCGGACGATTGCTCCTCACCAGAAACGGGCCTGTTGAAAAAGTGGCCGGCCAGCGGGCCGAAGAAACTCTGGGAGGTGGAGAAAAGCGCGGGCTATGCGTGCCCGGCGGTTGCGGGCGGATGGTGCGTGATTTTCCACGGCGGCGGCGGGCGGGAAACGATCGAGGGGCTTGTGGCGGCGACGGGCGCGCGGAAATGGAAGCATGACTACGCCGCCGAGTATCTCCCGCAATTCGGCGCGGGCGAGGGGCCGCGCAGCAGCCCGGTCATCGCGGGTGGGCGTGTATTCGTCGCAGGCATCGCGGGGGATCTGCACTGCCTGGATCTCTCCACGGGGAAAGTCGTGTGGCACCGCGAGCTTGCGAAGGAATACAGACTCTCTCCGACTTTTTTTGGCCGCGCAGGCTCGCCGCTGGTGGTGGACGGGAAGCTCATCGTCAGCCTCGGCACCGAGGATGGAAAAAGCCTCGTCGCACTCGATCCGGCGACCGGCAGGGAACTGTGGGCCGCGAAAAGCCCGTGGGGCGCTAGCTACGCATCACCGATCCCGGCGATCCTGCACGGCAAAAAGTGCGTCCTCGCCTTCCAGGGCGGCATGGACAAACCGCCGACCGGCGGCCTGCTCGTCGTGGATGCCGCCGATGGCCGTGTGCTCGCGAGCGTGCCGCATCGCGCGGAGATGTGGGCGAGCGTGAGTGTGTCCTCGCCGGTGGTCGCGGGCAGCCGCGTCTTCATCGCCGAGGCGTACACCGAGGGCGGCTTGTGCGTGGAGATTGCGCCCGATTTTTCCGCGAAGCCCGCATGGCGCGCGAAGACCTTCGACACTTATCTCACCACCGCGGTGCATCATGCCGGCCTCCTTTTCGGCTTCGCCGGAATGTCGCAGCAAAACGCCGAGCTCGCCTGCCACGACGCCGCCACGGGCCGGGAACTCTGGCGCGATGATCTCGGCGGAAAATTCCAGCGCGGCTCGCTGCTGCGCGCTGACGGCGCATTCCTCGCCCTCGGCGAGAACGGCGACCTCGCGTGGCTCACCCTCGACGCCAGGGGCGCAAAGGTGATCGCGCACGCAAAGCTTTTCGATGCCGGCGAGACCTGGACGCTGCCCGCGCTGAGCAACGGCCTCCTCTACGTCTCCCAAAACCAGCCCGGCGCAGGAGGGACCAAGCCGCGCATCATTTGCTACGACTTTGCCGCGCCAAAGAAATGACATTCTCCATCCGGCGCGCTAAACCCCTGTGACCATGCTCTCCAAACTCCGCTCGCTCCTCTGCTGGATCGCAATCAGCGTGTTCGCCACATTCAGCGCCGTCGCCGCGCCCGTTAAAATCAACATCGAGCCGCCCGGGGAACGCGAGTTCGTGCGGGATCTTGCCGAATTGCTCGATCCGGCGGCGAAGGAGGGCATCGTCAAACTCTGTGACAAGCTGCTCACCGAGAAGGCAACGCCCATCATCGTCGTCACCATCAACGCAATGAGCGAATACGGCGGCGAAGGAATGCGCATCGAGACATTCGCTACGCTGCTTTTCAACCAATGGCAGATCGGCCATGCCAAGCTCGGCGACCGGGATTGGAACACCGGCATTCTCCTCCTCGTGTCCGAGGGCGACCGCAAGGCGCGCATCGAACTCGGCGCGGGCTGGGGACGCCGCGAGGATCAGCTCTGCTCGCAGATCATGAGTGAACACATCATCCCGATGTTCAAACAGGGCGACTACGCAGGCGGCATCGTTGCTGGCGTCAATGCGCTCGATAAGATGGCTCGCAAACTCGATCTGCCCACAGCCCCTCGCCCGTGGTGGCACGCTGCGCTCGTCGTGGGTGCGATCGGGCTTGGGATATTCACCGTCATATCACTCTTCCGGCGCGGTGCGAGCGGATGGGCGTGGCTTTTCTGGGCCGCAATCTTCGGACTCGTGGGGACGATCCTTTACCAGATGCTCACCAATCGCGGCAGCAGCAGCGGAGGCGGATTCAGCGGCGGATCATTCGGCGGTGGCTTTTCGGGCGGCGGTGGTTCCACAGGCTCCTGGTAAAATCGACACTCCATGAAAAACGCATCCACACTCTTCACCGAATCGCAGCGCACGGAGATCGAGAAAGCCGTGCGCGACGCGGAAGCGCGCACGTCCTGCGAGATTGTCCCCGTTGTCGCCACCGCTTCCGGGCGCTATGACCGCCCAGAGGACATCGTCGGCCTATGGCTGGCGACCGGGGCCGCTGTCACAGTATGGCTGTGCTTTCCTCATCACGCGGGTGGCGCAGGCACGTGGGGCGGCATGCCCACGTGGCTCCGCATCGGAATTATGATCAGCGCCGTCGTCGGGGCTTTCATCATCGGCGCTTGGATCGGCAGCCGTATCGGATGGCTCCGCCGCCTTTTCACCCCGCGGCAACAAATGATCCAGGAAGTCGAAACGCGTGCCCGCGGCATCTTCTTCGACAAGCGCGTCCACCACACCACCGGCGGCACCGGGCTGCTCATTTACATTTCACTCTTCGAGCACATGGCCGTCGTGCTCGGCGATCAGACCATCATCGAAAAGCTCGGCCAGCCCTTCCTCGCCGAACTCCGGGAAAAACTCACCCGGGATCTTCAAACCGGCGATATCAGCAGCGCACTCACCAATTCAATCCATGAAGCCGCCAGCCGGCTCGCCTCGCATCTTCCTCGCGCCACGGACGACGTGAACGAATTCCACGATACGCTCATCCTGCTGGACTGAGCAAAGTCCGGCAAAAGTAGGTCTGACATTCGGGCAGCCGCCCGCTTACTTGCCCGCGTGAACCTCGTCCTTATCACACCCGGCACCGGCGGCTACCACTGCGGCGTCTGCATGCGCGACAATGCGCTGGCGAAGGAACTCATCCGCCAGGGCCATCGCGCGGTGATGCTGCCGATGTATCTCCCGATGACACTCGACGAGGAACCGGCGCCGGGCGCACCGATGTTCTTCGGCGGCGTGAGCACCTACCTGCGCGAGAAATGGCGCGTCTTCCGCCACATGCCGCGCTGGCTGGACCGCGCGCTCAATGCGCGGTGGCTTTTGATATTGCTCGCCGGTCGCGCGGCGAAGACCGGCGGGCCGGAGGTGGCGCAGATGACGCTCTCGATGCTTCGCGGCGAGCAGGGAACGCAGGCCGGGGAAATTGAGGAACTGGTGGCGTGGCTGCGCGTGGCATTCGATGGAAAAAAGCCGGATGCCGTGTGGCTCTCGACCGCGCTGCAAGCGGGTCTCGCACGGCGCATCCGCGAGGCGCTCGGTGTGCCGGTGATCGGGTTTTTGCAGGGCGAGGATTCATTCCTCGACGGCCTCGGCGCGGAGTCCCCTCACGTGTGGTCGCTGCTCGCTGATCGGATGCGGGATGCGACGGTGTGGGTGGCTCCGAGCCGATATTTCGCCGAACTGATGGCGAAACGCCTTGGCTATAGCGCGGACGAAGCGGCGCAGCGAATCCGTGTTGTGCCGAATGGCGTGGCAATTCCGAAACAGCCGCCCGCATTGTCCCAAGCACCGGGCAAGATGCCCGCTGGCCCCACAGCCGGGACGGCTGTGTCACTATTGTCGCCCACGATCGGCTACCTCGCGCGCTTTGTTCCGGGCAAGGGCATCGGTCTGCTCGTCGAGGCGTTCATTCTTTTGAAAAAACGGATGCCCGAAGCCCGCCTGCGATGTGCCGGCTCGATGACGCCGGACGACGCACGCTACGTCGGGACGCTGAAGGCGCGGCTGCGCACAGCGGGCTGCGAGGACGCGGTGGAGTGGCTGCCGAATGTGTCGCGGGAGGAAAAGCAGGAGTTCCTCGCGGGTCTCACGGTTTTCTCCGTGCCCGCGACCTACAGCGAGGCTTTCGGGCAGTATGTGATCGAGGCGCTCGCGGCCGGCGTGCCCGTGGTGCTGCCGCGCGCGTCGGCATTCCCGGAGATTGTCGAGGCGACGGGTGGAGGCGTGCTGTTTGATCTCGGAAAGACGGAGTCAGAATCCGCCGAAGCTCTCGCGACGGCGCTGGAGCAGCTTCTCCGCGACCCCGCGGAAGCCCGCTCCCTCGGCCAGCGAGGCTGCGAAATCGTGCGGCGCGATTTTTCCATGGCCCTCTTCGCGCAAAGGCTCGTGGCGCTGACTTCCTCCTTTTCGTCCGCCGCATCCCCGCACTAGGTTCCCGGCAGATGCCACACGAATTCACACTCAGCCACCGGATTGAGTTCTCCGAGACCGACATGGCTGGCATCGTCCACTTCGCGCATTTCTACCGCATGATGGAAAACGCCGAGCACGCGTTCTTCCGCTCGCTCGGCCACAGCATCCACGATGAATACGACGGCATCCACATCGGCTGGCCGCGCGTGAGTGCGGCGTGCGATTTCCTGCAGCCGCTGAAATTCGAGGAGACGGTGGAGATCCAGCTCATCGTCGCCGAGGTCCGCAACCGTGCGATCCGCTACGCCTTCCGCTTTTGGAAAATGGACGGCGCCCGCACCGAGGTCGCCAGGGGCAGCATGACATCCGTCTGTGCCGCGCTGGACAAGGTGAACGCCACGCTCGCAGCCGTGCCCATCCCCGCGGAACTCCGCAGGCTCATCCAGCCCGCGCCCGCGGAAATGCTCGCCAAATTCCCACCCGCAGCCGCCGCGCCAGCATAGCGCCAGCCGCTTGCTGCACGAACCACCGCAATGCCGAATCAACCGAAAAAATCTATGACCTGGATCCTCTTCGCGCTCATGACCGTCGCCTGCTGGGGCGTTTACGGTGTCTATCTCCACAAAGGCCAGACCGAGATGGCCGACATGGCAAACGGACGCTGGAAGGCGTTCCTCTTCGTCGGCATCGCCTACTTTCTCGTCGCCGTGATCGCCCCGCTCGCGATGCTCCGCATGAACGGCGCATCCACGAACTTCTTCTCCTATCCCGGTGGCGGAAAAATGTGGTCGCTCATCGCGGGCATTGTCGGTGCCGTGGGCGCGTTTGGCGTGCTGCTCGCGTTCGGCGCCGCGCCGCAGCCGAAGACGGCTTACATCCCGGTCGTGATGTGCATCATTTTCGCCGGCGCGCCGATCGTGAATGCGCTCGTTTCAATGGCGCAGCACCCGCCGCACGGCGGACTCGCGTCCGTGAAGTGGCAGTTCTGGGCCGGCATCGTCATTGCCGCGATCGGCGGCAGCATGGTCGCGCTTTTCAAACCGGACGCGCCGCCCCCAGCAAGGCCTGCCGACAAGCCGGCGATCGGGCAGGCCGCCGGTCCGGTAACGCACTAGCCGCGATGGCCGCGCGCAACGCTTTCACTCGCAAGCTGCTCTTCGTGTGCAGCCGGAATCGAAAGCGCAGCCTGACCGCCGAGAAGTTGTTTGCGGGGACGCATGGCATGGACGTGCGCTCCGCAGGAACGCAGCCCGGTGCGCGTGTCGTCATCACCGATGGACTCATCGGCTGGGCGGACGTGATTTTCGCCATGGAAAAATCGCACATCGCACGAATGCGGCAGAAATTCCCCGACGCCATGGCCGGCAAGCGCGTCATCGCCCTGCACATCGCGGACGATTACGAATTCATGCAGTCGGAGCTCGTGGACGAATTGGAAGCGAGGGTCGGCGAACACTTGGAACTCCCGGCATGAGTGCGCTCGAACAACTGCTCCAGGCGATCGCAGAGAATCCATTCCAGCGCCCGCGCCTCCGCGCGAACTTCGCCGATATTCCGTTCACCACGAAGGCCGAGATCGCCGCCGACTTCGCCGCGCATCCGCCATACGGGAGCAACCTCACTTTTCCCCGCGAACGCTACACGCGCTTTTGCCAGACTAGCGGGACGACCTCACAGCCGCTCGCGATCCTCGACACGCAGGAGAGCTGGGACTGGATGCTCGGGAGCTGGCACCGCATCTACCGCGAATCCGGCGTCCTCCCCGGCGAGCGCGTCTATTTTGCGTTTTCGTTCGGGCCATTCCTCGGCTTTTGGACCGCCTACGAAGCCGCCTCGCGCTACGGCTGCATGTGCATCCCCGGTGGCGGACTCAGCAGTGCCGCCCGGCTCCGGGCCATGGTCGCGCATCGGCCTGCGGTACTTTGCTGCACGCCCACCTACGCGTTGCACCTGGCCGAAGTCGCGGCGCGGGAAAAGATCGCTCCCGCCGACACCGGCGTGCGCCGGATCATCGTCGCGGGTGAGCCCGGCGGCAGCGTGCCGAGCGTGCGGGAGCGGATCTCCGCCGCGTGGGCTGGCGCGGAGGTGCTCGATCATTATGGAATGACGGAAGTCGGCCCCGTCGCCTTCCAGCGCACCGGCGAACCCGGTGCGCTGCACGTGATCGAGGAAAGCTACTTCGCCGAGATCATCGCCCCGCAAACCCTCCAGCCGACGCCCGACGGCGAAGTCGGCGAACTCGTCCTCACCCCGCTCGGCCGCATCGCATGGCCGCTCCTTCGCTACCGCACCGGTGACCTCGTCCGCCGCAAAGCCGGGCCCGGTTTTGTTCTCGATGGCGGCATCATCGGTCGCGCGGACGACATGGTCGTCGTGCGGGGCGTGAATATTTTTCCCAGCGCCGTGGATGAGGTCGTCCGCGGAATTCCGGAGATCGTGGAATACCGCGTCACCGTGAGCAGTCGTGGTGAAATGTCCGAGTTGTCCGTGGAAGTCGAAGCGCCCGACGAGGGAGTGTCGGCGCGGCTGGAGCGTGCGTTGGCCGAGGCATTCACGCTCCGCATCCCGGTCCGCCGGGTGGACGCCGAAACCCTCCCGCGCTTTGAACTCAAAGCGCGGCGGTGGCATAGTGGGACAAGCCGCTGGGTTGTCTGATCGGCTTCCGCAAGCATTCCACCGCCAGAGCGCCGATAGATCGAAGCGAAGACAAAGACAGAAACCGCGAGCTTTCCCTGCCTGCCGCATCGCTCCAACAAGCCAGCGGCTTGTCCCACTACTCGCGCAGCTTCTTCCGCAATTGCTCCACCTCTCCCGCAGCCACAGCCTCGCCAGCCTTTCGCAGTTCTTCAACCCTCGCACCCAGTCTCTCGTCCACTTCGGATGCCTTCGGCTGGGTCCACTCTGCCATTTCCTTTTGAATGCGACGCCACACCTCCGTGGCAGCGGGGGACTTGATCGCCTGATCCGCGAGCCCTGCCACGCGCGCCTCGAAGTCCGCGCTGCCATCATCGCTCCATTTCGCGCGGATGAATGAGAACGCCAGCGCGCAAAACGCAGCGGCGGCGATGAGCGAAAGCACTTTCAACATCCCGCGGAGAAAAAAGAACACGACAAGGAGAACCACCGCCACCGCGATGACGGCGATGTCCCGCGAGCCAAGGAGCGATCCCGCGCGCTCCAGCAATCCTTCGGTGCGCACCTGCTGGCCGCGCTGGATTTTCGGGGCCTTCGGGTTGGTGCCGCCGTAAATCTCCAGCACCGGCGCGTCGCCCGTGCGCGCGCTCTTGATTGGGGCGGCCCGGAGATCCGCGCGCAGGCGTTCGCGGTGCGCGGGTGTCAGCGTCGCCTCGAGCCGCACGCCTTTCTCCACGGGCTCGATCGCGGAGATCGCACCCACCGTCTCCCCACGCCACATCACCGGCGAGCCGGTGACGACATCGTTCGCGTTTGGCACGACGACGAAGAAATCGGCGCGCGGTTCGTTGCAGCCTGTGAGGCAGCAGCAGACGAGAATGAGCAGCCATCGAGGCCACGATCGGGACGACATGCGTGCGAAACTACGGGGCAGGAGCGATGCGTCAATGCAGGCGGCGAAATCGCACCGCGGGTGCATCACCAGATGCCCCTGGAATTTCAAAAATCATCGCAACTTTGTCTTGCAACAGCACGCTTTGCCACACAAAGTCCGTCCGTTATGCACCGAAACGAAGCCGAGGAACATCTGCGGATCATCCGTTCACTCATGGAAAAAGCCACGATCTACCGTGCAATCTCCGCGCCCACTGCGCTGGTTGGCGGCGCGCTCGCGGCGCTCGTCGGCGGAGGGCTGGCGGCAACGGCAAACCCAGATCGCGGACAGCCGGCCTTGTTTTTCCTCTCGTGGATCGGTGTCCTCGCTGTGACGGCGGCGAGCAATATCTGGTTCCTCCGCCGCGATGCGCTGCGCCGCGGCGAGGCATTCGTCTCGCCCGGAATGAAAATGGCGCTGCTCGCGCTGCTCCCGTCGCACCTTGCTGCTGGCGTTGCCACCATCATCGCGATCGCCGTCTTAGACACGATGTACCTCGGTGCGCTCTACGTCCTGCTGCCGGAGTTTTGGTGCATTCTGTATGGAATGGGCCTGCTCGCCATGAAGCATTTTGCCCCGCGATCCATCACACGGCTCGGATGGGCCTTCTTCATCGTCGGCCTGCTTGCCACGGCGAATACGTTGATTGGTTTCCCGAAAATTTTCAGCGGAGGCGAACGCCTCGCCCACTGCACGATGGCCTGCACTTTCGGGCTCTTCCACCTCATCTACGCTGCCTGCGTGTGGCCGCGCCGGCCCAGGGGCACTTCGTCACATTGAACTCCGATGTTCGACTTCGACAAGCTCGACAAGCTCATCCACGAGCGCGCGCGGCTCGGCATCATGACGTTGCTGGCCACGCGCGCGAGCTGGGCGTTCCAGGATCTGAAGGCCGAACTCGGCATGAGCGACGGCAACCTCATCACCCACCTCCGCACGCTGCACGACGCCGGCCACGTCGCCATCATCAAGGAAGTCCACGACCGCCCGCAGACCAACTACGCGCTCACCGCGAAGGGCCGCGCGGCCTTCACCGAATACCTCGTCGTGCTGGAGCAGATCGTGAAAGCGGGGACTGTGAAATGAAGACGCGCCTTCGATTTCAAAAGGAGCGTGCGAGTCGCGGCAGCATTTTGGAGTGCGCCAGCCCTCTGGCGCTTTGCGGAGGAGGCGGAGCCATGGTGGGTTCACCGTCCCACTGCGAAATGGCGTTCTTCCCGCCGCGTCGCTCCGCTCCTGCCAAAGCGCCAGAGGGCTGGCGCACTCCAAAATCCCGCGTCCTCATCACGACACTTCTGAAATTTTGCCCTGAACCTTTGCCATACAAAGCACTATGAAAATCCGGCTCGCAGAACATTTCGGCCTTTGCTTCGGCGTCCGTGACGCCATCGCGCAGGCGGAACGCCTCGCCGCGGACGCACCGCTCACCATCCTCGGTGAACTCGTCCACAATCCCGTCGTCCGCGACCGGCTCGCGGCGCGTGGCGTGCGCGAAGGGCGGCTGGATGCGCTCGCGGCACCGACGGCGCAGGTGATGATCACCGCGCACGGCGCGAGCGATGCGGCGCGCGCGGCCTGGCGCGATGCAGGGTTCGGCGTGGCGGACGGGACATGCCCGCTCGTGCGGCACGCGCACGACCAGCTCCGTGTGCTCGTGACCACCGGGCATTTTCCGGTCGTCATCGGCAAGCCGGGGCACGTCGAGGTGAACGGTCTCACGGGCGATTTCCCTGAGACTGTCATCATCGAGAGCGAGGCGGATTTTGAAAAACTGCCGCCCGCGCCGCGCTACGGCGTCATCTCGCAGACGACGCAGCCCATCGAGCGAGTGGAGGCGCTCGTCTCGGCGATGCGTGCTCACTTTCCCGCGAGCGAGGTGGTGTTTCGCGACACCGTCTGCCAGCCGACAAAAAACCGGCAGCTCGCGCTGCGAAAGCTGCTCGACGAGTGCGACACGCTCGTCGTGGTCGGCGGACGCAACAGTAACAATACACTTCAACTTGTCGCAGCAGCCGAGGCCGCTGGCCGCCGCGCCATCCACGTCACCGTCGCCGATGAACTGCGCGCTGAGTGGTTCGACGGCGCGGAAAACGTCGGCGTCACTGCGGGAACGAGCACGTTGCAAGAAACGGTGGCAGCGGTCGTATCCCGTCTCGAAGACATCTCGCAATCTATGAAACAACACACCGTCAAACAGGAGGTGCGCGCATGAGCACCACAACCGCTGAATCCACACAACAACCTGCTCTCCGGCGACTCGCGCTGATCCTCATTCCAGTCTGCGCGACCACAGTGCTCGCGGATTTCCTCTTCTGGGATAGCCGGGCTGGGATCTCGGTCGGGATCTTTTTTGCAGCTCTCGGACTGCTGGTGCTCTCGTGCATGCAGACACGTCCCACGGCGCGGGGGGCGGCATTTTTTGCCATGCTGCTCGCTTGCTGCGTGCAGTCGGCGATCGAGTGGTCGCTGTCGAACATCCTCGTATCCATCGCGCTCACGGTCGCGCTGGCGGGCGAAGTTTTTCAGCCGCAACTCGCCGGGGCATGGGCGCGGGTTTCGGAGGTTCTGTACGGCATTTTCACGGCACCCGTGCGCTGGTTCGGAGTGGTTCCGCTTGCGACGCGTGCTGCCTTTGGCGGGCCGGTGCCTGGAATTTCGATTGCAGCGGGCCTGGTGCGATTCGCATGGGTGGTCGGTCCGGCGGTGGTGCTGCTCGGGGTGTTTGCCGTGATCTTCGCCGCGGGAAACGCTGTTTTCCGCGAGATGGTGATGCGGAGCGAGAGCAAGGTGATCGAATGGTTTTTCCGGCTCGATCTGTCGCCACCGAGAATCATGTTCTGGGCGCTCGTCGCGACAATGGCGCTGGGTCTGTTCCACGGTCTTCGCGCTCCCGAATCCCCGCGCTGGTGGACACGCGCCCTGCCGCGGCTTCCGCGGCCGGATCACCGGCTGGCCATGTGGCAGAGCGCTGCCGTCCTGTTTGCGCTCAATGGGCTTTTCTTCGTCGTGAACACGATTGACGCGATCTACCTGTGGTTTGGCGACGGGCGGCTGCCGGAGGGCGTGAACCACTCGGCGTTTGTGCATGCGGGCGTGAACAGCCTCATCACGGCGGTGGTGTTTTCGGCGCTGATCATTGCGGGGATTTTCCAGCAGGAGGACCGGGTGGTCGGCAGGCGGTTGATGAAATCGCTCGCGCACGCGTGGGTGCTTCAAAACCTCGTGCTGATCGCAGGCGTATGCTTCCGGCTGAAACTCTACGTGGACGATCACATGCTCACCGAGAAGCGGGTGTATGTCGGCTGCTTCTGCGCGCTTGTGGCGGCGGGGTTCCTGATCCTCGCGTGGTTTGTGGAAAAAAGGCGGAGCTTCAACTGGCTGCTCGGACGCAATGCACTGGCCACCGTGGTGCTGTTTTTTGCGCTGCAATTTCCCGACGTGAACTCATGGATAGCCCGATACAACGTGGAGCGATGGATCGCAGGCACAGCCAGGTACGTTGATACGGACTACCTCGCATCGCTCGGCTCCGGGGCATGGCAGCCACTCGCCGAGGTGGCCGCATCGGCTCGGGATGCCGAAGCCGCCCGGTACGCACGGAAGCGTCTGGCCGACCTCCTGGCATGGGATGAGGTGTCGCAGGTTTCCGTGGACTGGCGAAGCTGGCAGTGGCGGGACAGTCGTCGGCGGCAACTCACGCCTGAGGCACAATGACGGACCCCAAAAACTGATGGGGTGCATGTTGCTCCAACACGCAAAAAAGCACCACAGCCGTCCCACAGCGGATGCGTGAAAGTGGACTGACGCGGGGCTGATTTTTCGGCGATGAAGCCGGTGTGAAAAAACAAAACCACACCACCGCGCCAGTCCGCAGCCAGTTGAGCGTGCTGCGGCAGATTTGCAATCTCATCCCCAATCATCTCGTGCCCAGGCTGGCGCGGGAGACGGGCGCCGACGCGCTCTGCCGCACTTTCAGTGCGTGGAGCCATTGCGCGGCCCTGCTCTTTGCACAGCTCACCCACGCGCTCGGCCTCAACGATGTGTGCGACTCTCTGCGGCTGCACTCGGGGCCGCTCTCTGCGGTGCGCGGGGCCACACCGCCGAGCCGCAATAATCTTTCCCACGCCAACAAGCACCGGCCCGCGGCGCTCGGCCAAAAACTCTTCTGGGCCGTGCTCTCGCATTTGCAAAATCTCTGCCCGGCTTTTGCCGCGGGGCGCCAGGGCGGCCGGCGGCTGGCGCATCGCTTCAAGGCCGTCATCCATGTGGTGGATGCGACGACCATCGAGCTGATCGCCTCGTGCATGGACTGGGCCAGGCACCGCCGCAGGAAGGCGGCTGCCAAGTGCCATCTGCGGCTGGACCTGCGCAGCCAGTTGCCCCGCTTTGCCATCATCGACACCGCGCGGGACAGCGACGCCACGCGGGCGCGCGAACTGTGCGCGGGCATCCGCCCCGGGGAGGTGGTGCTTTTCGACAAGGCTTATGTCGATTTCGAGCATCTCTTTTCGCTCCAGGAGCGCGCGGTCTTCTGGGTCACCCGCGCCAAAGAGGGCATGGCCTGCCGCGTGGTCAAAAAGCGGATCCACAGGCCCGAGGGCAAAATTCTGCGCGATGACGAGGTGCTGCTCACCGTTCCCAAGAGCTGCCGGGCTTATCCCCAGCGGCTGCGCCGCGTGGTGGCGCTGGTCGAGGTGGACGGCCAGGAGCGCGAGATGGTTTTCCTCACCAACAATTTCGCCTGGGCAGCCAGCAGCGTGGCCGGGCTCTATCGGTGCCGCTGGCAGATCGAGAGCTTTTTCAAGCAGATCAAGCAGACCCTCCAGCTCTGTGACTTTCTGGGCAACAGCGCCAATGCCGTGCGCTGGCAGCTCTGGAGTGCGCTGCTCTGCTACGTGCTGCTGCGCTACCTCGCGCATGTGAGCCGCTGGGCCGGCAGCTTTGCGCGGCTCTGGGCCGTGTGCCGCTCGGCGCTCTGGCAGCGGCGCGATCTGCGGGCGCTCCTGGAAAGCTATGGGACAGCCGGGGGCAGCTTCCGATGTCTGGGCCAGCCCGAAACGCTCTGGCTGCCGGGCTTGCGCCCGCGCGCTGTGGGATAGCCCCACGCCCTCAACGTCCATCCCGCCAGAAACCCACGCGCAAATCCCAAATCTCATTCCGCCAATCCTCGCCCCACAACCCAGCAAACATCAGCCTTTCCAGCCGCGAGATCGCGGCTATGGGATGG
>CAMAUI010000064.1 GCA_945861385.1 Prosthecobacter debontii
CGAAGGTCTTTCTCAATGCCAGCGGCTTCGCGCAGCGCCGCATCCTCGCGACGTTCGACCACGTCGGCGCATTCGGCGGCGGCGACTGGCACCCGATGTTTTTCGGCGACTTGCTCATCATGGCGCGCAGCGGGCAGGCGGGAAATGACGGCGTCGTCGTGTATCGGCTCGCCTATCATAATATGGAGGACGCCGACCCCGCGAATGACGCCGTCACGCCGCAGTTCGTCGGCTCGCTGCAAGGCGGTTTCCAGGGCTACTGGCCGAATCTTTTTTCCGACGGCACCGGCCTCTACGTCATCGGCTCGACGACCGACATCCTCATCGGCGCAGACATTTCGCAGGCCGCAAATCCCGCGGGCAGCGGCGCGGTCACACTCGCGGCGAGCCTCACGGTGCCGGCGTTCTCGAACGCCTCGTATCCGGCGTATCAGGACAACTTCGGCTTCATCCACAACCGCAAGGTGGATATGACGCGCTTCCTCGCGGGCGACGCGAATCCCGTCGTGCTCACGCTCAACGAACTCAACCCGCCGCGCCCGCCCGGCGCGCCCGCGCTGCCCGGCGGCGCGACCGTCGGGGTGAACACTTCGCAGATGTCCTGCATCCTCGGAAATCTGTGGCTCACCGGCGGCTACCCGATTCCGAACACAAACCAGGGCCTCGGCGTCTGGGTGCATCAGCAAGCGCCGGACACCACGCCACCGCGCGTCAGCTTTCACATCCCGCAGGCCGGGCGGGAAAATTACCCACGCAGCGCGCCGCTGAGCTTCCTCGTCCACGAGCACCCACGCAGCGGCGGGCCGCGCAACGGCATTGATTTCACCGTCCGCGCCGTCGGCGTCGGCGAAGTTCTTGGTGCGTTCGTGCCCGGCATGTTGCTCCACGATTTCTCGGGAAACATGACGTTCACTCCCGACGCGCCGCTGGCCGCGGATACGACGTTCCAAGTGGACTTCCACTCGAACGCGGCGAGCGAGATTGGCTTCCGCGACGCGGCGGGAAATTACATCGAGCCATACTCGTATCGCTTCTCGACCGGCGGCTCGGTCAACGCCACGCCGCCGCCGGTCATCACGTCCGTCGCCGCGACACTCTACCAGCCCGCGCCCGGCCAGCAGACGACGGTCAGCGTCGCCGCGACGGGCGGCGGGCCGCTGGAGTATCGGTTCAATTTCAACGGCTCGTGGACGACGTGGAGCGCCACGGCGAGCGCGCCATTCACCTACGCCAGCGCGGGCCGTCCGCGCGTGCTCGTGCAAGTGCGCGACGCGGCGGGGAACGTCGCGACCGACTCCGTGCGGCTGCTTGTCATCACCGCTCCCGCCGGCCCGGCGCCGACGCAAAGCTCATCGCTCGCCATCGGCGACGACGCGGGCGTGCGCCGCGTGTGGAGTGTGAATCCCGACGCCGACACCGTGACCGTCATCGTCGCCGCGACCGGCGCGAAGGAACTCGAAATCCCCGTCGGCACAAACCCGCGCAGCATCGCCCGCGACGCGACCGGGCGCTACTGGGTGACGTGCCATCGCAGCGATGAACTGCGCGTGCTCAACGCCGACGGCACGCCGCACGCCACCGTGTCGCTGCCCTACGGCTCCGCGCCCTTCGGCATCGCGCCGTCGCCGGATGGCTCGCTGCTCTACGTCACGCTGCAAGGCTCCGCACGCATCCAGCGATTCACCGCCGCGAACTCCGCCGCTGCGCCGCTCTCGGCGACGCTGCCCATTTCATTCCCCACGCCGCGCGCGATTGCCGTGAGTGGAGACGGCGCACGTGTGCTCGTGACGCGCTTCCTCTCGCCCGACCTACGCGGGGAAGTCGTCGAAGTGAACGCCACGCTCGGCTTCGTCCGCCTGTTCACACTCACCTCTGCAAACACGCTCGACAGCGGCGACCGCGCGGCGGGCGTTCCGAATTACCTCACCGGCATCGCCATCTCGCCCGACGGCACACGCGCCGCCGTCGTGTCGAAGCACGACAACGTGCTTCGCGGCGCGCTCTACGGCGTCGGCAATCTAACGCACGAAACCACCGTGCGCGCCGTCGTGTCCTTCCTCGACCTCGCCGCGACGAACGCCGAAATCCCGCACTCGCGCCGCGACTTCGACAACAGCGACAGCCCAAGCGCCGTCGCCTACACACCGCTCGGCGACACGCTGCTCATCGCGCATCAGGGCAACAACCGCGTCGTCGGAATTGACGCACTCAATCTCGCGCCGCTGACCTCGCAACTCGTCGTCGGCAGCACCGACACATCGCCCGCCGTCATCACGATGGACCTCGATACCGGCCTCGCGCCGCAAGGCGTGCTCGTGGATTCCGCAAGCGGGCGGCTGTTCACGCAGGACTTCATGGGCCGCAGCGTGACGGTGCGGAATGCCGCGCCGCTGCTGGTGGAAAATCGCACCTCACTGCCCGTCATCGCGACCACCGCGAGCGTCGCTGCCGAGCTGCTGAGCACGCCCGTGCTGCAAGGCAAACGCATCTTTTATAACGCCGCCGACCCGCGCATGAGCGCCGACAGCTACATCTCCTGCGCGAGCTGCCATCTCGACGGCGGGCACGATGGGCGCGTGTGGGATTTCACCGGGCGCGGCGAGGGCCTGCGACGCACGACCGACCTGCGCGGACGCAGCGGCACCGGCCACGGGAACGTGCATTGGACGGGCAACTTCGACGAGATCCAGGACTTCGAGCACGACATCCGCGGCGCGTTTGGCGGCACGGGATTTCTCCCGCTTAGCGCGCAGCAATTCGCCACGCTGCACCCGACTCCCGCGACGGGAAAAAGCGGCCTGAGCACCGACCTCGACGCACTCGCCGCCTACGTCGCATCGCTCGCGCCCGAGCACACGCCGCGCAGCCCGACGCGGAATACGAACGGCACATTTTCCGCCGCCGCGCTGAACGGGCAGGCCGTGTTCGCCGCGAATAACTGCGCGAGCTGCCACAGCGGAAACTCGCACACGAACAGCACGCTCGGCCCAGTCGCCACGCATCCGCTGTTCGATGTCGGCACGCACTCGGGCCTCAGTGGCGCACGCCTCGGCGGCGCGCTCGCGGGCATTGATGTGCCCACGCTCGACGGCCTGCACGCTTCTCGCGTGTTCCTGCACCACGGCCTCGCAGCGACGCTGGAGGAAGTATTCCCCTTCGCTGGCGGCACGCTGTTTTACGGCGCACAGGCGCAGTTCATCACGACGGTGAATCCGGGCGCTGTGGGTGTATTCGCCGACAACCCGGCGCAGGGCGGCGGCGGATTTGAGCGCGGATTTTTTGGTGGAGCGTCGGCGTATATCGCCAACGAAGCAGGCGCGGCAACGGCGCCAGCCGTTCGCTTTTCCAATGTGGATGGCGGCCCCGGCGGCACTGCGCGCATCGCGTTCCGCTACGTGCGGCAATACAACGGCGGCACCGCGCTGCTGCGGGTGAACGGCGTCGAGCAGACCGTCACCGTGCTACAGCAGTCGCCCGATAATTCGTGGCAGACGAGCGGCTGGCTGTGGCTCACGCGTGACGTGCCGCTCAACGCGGGCGCGACCAACACCATCGAAATCGCGCGCGGCAACGGCGACCTCGCGGTGAACGTCCTGCACGTCGCCAACGCCGCGACGCTCGCCACCGCGCAGCCCCATCGCGTCGTGCAAACTCTCAGCATCGGCGACCGCGACAACTTGCTCGCGTATCTGCGCCAGCTCGACGGACGCGACGCGAACGGCGCTCCCTTTCCGCCGCCCACGCCCACCGCGCCGACTGCGCCGGGCATTGTCGTGCCGCCGCAAAGCCAAACGCTTGCGGTGGGCAATTCGCTCTACCTCTCTGTCGCCGTGAGCGGCAGCGGGCCGTTCACTTTCCAATGGCGGCGCGGAGCTACGCCCGTTGGCACAAACAGCGCGGAGTTTTCCATCGCCGCCGTCGGCCTCGGCGATGCGGGTGCTTACACGGTGGAAATCACAAACGCTCAGGGCAGCATCACCTCCAGCGCCGCGACGGTGACGGTGAATCCCGCGCTCAATATCGCTACCTCTTCGCTGCCCGTCACGACCGTGGGCCGCGTGTATTCCACCGCGCTCGCCGCAACTGGCGGAACCTCGGCGCGGACGTGGAGCATCACCAGCGGCGTGCTCCCACTGGGGATGAATTTTTCCCCCGACGGCACGCTCAGCGGCACGCCGACCGCACCCGCGCGGGCCGTGCTCACATTTCGCGTGGAAGACGCCAGCGGCTCCGCGACACGCGTGCTCCAGCTCGACGTGCGCCCCGTCGGCGGCTTCGACGCGGACGCCGACCTCATCCTGCACTACACGTTCGATGAAGGCGCCGGCACGCAAGTCTGGGACGCTGCGCCGACCGGCAACAACCACGCCACCACCGTACCCGCAGCAACGTGGGTCGCCGACGGGCGCTTCGGCGGCGCGTATGGCGCGAGCACGAGCACAGCGCTCGCGCGCTTTTTCCCCGCGAACCAAGGCGACCTCAATTTCCTCCCGCGCGGCGATGCGTTCACGATGAGCGTGTGGGTGCGCACGACGTTCGCAGTGGGCGGCTACCGCACGGTGCTCGGGAAAGACGACGGCGTCGTGAGCGGCTACATTCAGAGCCGCCTGTGGACGACAAACACGATGACCACCGTGCAAGGCGTGACCGGCGGGCAATACGGCAACCAGCCCGCCGCTCCCGCGCTGAACAACGGCCAGTGGCACCTGCTCACGATGGTCAATTTCCTCGACGGCGCGACGTGGCGGACGCGCGTGTATTACGACGGTGCGCAGGTCGCGCAGTTTGGCACCGGCGCAGGCGGCACCACCGGCGGGCAGCTCCGCATCGGCGACACCACGCTCGGCGGCAACGGCTGGAACGGCCAGCTCGACGACCTCCGCATCTACCGCCGCGCACTTTCAGCCGAGGAAATCGCCATGCTCTACAACCCGCCGCCCATCGCGAGCTACGACACGTGGATGCTCGCGCTCGCAAACCCGCCGCCCGCCAACCAACGCGGCCTGCTCGACGACCCCGACGGCGACGAGCATGCGAACCTCATCGAGTACGCCCTCGGCACGCACCCGAATGATCCATCGAGCCTGCCAACGCTCACGCTCACGCACACGGGAGCCGCGCTCGCCCTCAGCTACCCGCGCCTTCGCGGCGAACTGCTCTACACCGTCGAGGCCAGCACCGACCTTGTGAATTGGAGCGCCTCCGCCGTCACGCAGGACACCACGACCCCCGTGGGCGGCACGGCCACCGCCACGTTCCCGATCACACCGGAGACGAGTGGTGCTTTCCTCCGTCTCCGCGTCACCGAGCCGTAGTTCGGGAAACACGAAGCGGACATCCCTCGCGGCTTGATGCCACCTGTATCTGCCCGTGCCCAGGCCCGGCCCAAAGGTGTGCCGCTGCCGGGAGGCTGGCTCCATCGGCGAACTTTGGCAGCACGATTGCCAGCGCCCGCCGACGCTGCCCTTCGGGCAAAGGCTTCGCCTATTGGCTTCCTCGCTCCGTTCGATTCCTCGCCTCACCACTGGTGGCCGACTCCCACCAAGCCTATCTTCCTGCTCAGCATTGACGACCACTCCCGCAAGATCGTCGCCGGTTCTTACGAGCCGAGCGAAACGACCTGGCCGCACATCACCTGACACGATGTCCGCAAGCCGCGTGGCTAGCCCAAGTTCCGCAGCACGCGGCGCGGTGGAAAAATCTTTCCCTGTGAGCTTCGGGCGACGGGGAGTCGTCGCTTCTGGCGCAGGGTGGTTTGGACCGATGTAGTGCAGAAGACCCCGTTGTCGGGCGGGCGGCGGGGCGGCATTCTGGGGCATGTTTTTACGCCGCCATCGCAAACATGCCGCCGGGGAGACCTACGAGTATTGGACGCTGTGCGAATCGCGGCGCACGGCGGCGGGGCCGCGTCAGCAGGTGGTGGCGACGCTGGGCAAGCTCTGCGCGGATGAACCGCGGGAGGAGGCGGGTTGGGAGCGACTCGAGGCGTTGCTCAATGGGAGGCCGGCGGCGCCGCGGCAGATGCGGCTGGGCCAGTCGCCGGCGGACGCGCTGACGGGGCCGCGCTGGGAGGTGGTGGATGTGCGCGGGGTGCGCGTGGAGCGGGCGCGCGATTTTGGCGAGGCGTTCCTCGGGCTGGTGCTGTGGCGGCGGCTGGGGTTGCACTCGCTGCTCGCCGATTTGATCGAGCCGGGCGGGGAGGAGGCGCCTTGGCCGACGGTGGCCGCGGTGCTGAGCGTGGCGCGCTTTTGCGGGCAGCGTTCGGAGCTGGGCATCGCCGAGCGCTGGTATGCGCACAGCGCGATGGAGGATCTGCTCGGCGTCTCGTGGGAGAAGATCAATGACGACCGGCTTTATCGCGGCCTCGATGTGCTCGCGGCGCACAGCCGAGCGGCCCGGAGGCCGCGAGACAGACTGGCCGGAGGCCAGCCCGCGAGGGTGCCTCCGCCGTGAGGCGGTGGAGGCATCAACGACAAGCTCTGCGCGCATCTCATGGAGCGTTACCGTTCCTGGTTCGGCGTGGCCTTCGAGTTCCTGCTCTACGTTGTGACGAGCACATTTTTCGAGGGCCAGGCGGAGAAAAATGAGAAGGCCGCGCGCGGTTACCCGCGCGATTCGCGGCCCGATTGCAAACAAGTCTGCATCGGGCTGGTCTGCACGCCCGAGGGCCTGCCGCTTTCCTACGAAGTCTTTGCGGGCAATCGCACCGACGTGACGACCGTCGAGGAGATTGACTCGCCCCGCCGGGCTCGCCCTTCGGGCTGCCTTCGGCAGTCTGTCTCGCTCCGCTCGGCTGTGCGCACGATGGAGGAAAAATACGGGCAGGCCCGGCGCGTGTGGGTCATGGACCGCGGCATGGTGAGCGAGAAAAACATCGCGTTTTTGCGCGCATGCGGCGCGCGGTATCTGGTCGGCACACCCAAGAGCCAGCTCCGGCAGTTCGAGGCGGCGCTTTTGGAAAAGGAAGGCTGGAGCGAAGTGCAAAGCGGCCTGGAAGCAAAGCTCGTGGCCCATCCCGACGGAGCGGGCGATGAGCAGTTCATCCTCTGCCGGAGCAGCGCGCGCGGGCAAAAGGAAGCCGCGATGCTCGCCCGGCAGAGCGACGCGCTGTGCGAGGAACTCGCGAAAATCGACCGCGCCCTCACGCAAAAACCGCAGGCCGATCTCGAAGCCGTGGGCCGGCGCATCGGCCGCTGGCAGGGCCGCTACCCCGCCGCCGCCAAAGTGCTCGACATCGTCGTGCGCCACGACGCCGAAGGCCGCGCCTGCGGCCTCACGCTGAGCTGCCCGCTCGCCCCCGGCCGGTGGGCCGCCCACACCCAGCCTACCTTTTACGCACCAACTGCCCCGAGCGCGACCCCGCGCAACTCTGGCGCTGGTATATCCAGCTCACCCAGGCCGAAGCCGCGTTCCGCACCGCCAAAAGCGACCTCGGCCTGCGCCCCATCTACAACCAGACCACCGCGCGAGTCGAAGCGCACCTCCTCGTCTGCTTCCTGGCGCTGGCGATGTGGCGCACTTTGGAGATGTGGATGCACGGCAAAGGCCTCGGCACCTGCGCCCGCCGCCTGGTCGAAGAGGTGGCGACGATCAAAAGCATGGACGTGGCGCTGCCCGTGCGCCGCGGCGAGCAGGTGGCGCAACTGCGCCTGCGCTGCGTCGCGCGGCCCGAGCGCCGGGTGGCCGAACTGCTCGTGCACCTGGGCTTGGACCTGCCCACCCGCAGCCGGATCGTCGAAGACCTCCCCGCCGCCGCCGTGGAAAATGTAGTGCAGAAAACCGAGGTCTGAACACGATGGCTCCTCTGATGACCACGCCACAACGGCCCGCGAACTGCGGAACTTGGGTTAGCCGGTGGTGGAGTCCCGATGTATCGGGAAGCGGAACCACCGGATCAAGAATCCAAATCGAGCCAACCCCGGAGCAACGGTGCCAGAATGTAAGCCGCATCATTCTGCTCGTTGCTCCGGGGCGGATCTCTTTTTCACTCTATTCCGGGGGTTGCGCTTCCCGATACATCGGGACTCCACCCCCGGCTAATTTCTGTTGCGCCTCCGGCGCACGGATGGGCGTGCCGGGCGTGATCAAAAGCGAGTCCGCGATTGCGAGGCGAAACCCGGCATTGTGCAAAGCGGCCGGCACCGAGTGTCCCGGATGGAGGTAAGAAAATTGCGGTGGCGCAAGCCTGTGGGCTGGCGTTTCTCCATTGTTCCGAACCGCAGAGCGGTTCCCCATGAATAGCCGGGGGTCGCAGACCCCCGGTAAGGCGAGAGAGACGAATCTACCCCGGCGGGGTAGCCCCATGCAGCCTGCCCGTCCGCATCGTCATGCGGATGGTGATGGGTCCGCGCCCCCCGCATGGGGGAACCCCTCCGGGGTTCGACGTTTTCGCCGAGAATTCCGGGGGTGTCGTTCGTTCCTCACGACACCCCCGGCTATTCACGGGAAACCCCTCCGGGGTTCAAATCGCGGACTCACATTTAATCACACCCGGGCGTGCCATAAACTAAGAGGCGTTCTTTGAGGAAGGCATAAAGACTGACTCGTGGCGAACGCTGCGTTGGAATTCCCACGACCGTTTCCGGGCTTACTTGGATTTTGCGGGCTTGCCGCGGCTCGCTGCGGGGTTGGCGGGGAGGGCTTTGGCGAGGCGGGCTTTCACTTCGGCGAGGGCGGGGTCGGCGGCCCGGTTGGTGAACTCTTCCGGGTCGGTTTCCAAGTCGTAGAGTTCCTCGAAGTCGTTGCCGTAACGGATGAACCGGTAGCGCGCATCCGACACGGCGTGGGAGGCGGTTTGCTCCTTGTGGAAAACGTAGGAGGTGAGCGACGTGCGGGAGCGCGGGGCGTCCGGGGTTTTCAACTGCGGGAGGAGCGAGGCGCCGTCGCACTGCGCGGGCACGGGCAGGCCGGCGAGTTCGCAGAGGGTGGGGTAAAGATCGGTGAGGGTCGCGGGCTGGCGGGTCTGCTGGCCGTCGCGGCTCACGCCGGGCGCGTGGATGAAAAGCGGCACGCGCGTCGCTTGGTTCCAGAGGGTGAACTTCTCCCAGTTTTCCTTTTCCCCTATGTGGAAGCCGTGGTCGCTCCACAGGACGATGATCGTGTTGTCCTTCAGCGGCGACGCATCGAGCGCGTCGAGCAGCCGACCGATCTGGTGGTCCACATAGCTAATGCTCGCCAGGTAACCCTGCATGAGTTTCTCCCATTGCTTGTTTTCGACGACCCACTTGTGCCATTTGCGGCGATCAGGTTCGTGTGCGTCGGTCAGGTCGTCGGCCTGGATGACGGGCAGTTTCACTTCGGACAATGGATGGAGGTCGAACCACTTCTGTGGCACTTCGAATGGGATGTGCGGACGGAAGAGGCCGACGGCCAAAAAGAGTGGCTTGGGCTGCGGTGCGCGCATTTCTCCGATGGCCCAATCCACCACCATGTGATCGCCTGTCTTTTCATCGGGCACGCTCAGTGGGGCTGCACCGAAGAGTTTCGTGGGACCCAGTGGCCGGCCCGGGCCGATACCCATCTCTTCGTCGGACTCAAATTTCGCGCGGACCCAGTCTTTCGAAATCGGGTCGAGTGGGTCGCCTCGGTACGCGTCCCACGCAGCGGGATCGTTTTGCGAGTCGCCGGGTGTCCACTGCAAGGTGTGGAAAATCTTCCCTCCACCCACGGCCCGGTAGCCGTGATTGCGGAAGTGCTGGGAAAGGACAACCGCATCCTTGAGCACGGGCGACTCTTCGCGCCAGCGCGGTCCGTGGGCTCCGAAGAGGTTGACGTAAATCCCGGACTTCGCGGGATGCACGCCCGTCATCACCGCGAGACGCGAAGGATGGCAGGCGGGTGCGGCGCAGTGGGCGTTGGCGAAGGTGACGGAGCGTTTCGCGAGCCGGTCGAGGTTCGGGGTGCGGACGCCGGGATGATTGGCCAGCGGCGAGATGTAGTCGTTTAGATCATCGACGGCGATGAACAGGACATTCGGCCTGGCTGGTGCGGACGGCGCGGCGTGCAGTGCCGGCACGCTCAAGCAGAGGAGAATGAGGAAGCCGGCTGCGAGGCGCTCGGCGGACATTACGGTTCCCCCAGCAGTTTCTTCAACTCGGGGTCGAATGCCTTGGCCCAGATTTCAAATCCTTTCTCGCTCAGATGGGTCGTGTCCGGCGCGATCTCTTTCGACAGGACGCCCTTTTCATCGAGTAAATTCTTGCCGAGGTCCACGTGGCTGACGTTCTTCAAGTCCTTGAGCATGTCGGGGAGCAGGGAGTTGATCTCGTTGATTTGTTTGCGGTGTGCGTGGTCCGGATTGACTCTTCGGGGAAAGACGGCCAGGACGAGAATCTTGGTCGTTGGATAGAGTTGCTGCATTTTTTGAACGATGGTCAGGATGCCATCGGCGGCCTGTTTCGGGCTGTCACTGCCCCAGCCGATGTTATTCGTGCCGATGAGGAGCACGGCGCCTTTCGGATCATTCTTCGGCTTGGGCAAATGGTCCAACCGCCAGAGGACGTGCTGGGTGAGGTCGCCGCCAAACGCGAGATTGATCGCTTTCCTCGGCTCCAAAATTTCTTTGTAGTATTTGGCACCCACTGACTCAAAGCCCTGGAGAATAGAGTCGCCGACCAGCAGCAATTCGATGTCCTTCTTTGCCATCTCTTCGATCTTGTCCGCGTGGAGGGCAAACCACCATTTTTCAATGCGGGGGGAGGGAAGGGAAGAAGTGTGCTTTTTTTCCGTTGCTGGCTTGGCCTCTGCGGCAGGCTCGGCGTGAATGGTCGGCGCGGCCAGGCAGAAGAATGTCAGCAGGGCTGAGGTTAGGATATTTTTCGTGTTCATTTTTGTGTTCATGGGTTGGTTAGTTGATTGGTTAGTTGGATTCACTTTTGTTTTGTCTCTTCGACCCACTTTGGCACTTCTCCGTTGCCGGTCTTGGTTCCGGCGAGGAGCCAGCTCAGGTTAAAGCGCCACATTTCCCCGCCTGCATTTTCGGCTTCAGAGAATAGGTAAATCCAGCCTTCGCTCTTTGTGCCGGGGCGTCCCACGTCGAGGGATGAGTAGGCAAAGGAACCCTCGGTCACGAGGCGTTTTAGCGGCCAGGTCTTGCCGCCGTCGAAACTGGCCCAGACCGTGCCGTGGTGGCGACCTGCGGGGCTTTCTACGTTGCTGAAAATGAGAATGTCCTTGTCCGCAACCGGCAACCGCCCGAGGCCACCCATCAAGCCATATCCCCTGTCGCGCGGGCCATCCGGCAGTTCCTTGCACATGAGCAGATCCTTCCAAGTCTTGCCGCCATCGTCGCTTATGGCGGTCCAGCGGGTGGAGTTGTCCTCGCCCTCGGGCACCCAGTGCCGGCGGGTATTGTAATAGATCCGTCCGTCGGACAGCTCGGCAATCGTGGCTTCGCCGGTGCCGTTGGCGGGAAAGGGTTCGCTGGTGAGCCAGGTCTTGCCGCCATCGTCGCTGTAGATGGCGTTGGTGTAATGGTTGGGCCACTGGCTGTGGTGATTTTTCGTGGCGTAAAAGCGGGAGGGACGGATGATCCGGCCTTTGTGCGGGCCGCGCTTGAGGGTGATGCCGTGGTCGTTCATGTGCATCTCGGGCTTGTTGCCCTTGCTGTCCGGCTTGATCACCGCATCCATGACCGACCACGTCTTGCCGTGATCCTGACTGCGGTAAACTGTGTCGGTGCTCGGCGGGTGGCCCGCGCTCACAAACGCGAAAATGTCCCCGTTGGCGTCGTTCACGGTGACGCCACCGCCCATGAACCCTGGTCCGACCATGATCTCAGGCCCCCACGTCGCTCCGCCATCCTCACTACGCCGCACCTTCACGCCGTTCCAGACTGCCAGCACCGTGCCATCCCTGGCCACGGCCACGGTGGGAAAACGGTCGCCGCCATAGACCTTCTGCTTCTCCATCTTGGGCTCGCCCAGGAATGGTTTGAGATCGCCTTCCGGGGCAGGGTCCGCGGCGAACGCCAGACCGCAGGCGGCCAGCAGGGAGAAGGCGGTGTGGATGATGGTTTTTGGTTTCATTTGGTGTTGTCGATTGCTGGAAAATTGCCCGGATGTTTTCTGGCTGGCGAGAAGTTTGAGCGGCCAGGGCTGCACACAGGACGTGATTCAAAGCGAGTCCGCGATTGCGAGGCGAAACCCGGCATTGTCCAAAGCGGTCGGCACCGAGTGTCCCGGAGGGAGGTAAGAGATTTGCGGTGGCGTAAGCCTGTGGGCTGGAGTTTCCACATTTTTCCGAACCGCAGAGCGGTTCCCCATCAATAGCCGGGGGTCGCAGACCCCCGGTAAGGCGAGAGAGACGAATCTACCCCGGAGGGCTAGCCCCATGCAGCCTGCTCGTCCGCATCGTCATGCGGATGCTGATGGGTAGGCGCACCCGCATGGGGAACCCCTTGTATCTTGGAATTTGTCGATTGAAGCCGCTCCGGGGTTCAGATCCCGTGCCCGGCTACTCATGGGAGAACCCCTGTCGGGGTTCGCAGCCTGTGAGAAATGCGGGCTATTTCCCATCCACCCCGGGGCGGATGCACTTGTCGCAGCCCTTCCCGACAGCCTTTGCGCTCACGCAACACCGATGCTCACATTCCCTTTTCTCAGCTTTCGCCTTTGCGCAGCATTTGGGCATGGCATGCGAGGTTGTGGATGTGGCGAGGGCGAAGACGCCCGCGAGGATCAGTTTGGAGAGTTTCATGCGCTGATGTGTAGCATCGTGCGGTGCGTCCGGCAACCCGGAAAATATGCCGCCATCGTCGTTGGCCGTGATTCAAAGTGAGTCCACCTGGAGGAGCAGAAAGGGCCGTGGAAGCTGGGGTGAAGGTGTGGAGAGGCGGCGCACAAGGAGCGGCGACATTCCTGTCGCCGTCGCTGGTTGCGCCGGAGGCGCGCATGTTGCGGCAAGGTGGCGGGCGGTGGAGAGCGAGGGAAAATTTTTGTCGCGGAACGGTGCGCCGCCGCGTTACCGACGGTGTGCGCGCCTCCGGCGCATGTGCGGACGGCGACAGGAATGTCGCCGCTCCCTGCCGCCGCCTGCCCGCTTGCGGACCGGAAATCAATCACGCCCATCGTCCTCCGGTGCGGGATCCCTGTTTTTCGTGATGGCGGCGGTGGTGGCTTTCCATTTAGGAGGGATCATGCGTGTCACTTTGATATTCTCCGCCGTTTTTCTCGCCCTCGCACGGTCCTCGCCCGCCGCCGATGAATGGCCGCGCTTCCTCGGCCCGGGCGGCAACAATGTCTCCGCTGCTGCCGGTCTCCCTCTCGAGTGGGAGGAAAAGAAGCAGCAGGGCATCAAATGGAAGACCGTGTTGCCGGGCGAGGGCTGGTCGTCGCCGGTCGTGGGTGGTGGGAGGATTTACTGCACGACGGCGCTGGATGAGGGGAAGTCGCTGCATGCGCTGTGTGTGGATTTCGCGAGCGGGAAAATCGTCTGGGATGCCGAGGTTTTTAAGAACGAGGCCGTCCCGCCGAAACACCAGCGCAACAGCTACGCGTCACCGACGCCGCTGCTGGAGGGCGGAAGGCTTTATGTGACGTTTGGCACGATGGGCACCGCATGTCTTTCCACCAAGGATGGATCGAAGCTGTGGGAGAATCGCGAACTGAAGTGGGATCATCAAAATGGCCCCGGCGGCAGTGTGGCCGGGCTTGGCGATCTGCTGCAGATCCCGTGTGACGGGGCGGATGTGCAATTCGAGGCGGCGCTGTCGAAAAAGGACGGGAGGATCGCGTGGAAAAGCGAGCGCAGCGCGAAGCCCGACCTCGCGCAAAAACCCAAGGACATGCACAAGGCCTACGGCACCCCGGTCTTTCTGCCGGTGGACGGCAGGACGGTCAGTTTCACCTTGGCCGCGCAGCGTCTCTATGCGCTCGATCCGGCCACGGGGAAGGAGCTGTGGTTCGTCAGGACTCCCGGATTTTCGAATGTGCCGCTCCCGGTGACCGACGGGCAGCGGCTCTTCATCACCACGGGCTTTCCGAAAGTGGAAACGTGGGCGATCAAGCTCGCGCCTGCATCCGGGGATGCGACGGAGACGCACGTGCAGTGGAAGCAGATCAAAGGCGCACCGACCGAGAGCACGCCGGTCGTGGTTGGCAACCGTCTCTTCATGGTGAACAACGCGGGCGTCGCCACCTGCCTCAACTCCGCCGACGGCAGCGTCGTGTGGCAGGAGCGTCTCGGCCCGGACTTCGCCGCGTCGCCGCTCGCCGCGGGCGGGCGGGTGTATTTCTTCGACACTTGGAACAGAGCCTACGTCATCGAGGCGGCGGACACCTTCAAGCTCCTCGCCACAAACCGGCTCGAATCCGGCTGCATGGCATCGCCCGCCGTCGTCGGGAACGCGCTCATCGTGCGCACGAAGACGCATCTTTACCGGATCGAGAAATGAGCGCGGCTCCCGCCGGGGAGCGGGCTACGGATCGAGGCGCATGATTTTCCAGGCCAGGTGGCCGCCATCCAGCATGAGCCATGCGAAGCTCGGCGGCGCGCCTTTCGGGCGGGAGATGCAGCCGGGGTTGAGGAAGCGCACGCCTCGCACCGTTTCATCGCGCGGGATGTGCGTGTGGCCGTGGAGGAAAAGATCGCATGCGGGCGGATGCGTGACCGGGATGTGCTCGAGGTGAAAGCGGCGGCCGTCGAGCGCGAAGTCGAGCGTCAGCGGCCAGTCGGTTTCCGCGTCGCAGTTGCCGCGCACGAGGCGCAGTGGCGCGAGTTTTCCAAGTGCGACGGCGATCTTCGGCGAGCAGACGTCACCGAGGTGCCAGATCTCGTCGGCATCACGGATGCGCCCGCGGAGCCCGTCCGGCAGGTGGTCGTGGGTATCGGAGAGGACGGCGATCCGCATCGCGGTGCGGATTACTGCGGCGGGCCCTTGGGCTGCTGTTTGCGGACGTCGTTCTGCACTTCGTAGCTGTTCTGGATCACTTCGCGGATGCGGAATGCGGGGATCACTTTTTCCGTCAGCAGGTCGAGGTTGCCGTCGCGGCCGATGATGGCGATGGCAAAGCCATCGTTCATCCCGTAAGCCTGCGTCACAGCCGGGCCGTTGCTCGCGAGCACAAATGGAATGTCGCTCGGCACGCTGCCCTCCTCGGCATTGAACGCACACACAAACACGGTTCCGCGGCTGGCGAACTCGTTGTAGATCGTCTTGATCCGGCCGAGTTGCTTGCGGAACGCGCGTGTCTTCGGCGATTGCGCGACGATGAGCACGACCGGCTGGCCCCGCAGGCTGCGGAGGTTCTTTTTCCCGCCGATGCCCGTGAAGCCGATGTCCGGCGCAGGCCGCACGACGGGGCTTGCGGCACCGGCGAACAAAGTGAGGGCGATGAGTGTGGTGAGGATCTTTTTCATACTTTCATGATGTCCGCTTCCTTCGCGGCGACGGCGTCATCCACCTTCCTGCCGTAATCGTCCGTGAGTTTCTGAACGTCTTTTTCGTAAGCCGCGAGCGCGTCCTCGGTGATCGAGCCCTCCTTCTGCGATTTCTTCAGCAAGTCCATGCCCTCGCGGCGCGAGGCGCGGATGCGGACCCGCGTCTCCTCGGCGATGGTCTTGCAGGTTTTCACGAGATCGCGGCGGCGCTCCTCGCTCAGTGCCGGGATCGGCAGGCGGATGATCTTCCCGTCCACGCTCGGGTTGATCCCGATCTTGCTCTCGCGGATCGCCTTTTCGATCGCCTGGACGGTGCCAGCGTCAAACGGGCTGATGACGAGCAGGCGCGGCTCGGGCGTGCTGATCATGGCGACCTGTTTGAGCTTCATCACTGCGCCGTAAGCTTCGACGTCAATATTCTCGACGAGCGCGGGCGAGGCCTTGCCGGTGCGGATGGCGGCAAACTCGTGGCTCATGTAGCCCGCGGCTTTCTCCATGCCCTCCTCGGCGTTCATCAGGATTTCATCGGGATCAAGTGGCATACGTTTATTCGGCTGTGACCAGCGTGCCGACGGTCTTGCCGGTGACGACGTTGGTGAGGTTGTGCGGGGTGAAAAGATCGAACACCACGATGGGCATCCGGTTTTCCTGGCAGAGTGAAAAGGCGGTCGCATCCATCACCGCGAGCCGCTTCAGCAGCGCCTCGGCGTGCGTGAGGCGGTCGTAGCGCGTTGCGGTCGGATCCTTCACCGGGTCGGCGGTGTAGATGCCGTCCACCTTGGTGGCCTTCAGCAAAATATCCGCGCCAATTTCGTTCGCGCGCAACGCGGCGGCGGTGTCGGTGGAGAAGAATGGATTGCCCGTGCCCGCGACAAAAATGACGATTCGCCCGTCGGACAGATGCTTCACCGCGCGGCGGCGGATGAACGCCTCCGCCACTGAATCCATGCGGATCGCCGTCTGCACGCGGGTCTCGATGCCGAGTTCCTCGAGCGCCGTCTGGATGGCGAGGCCGTTGATCACCGTGGCGAGCATTCCCATGTAGTCCGCCGTCGTCCGCTCCATCCCCCGATGGCTCGCAGTGAGGCCGCGCCAGATGTTTCCGCCGCCGATGACGATGCCGATTTCCACGCCCATCTGATGCACGGTGCGGATGTCCTGCGCGAGCTGCTGCACGATGTGTGGGGTGATCGTGTCGTGCGAATCCTTTGCCCGCAAAGCCTCGCCGCTGAGCTTCAGCAGGATTCGCTTGAACTTTGGCCTGGTGGTTTTCGTGGGCACGGCAGCGTAGAAAAGCGGATGCGTTCCATGTTGGGAAGTGGAAACCGGGGCCGGGCGAAAACAAACCCTGCCCGGCCATCCCGCGGGGATCGTGCGCGATGGCCGGCTTCCGTCCTGCGCATCAATGCTTCGCGCGGCCAAGACGCCCGCGCCAGCCCACGCGCCGCCATTTCCCCGCCCAGTACACACGCCGGGAGAACCACGCGCACAGCCAGCAGGCTGATTCGATCACGCTGCTCACCATTTCCATCCCCGGCATTGTCCGCGGGGTGCCCAGCAGTTTCATCGTGGCGAACGTCCCTGCGATGGCGACCGCCCCCACCACGAAGCAGATCCCCGACAAAACCACGATGGGCCCGATGCCGGCATGCGGAATGTGCGCAAACCAAGGGAGCAGGCCGATGAGGAAGCCGGGCACCAGCAGCGGGAAGCAATGCAGCAGTGGCAGGCCGATCGCGCCGAGGGGCGCCGCCGCGCGATAAGTCACCGCCATTCGATGATGATGTCGCAGCATGTCCGTCATCGTGAGCGGGTCGCAATCGAGCGTGAGCACGTGCGAGCTGAGAGCGATCCTCCTGCCGGCGCGTGTGAGCAGGCGGCCGAGCTGGTGATCCTCCGCAAGCTCGTCCGCGAGCGCCTGCCAGCCGCCGATGCCGCGCACATCGTCCGCGCGCAAAGCGACACAGGCGCCGAGGGTGAAATCCATCCTGGGCGCAAGCATCAGCCCCGGCCACAGCGTCGTAGCCGCCGGCAGCGAATCGAGCAGTTGTTCGAGCGTTCGCGGTTCGTGAAAGCGATAGCCGGCGGTGAGCACATCCGCACCGGTCCGCTCCCACTCAGCACGGAAATTTTCCACGAAATCCGGGCCGGGCATCGCCTCGCTGTCAGCGAGCAGCCAGCGCCCATGCCGCGCGTGTGGCGCCATCTGGATGAACTTCCCGATCTTCGGATTCTCCGCGCGGCCCGGCTCGCAGACGACGATGGTGATGTCGCGGTCCGGCCATCTCTCACGAAGCCCCGCGCACTCGCCGGCGTCGTTGGCGCCGATGAGAATCTGGTCGCCGGGCCGGCTGCCGGCAATGAGCGCATCCAGCTTCGCATTGGGTGCTGGCACGCCGGGCTTGAGCGCGCGCCAGAGCGTGAGTGCCGGCCCATCCGCGCCGCCGGAAGGGCGCGCCCTGCGGAGATGCGCGCGCAATTTCACCGCGGCCACGACACGCAGCACCGCGCCCGCCGCGGCGAGCGTGATGCAGGTGAGAGATATGATCCCGGCCGGGTTGGACATCATGCTTTTCGGGCATCATGCTCGCGTGCGCCGATGCCCGACAAGCAACTCATCCTCACCGCCGATGACTTCGGCCGCAGCGCCGCGGTGAATGAAGCCGTCGCCCGCTGGCACCGTGCGGGCGCGCTCACGCAGGCGAGCCTCATGGTGAACGAGCCGCACGCCGCCGCCGCCGTGGAGATCGCCCGGCGCAACCCCGGCCTCCGCATCGGGCTGCACCTCACGCTGTGCGACGGCCTCGCGAGCAACGGCGCCGCGATGCCGCGTTCGCCCGTGTGGAGCGGCCTGCGCTATGCATTTTCCCCGGCCGCGCGCGCATGGCTCGGGCTGGAGATTGCCTCGCAGTTCCAGCGGTTCCGTGATCTCGGGCTGCCTGCGACCTATTGGGACGGCCACGCGCATCTGCATCTGCACCCCGTCGTGTTCAGCATCGCGCTTCCGCTTGCTGTGCGGCACGGGTTCAAATTCACGCGCCTCGTCCGTGAGCCAGGGCCAGCCGCGCTGCTGGCGCGAATTTTCCGCCGCCTCAGCGAATTTTCCGCGCCGCAATTGCAGGCATCGGGCATTGGGTTTGCGGATCGCGTGTTTGGTTTGCGAAAGACGGGGCGGATGGATGCCGCGGAATTCGAGCGGGCATTTGCGCACGCGCGCGGGGGCGTCACGGAGATCTACTTTCACCCCGGCGCCGAGGAGGCGTTGCCGGATCCCGGATGGGTGGCGGCGCGGCTACGCTGAACCGCCGATCGCGAAGCGCGGGCCCGGCGTCCGCTGGTCAGCGACAAACACCTCCACCGCATCCTCGCGCGCGCCTTCCGCGAGCAAGCGCGCGCGGGTCGTGCGCGTGGCAAGTTCCGCGGAATTGCAGTCGCGGCTCAAGTGGCCGAGCACCGCGCGGCGCAAATTTCCATCGAGCATCCCCGCGAGCACGCCGGCCGCGGCATCGTTCGAGAGATGGCCGTGGCGCGACATGATCCGCTGCTTGGTCGCCCACGGGCGCTTGGTGTCATTTTGCAGCAGCTTCTCGTCGTGGTTCGCCTCGATGAGAAGTGTCTGCGCCTGCCGCACCCGCTCGCAGGCCAGCTTCGTGGCAAAGCCGAGATCCGTCAGCACACCGAGCGCCTTGCGCCCGTGGTGCAGCACGAATCCCACGGGATCCATCGCATCGTGCGGCACGCTGAAAGTCTGCACCGCCACGTCCTTGACCGTGAAATCGCTCCCCGTCACGAACACGCGCCAGTCCTTGCGCACCCCGGGCGACTGCCGTTTCAGCGCCTCGGCAGTCAGCGCATTCGCGTAAACCGGCGTGTGGAAATTCTTGCACCACACATCCAGCCCGCCGGCGTGGTCGCCGTGCTCGTGCGTGAGCAGGATCCCGTCAATCTCCAGCGGGTTCACCCCGCAGGCCGCGAGACGTTTCCGCATCTGCATGCAGCTCAGCCCGCCATCCACGAGGAGCCGTGTCTGCGGGGTTTCCACGAGCGCGCAATTCCCCGCGCTGCCGCTGCCGAGGATGGTGAGAAAAAACATCGCCGCACCGTGCGCGCCGCTGCCGCAGGTGTCGAGCAACGACTCGCGATTTTCCGCGCTTGCGCTCCGGTTTTTCCCGCGCAGTATGCGCGCCCTTCGGCCGAAACGGATGGGTGGCAGAGTGGTCGAATGCGCACGCTTGGAAAGCGTGTTGGGTCTAAACAACCCACGAGGGTTCGAATCCCTCCCCATCCGCCCCCCGCCGAAAGGCGTGTAAGCCGCATGGAAAGGTGGTTACAGAGGGTTTTCGGTTCGTAATCGGCGGGCGTTTTGCCGCGTGCATAGACCCTGCATAGAACGCGCGATTTTGACATTCTAGGTCAGCTTGACTGTGAGACAACGGCTGGAGGACGGCGAACTTTTCGCAATGTGACCAAGCTCTATGTCTATTTACCCCGCAAACGTCGCCGAAAAACTGCCGCCCGCCAGTCCGCCCGCGATTGATCAACTTGCCAGGCTCTCATTGAGTTTCTGCTGCAACATTTCCACGTTGGTAACGAAAACGATCCAGTTTTCCGCCCGAGTCGAGATGACATTGCAATAGCCGCCTCTCTCTTTTGAAATTCTTCCTTGAAGTCCACATCCCGCCTGGCCTCTCTGGCTTGTTCCCGGATTTCGGAGATGGCACATGTGTAAAACGAATAGTAACGAACCCGGTTGGTGGTCGTCACGATTCCGGGAAGGAGGTATTCAGTCAGAATGTCCGAGACGCGGGACAAACCCAGCGGATCTCGCCCTCCACCGCCCTGTGGCGACGCGCCCGGCGAACTCCAGTGCGGCCGGGTCGGGCTTCACCGCGCCGTAGAGCGTGTTGACGATGCGCTCGTGGCCCAGGAACTCCCGGCGGAGCGGGTCGGGTGAAATGAGCGCGTCCCCGGCATCGGCGAGCTTCTGCAAGCGTTGCAGGCTGCCGGCGACGAGTTGCTCGATGGCCGGGAGAATCACCTGGCGCGTGGCGCAGAAGGTGGTTGCGGCGTCCACGGCCTCCTGCAATTCGCGGATGGCGTCCATCTGGTAATCGCGCAGCAGGCGGATTTTCTTGTTCACCATCACCGTCGTGCGGTCGGCGGGCGAATACGAGAGCCACGCGGCATCCTGCGACACGGCGATGTAATTCTCGTCCACCGCCACGGCGGCGAGCCGCCTCGCATCGGGTCGCCACTCCGCCGCCTCGCCGAGCTGTTCCAGCGGAAGGAAGCGCGACACCTTCACTGGGTTCCCCTGCCGGAGATTCCAGTAGTAATGCACCCGCCCGTTGCTCAGGAAAATGTGCGTCACTCCGAGCCGCTCCGCATACGCCCGCGCCTGCTCCTTCCCCGAAAGCGGCTTGATGCCCTCGCGCTTCGCCTCTACCACCGCCACCGTGCGCCCATCCATATTCAGCAGCACGTAATCCACGAATCCATCCGGCGCTCGCTCGAAGTCACCGCCCAAATCCGCGTTCGGTGCGAACACCTTTCCGCTCACCCGGTGCTCCTAGACGATGTTCTCCTTCCGTCCCTGCGCATCGGGAAGGAAGCGCCAGTTCGCCTCCTCCAGAAGTTTGTTAATCGTGATGCGGGCTTGGGCTCCCGCCACTTGTCTTCCTTTCCCATGTGACCGCTAGGCACCAGCTTCATGATGTCCGCCGGGTGATATGTTTCGGGGCGCGGATCGGATTTGCTCTTCACGAAATCCGTCTCAATCCAATCAAACTTCCGATACTGCTCCGCCTCATCCAGCCGCCGGAATGGAACCGGATAAATCCGCATCCACGTTCCATCCTCGCGCACTCCGGCGGTGCAGACGGTCTCACCGTATTTTCGCGAGAGCGTCGGATAAGTCTTTACGGTGATGAGGACGCGCTCGGTTGCCATTCCGGGAGAGGGTTTATAAATGCGACACCAGCAGCTTCCTCTTCCCTCCGCGCTCCAGCGCCTCGGCCACGCAATGCCGGTGGCACTGGCAGGGCAGCGCCTCGTAGCACGTCAGCGCCACGCGCTCGCCGGATTCGATCCATTGCCGGATGCGATCCAGTGCCTCGCCCTGCCGCGGCAGGCTCTCCCGTTCGTAGGTGGTGAAGAGTGCGTCGTAATCCGCCTGCGTCACCAGTTCCCGCCGTTCCTCGGAGGCGATGCCAAGCTCGGGCAGATGCTCGTAACGGATGCCCACGTTCTCGCAGGCGTTCTTCAGAGTGCCCTTCGAGAAGCCATACTTCCGGCTCAGCGGATTCCGCCGCACGTCGCAGAGCAGCGCCACCGAGTCTTGCAACAGCAGGTTCAGGTAAACCAGGGGCATCTCGTCCGGCGCAAGCCGATGACCCGCGCGCAGATTGTCGAATTGCTTGCGGCCGAAACGGGGCATCCGGTCGAGACCTGCGCGAACCATTTGCGTGACGTGTTGCTTTGGATCAGCAGCGTCAATTCCGCCCTGCCGGCCGAGCGGCGGAGATACGCCTACCTGCCGTTCAAGCTCCACCAGTTCTTTTCCCAAACGGGTGCCGTTTACGTCAGTCTTGATGGGGGAAAAGAGCGCCACATCACCCTCCTGCCCGGCTACCACGTCCCGGACGATCCCGAGCGGCCGTTGTTCCCGGCGGTGTTCAGCCGGTACTCGGGCGAGACATTTCTGTGCCTGACGAAAGACGGTGCCGCGCACCGTTTCGTGGCGCGCGAGTTCTACTCCAAGGACGAGGAAAATGAGAACGCGACCGAGGGGTACCTCATTTTGAACGCGCAGGCGTGGAATCCCGAATCGGACATTGAGTTGCTCCCGGAAGCGTGGCGCGAGGATGGCCCGGGCGGAGTGCCGCGACCGATCAAGAAATACCGGGATCGGGTGCCGGAGCGTGTCTGGTTCAATGTTCACGGGGCGTTCAGTTCGGAGCCGCGCGAGGGCTGGATGCAGGGTTGGTTCATGCGCGCCCCGCTCCTCTTCGACCCCACGTCCGGCGTGATGCCGGACCGCCAGACCCGGGATTCGACCAAACTGTCGCAACTCGGCGCCGAGGGACGGAGCACCGCAACGAGCATCAGTTCCTACGCAATCCTGACGAGGATGGCAGAGCACGGGGCGTCCCAGCGCGATCAGAAGCTCCTGAGTTTTACGGACAACCGGCAGGATGCCGCGCTGCAAGCCGGGCATTTCAACGACTTCCTGGATGTCGTGCGTCTCCGCGCCGCCATTCGCCAGGCCGTGGAACACAGCGAAGGCCGCGTGCTGAGGGTCGAGAATCTCGGGCGCCTGGTGCGGTTGGCGACCGGGCTCCGTTTTGAAGACTTCGCCAACGCTGGAACGGATCTTCCGGATTTTCGGAAACGCTCGTTCGAGGAAACCTTCGAGACGTATCTCGCCTACCGCGCAATTCACGACCTTCGCCGCGGCTGGCGCGTCGTGCTGCCGAACCTGGAACAATGCGCATTGCTGGAGATCAACTACGAACATCTCGACGAGTTGTGCGCCCGTGATTCCACATGGGAAAATGTCCCCCTGCTAAACGCCATCTCTCCAGCAGACCGCAAAGAGGTCGTGCGCGTGACGCTCGACTTTTTCCGTCACGAGTACGCGCTCAATAGCGACACATATCTCAGTGAAGCCAGCATCGGCACGAATGCCAAAGCGATCCGTGACCGTCTCAAAGCGCCGTTCTCCTTCGAGGACGAGGACGATATTCCCATGCCGACCTTTATCCGGACGGAGGCCCTCGGGCGATACAACCGGCGCCAGACCCGGAGCATTGGCCCGCAGAGCGGCTTCGGAAAATTCGTCCGTCTCCTCGCCGCGGAGAAGGCGCCCACGCTGGATCTGAAAAAGGAGGCATACGACGCTTTCATCGAGGCCCATTTGGACGCGCTGGAACACAAGGCCGGATATCCAAGCCCATCGAAGCCTTCATCTACACGGTCGAGAACAACGCCCTGCCGATTCCATTCAAAAAGACGTTCCGATACCCGGGCGGCGAGATTGAAATAGACTACAACCACAGCTTGGGAAAACGACTTATCGAGCGTCTCAAATTTTGGAAATCTGCACCGCCTCCACCAGCCGTTCCGCCAGATTCTGATCTGAACTTTGTCTGCCCAAACGCAGCTTGCAAACGCGTCATGATCCGCACACCTGACGAGTTCCGTGCAAATGTCTTCGCGTGTCCATGGTGCTGGACATTTGGATCGACTACACCCGCAAGAAGCCATTAGAGGGGATGATCACGAGAGACCCTGACCCACACACCCGCTTCGCTCTGGCCCAGCGCAGCATTTGCCTTTCGCCCAACCCAAAAATTCTAGAGCATCTTTGGTTTAATTTGTCGCAATCCCACAGCGTGTTTGATGGATTCACCTTCGCGCTGCCTGATAGAAATGCGACAGATTAACACGAAGATGCTCTATCCGGTGGCTATCTCTGCCGCGCGCTCCTGTGCGAGCAGGTGCAGAAATCCCTCGAAGCTCACCCAACCGGCTCAACCGTGCTCGGCATCAAAGCCAGCTCGCTCAAAGAAATCGAAATCCCCCTGCCGCCCATGACGGAGCAACGTCGTCTCGTGGCGGAGCTGGACGCGGAGGCGGCGCAGATGGATTCGGTGCGAGCGCTGCTCCCCCGCTTCGAGGCCAAAATCCAACGCGTCCTCGACCGCGTGTGGGGAACCGCGTAAAGGAAACCGTCCGCCATGCGAACGCTGGAAAAACTCAAGATTAAGAACTTCAAATCGATCCGGGAACAGACGCTCGATCTCGGGCCGCTGAATGTTTTCATCGGCGGGAACGGCTCCGGTAAATCAAACCTGATCCAAGTGTTCCGGTTTCTGCGAGAGATCGTGAACCAAAATCTGTCCGGCTACACCGAGACCAAAGGTGGAGCGGACACGCTGCTCTATTTTGACGCCCGCTCTCAGCGCCGTGAGCACCGCCTCGCGCTGATCGGGCGTGAGCGGTGTCCCGCGGCGTGAGACGAGCATGTAGTCTTCACTTAAAGGGATCATGCGCCAGAGCTCGTCCTCCACCGGCTTCGCCATGCGGATGGAAGCCGTAACTCGAATGGCCTCGGCCAGCCCGCGCCGCCGCACCTCCCGCAACTCGTCCAGTGAACGCCCGTAAAGAAGTTCGCGGATGCGGCTCAGCGGCAGTCCCTGCGCTTGCAGGAGTCGAATTGCGATGATTTGCAGGAGATGCTTCTCGCCATAGCCCCCACCCTCCGGCGCATCCACCAGCCCCAGCGTCCGGTAGTAGCGAATGCTCCGCTCCGAAACACTGTTGCCCGCCTGTCCGCTCACAGGCGAAACCCCATGTTCACTGCACCATTCATTCACCTGTTCTGAGAGTTCTTCGATCGAAAAGGATTGAGGCATGCGGCGGAAATACAGTGCGACAGTGTCACTGTCAATATATTATTTTGGCCTGCCGGATCGCAATCATCTGCGCCACGCAGATCATGTCGCAGCCGAAGACCGCAACCACCGAAGAACTCCAGACCGCGCTGACGGCCGGCAAGGGCTCTGTTTCCTCGATCATCGCTGCGAAGACGTCGCAGCTAGATCCCGCACTGGAATTTCAGCGGTGCGAAAATCGAATCGCCGCCGGACTTTGCGCGCAAAGTCATCGAGGGTGCAATTCGCGAGGGTGCCTCCGGGTACCGCACTCTGGAAAAATGGGAACTCATGCAGACCGTCGCCAAGCGGCTCGCGCTCCATGACCCGGACCAAGTTCAATGGACGGTCTGGTGGGCCTACGCCACACGCAGGGCCGATTCGCTGGAGGCCGCACGGCTGATCCTCGTGAACGCCATCGAGCGACTGCCCGCGGTCGCGGTGTGGCAATACAATCTCGCCTGCTACGAGGCGCAGCTTGGCGACATTGAATCAGCCAAGACGCATCTGCGGCGCGCCATCGAGCTTCGGAAGGAGTATCAGCGGCGCGCGCTGGAGGACGAGGATTTGAGACCGGTTTGGGACAGTTTGTGATGGGGTAACATTAAGAACCAACCGGCCAACCGTTGCTTTTCAATTCAAGTTTCCCATCGGAAATTCCGCGCGGCTCACTACGATGCAACTATGGTGATCAAGCAGAAGGACGACATCCAGCCCGCCTTGGATGAGCTACAGGCGATGCTCGCCAGCCGGATGATTTCAAAGGCGCAGAGGAACTTGATAGAGGACGAAATCGAAAACATGCGGTCGGGGGCGCGTGGTGAAAAGGAGGCCGCATACCATATCGACTTCCGACTCAAGGACGCGAAAAACTACGCCGTAATCCATGACCTCCGTCTGGAACACAATGGTCGGGTCGCTCAAATTGACCATCTGATCATCGGTCGCGAGTTCGACGTATTCGTCATTGAGAGCAAGAACTTCACAACGGCAATTCGCACGACGCCGGGCGGTGGGTTCGAGGTGAAAACCCGATACGGATGGAAGGGTATGGCGTCACCGGTCGAACAAAACAAACGGCACATCCGCGTACTCGATGACCTCGTCAAGGCACACAAACTCACCCCTGCCCGACTTGGGCTGCAAATCCGGTGCTACTACCACAATTTGGTTCTTGTGCCGCCAAGTTGCACCGTCTCCCGGTCAGTGGAACGGAACACAATTCTCAAGATGGACATGTTCGATAAGCGCATGAACGATTGGGTCCAGAAGAGCACTGAATTCACTTTGAGGGGAGTGATCCAACTCTGCAAAGTTGTTTCGCAGAAGACTTTGATGGAATTCGCGCGGCGGCTTGTGAGCCATCATCGACCGATATCCATAAACTACGAAGCAAAGTTCGGCATCTCCTCACAGCCGACTGCCACCAAGGCCAAAGTATATCAACAAGCGGCCGGCGTCTGCGCGAATTGTGGGGCACCAGTTGATGCCAAAGTCGCGGCCTTCTGCCGATTCAACAGCCGAAAGTTCGGGAAGAGAACGCTCTGCCGGCCATGCCAGGTGAACCCGGAGAAGACCCTGCCGCACGCCGCTCCACTTGTTGCTGCCGAACCGCCCTTGGCCACTGAAGGCGTGCCTGCGAGCGGCGCATCGCAAAGCGTGTTCCTTTTCATAGGCGAGGATGTCACAGGACCGTTCGATGTATCTCAGCTTCCTGCGATGATTTCTTCCGGAAGCATTGGGATTGAGACTCCCTGCTGCTCTGCGGATACTCAGGTGTGGAAGAAAGCGGGAGAATTCGTGTAGGGGCGGCGGCAACCACACTCAAGGAAGCATAAGTGTTTTGTCGAGAGTGCAGCTTCACAGGAGACCGAGTCGCCCTTCGGAGGGAAACCGGATTTACAGTCTCGAGGCGATGGAAATCGTGAAGCCCGCAAGGAACTGGGTGGCCTCCATCTCCGCTCAAGAGCGGCGGAATTACACCCCACATGCGGGCTTCAAGGGGAGATTACTCGCGCGCATCGCCGCGGTCAACGCCCACGCGGAAAATCCTCCGGGGCCACTCGCCAAGCTGGACGAGACGCAGATTGGCGAGGAGGCGACGGGGATCATGGCGCCGAACGCGGAGGTGCCGGAGGCGGTGCCGGTGCGCGGGCAGTGGCGGGATTTCATGGCGCGGATTTTTTCCGGCCGGAAGGCCCGTCTCGAATACTTCGCGCCAGGGGCGTGGAAGGAAGTGGAGCTGTCGGAAATGGACGGGGCGCGCGTGCGTGCCGGGGTGCGCTCCCGCACTCGCATCACACCCCCATCGCCATCTTCACCTTCATCTGCTCGATCAAGCCGGCGAGGGCCGGTCGGGTGTTCGCGTTGCGCGCGCTCCATGCGAGGCAGAGCGTGAAGCGGTCGGGCAGAGGAATCCGGTGGAACTGAGCCAGATTGAGCGCGGCCAGTGCGGTGTCGGGCAGGACCGCCGCGCACATGCCGGATTGCAGCACCTGCGCGGCCTGCAAGTAGGAGGAGCAACCCACGGTGACATTCATCTGGACGCGAGCTTTCCCGGCCATTCGTTCCACGATTTCGCGC
>CAMAUI010000065.1 GCA_945861385.1 Prosthecobacter debontii
CCTCGATGAGATCAACCGCAACCAGTCCGTGCATATCGTCACGCTCGAGGACCCGATCGAGTACATCCACCCGCACAAGCGCGCGACATTCAACCAGCGCGAACTTGGCGCGGACTTCGAGGCTTTCCCGGAGGGGCTGCGCGCCGCACTGCGGCAGGCACCGAAGGTGATTCTCGTCGGCGAAATGCGCGACCGCGCAACGGTCGAAATCGCACTGACCGCGGCAGAGACCGGGCATCTGGTGCTCTCGACGATTCACACCATCAGCGCCGGCCAGACGGTCAACCGCATCATCGGCATGTTTGAACAAAACGAGGAGCAGCAATTGAGGCTGCGGCTTGCGGACATGCTCCGCTGGGTCGTCTCGCAGCGCCTGCTGCCGAAGTCCGGCGGTGGCCGCCAGCTCGTGCAGGAGATCATGGGCAGCAGCCTGCGGACGCGCGAAACCATCATCATGGGCGAGGGTGACGAACGGGAATTCTACTCGATCATCGAGCAGAGCGAGACGTATGGCTGGAGCACGTTCGACCAGGCCATCATCAAGGCCTACGAAGAGGGCAAAGTCTCCGATGACACCGCGATGCTGTACGCGTCGAACAAGGGCAGGCTGAGCCGCATGATTGACGACGTAAAGAAGCGCAGGAACCTGGCGGATCTCGATACCAGCGGACTGAAACTCGATCACACCGCACTGGCACAATGACCCCGTTCAACGACAACGATTTTCATCACCGCATTGACCTCTTCGAACCGGGCGACAAGACCGCGCTTGTCTGCGTGGATGTTCCCGAGCTTCAGCGCATGATCGTCGAGAACCTCACCGAGTTGGAGTACAAGATCCACACCGGCCTTTTCGTGGAGGACATCCTGCTCAAGCTGCAGTCGCACGAATACAATGTGCTCGTCATCTCCGGAAATTTTAACGCGATGACCATCGAGACCAATCCGCTTCTTCAGGCCGTCGTCGAGATGCTCCCGAATCAGCGCCGCCGGCAGATGGTTGCGCTCGTCGGGGCCAGCGTACACACCGACAGCGAGATGCAGGCGTGGGCGAACAGCGTGGATCTTGTCGTGAACCTCGCGGATGTGCCGAATCTCAAGCACGTCATCCGCCGCGCAGTGCAGCGCAGCGAGGCTTTCTACAAGCCCTACATCGAGGAGCTGCAGGCGGCGGGAATGGCGTAGCGGCTACTTGCGCAGCAGCCGGTCCGGATTCAGCGCCTGGAGCGCCTTCGGCACGAAGAGTCCGTCCTTGCGGATGAGCTTTCCGTCGAACCAGATCTCCCCGCCGCCGTATTCCGGACGCTGGATGCAAACCATGTCCCAATGCACCTGCGAGCGGTTTCCATTCTCCGTCTCCTCGTAGCACTGGCCGGGCGTGAAGTGGAAAGACCCCGCGATCTTCTCGTCGAACAGGATGTCCCGCATCGGCTTCAGCACATGCGGATTGAAACCGATCGCAAACTCCCCGATGTAACTCGCGCCGGGGTCGCTCGCGAGGATGTCGTTCATCTTTTTCTCGTCCCCGGTGCATGTGGCACGGGTGATCTTCCCGTCCTTGAATTCGAGCCGGATGTTGTCGAACCCGGCACCCTGATAAATCGTCGGCGCGTTGTATTGCACCACGCCCTGCACGCTCGTCTTCACCGGCGCGGTGAAGCATTCGCCGTCCGGGATGTTGTGCTCCCCGCCGCACGGGAGCGCCTTGATGCCCTTGATGCTGAAGCGCAAATCCGTACCCGGGCCCTTGATGTGGACCGCGTCCGTCGCCGTCATGAGTTCCGCGAGCGCCTTCATCCCCGGCTGCATCCGCGAGTAGTCCATCGTGCAGACATCGAAGAAAAAATCCTCGAACGCCTCCGTGCTCATCGCCGCGCTTTGCGCCATGCTCGGCGAGGGCCAGCGCAGCACGCACCACTTTGTCTTCTTCACCCGCCAGTCCAGCACCGCCTTCATTTTGCTGCTTAAAAGGCGCATCTTGTCCGCCGGCACATCGCTGAACTCCGTGATGTTCGCACCGCCGCGAATCGCGATGTATGCGTGCATCTTCTTCATCTGCGCGAGCTGCACCCCCGACAAAATATCCAGCCCCGCATCCTGGGCATCCATCGCCAGCTCGCGTGACACGCGCCCGTGGTGAATCTGCACCAGCGGCACCGCGCCCGCCTTTCGCGCCGCCCGCACGAGTGCCACGGTCATCTCGTCGGGCACGTCGAACATATCGAGCAGCACATTCTCCCCGGCCTTCAGCGACGTGGAAAAGCAGACGATATTTTTTGCGAGCAGATCGTAACGGGAATCCTTCATCCCACGCGGCATAAACAGGCTGGCCGCGCCTGCCAATGAAACTTTGGCTCGCACCGCGCGCCGCCCGCGGCGATGGAAAAGGCATGAGCCTCGAGAAACTGAAGACGCCCGCCGAACTCGCCGCCATCCGCGACCAGATGGAGCGCGAAGGCCGCCGCCTCGTCTTTACCAACGGCTGCTTCGACCTCCTCCACGCCGGCCACGTCCGCTATCTCCAGCAGGCACGCGCGCTCGGCGACGCGCTGCTCGTCGCGCTCAATGGAGACGAAAGCGTCCGCGCCCTCAAGGGCCCCACGCGCCCCATCAACACCGAATCCGACCGCGCCGAAGTGCTCGCCGCTCTCGCGTGCGTGGATCATGTGGCGATTTTTCACACCGAGCGTGTCACTGAAATCGTCCGCGTTATCCGCCCGCATATCTATGCAAAAGGCGGCGACTACACCGTCGCATCCCTCGACCCCGGCGAACGCAGCGCCCTCGAAGGCGCCGGCGCGGAGATCCGCATCCTCCCGCTCGTCCCCGGCAGATCAACCACGGCCACACTCGCCAAATGCCAGGGCTGAAACTCGGCGTCCTCGGCTCCGGCAAAGGCTCCAATTTCCGAGCCATCGCCGACGCCATCGCACGCGGCGAAATCAACGCCGAGATCGCCATCGTCCTGAGCGACGTGGAGGATGCGGGCATCCTCGCCCTTGCCCGCGAGCGCGGCATCCGTGCCGAGTTCATCGCTCCCGGCCGTTTTAAAACGAGAATGGAGCCCGAGGCCGAAGGCCGGATGGCCGCGCTTCTGCGCGAAGCCGGCTGCCAGCTCATCGTCCTCGCCGGCTACATGCGGATGATCAAAGCCCCGCTCCTCGATGCCTTTCCCGGCCGCATCATCAACATCCACCCTTCCCTGCTTCCCGCATTCCCCGGCCTCGAAGCATGGAAGCAAGCTCTCGCCGCTGGCGTGACCCGCACCGGCTGCACCGTCCACTACGTGGATGCGGGGATGGACACCGGCGCCATCATCGCACAAGCCGAAGTCCCCATTCTCCCCGGCGACAGTGCGGAGGCGCTCCACGCCCGCATCCAAGTCGAGGAACACCGCCTCTACCCCGCAGTCCTCAAGAGGTTGATCGGGCAAGGCATCGTAAAATAAATCATCCATTCGCGGTTGCTGACGCTTCGAGTTTTGCGCTCGACAATCGCGCCGCCACACACGCCGGATGCCGCCGCATTTTTTTTATGAATCGCATCAGCGCCTGCCTGCTTTCCTGCGTGTTGACCTGCCTCGCCAGCATTTGCGGCGCGCAAAATCCGCATGGCCTGCCCGACGGGCTTTATAGCGAGATCACCACCGAGGCCGGCGTGGTGGTTTGCGAACTCTTTTACAAGAAAGTGCCGATGACCGTCGTCAATCACGTCGCGCTCGCCGAAGGCAGGCTGGGGCCGAAACCGCGCAAGCCATTCTACGACGGGCTCACGTGGTGCCGCGTGGTGCCCGGCCTGGTCGTGCAGGGCGGCGATCCCACGGGAACGGGCAATGGCGATGCGGGCTATCTGTTTCCCGACGAAATCGTCCCCGGCCTCCGCCACGATGGCATGGGGACATTGCAAATGGGCAACGACGGCCCCGACACGAACGGCTCGCAATTTTGCCTCATGCTCAGTGCGCAGCACCGGCTCAACTACCAGCACAACGTCTTCGGTCGTGTCGTGCGCGGCCTCGATCTGCTGCCGAAAATCAAACAGGGCGACACCATGCGCGTGAAAATTTTGCGTCTGGGTGCGGAGGCGAAGGACTTCCGGGCGGACGAAGAGACTTTTGCCAGACTGGTCTCGCATGCCACGCGCTATGCCGGCCCCCGCGAGCCCGGCCCGGATGCGCCATTCGATGACCCCGACAAAATTCTCCCCACCGAGTGGGACCGGGCGAAGCATTTCAATTTCAAGCTCGTGAACTTCGATCGCTTCACGGGAATCAAGCTGGCCGCCCGAGTCTTCGCCAAACCTCCGGCCTCCGCGCAGGGAGGTGGGCTTGATGCCTACTTGCAGAAGGAAGCCGCCCGGCTTGGCGTGGCTGGACGCGGTGCCCTCGCCATTTATTTTGCAAATGAGGACAAGTGGCACATCCGGATTGGCGGCGCGTCGGTGCAGCACTTCCTGCAAACCAATGCGCTCAGCGAAAAGTCATCCCCCGCACCCTCGGTGGATGTGGCGTTGCGGGAGGTTCTCGAAGCGGCGAGCGCGAGGGCGGCGCAAGCCATCGCCACCCTGCAAGCCCGGCTCACCCCGGAGGATCCCATGACCGACGGACGCAGGATCAAACTGAAAACGGACGCCGTCCTGGACGGCCTGATCTTCAAGCTCGAAGGCGGATAGAAAACCACCGCCATGTCGCGACTCCAGCAACTGTTCATCGCGATCACTTTTGCCGGGCCCGTGCTTCTCTGGCTGTTGAGCCGCAAGGTTCGGTCACAAAAGCTCGCCCGGGGCGTCTCGACCGCGATCGCATCGGTCCTCGTCGCCGCATACGCCGCGGCGCTTATCCTCAAATGGATCGGCGAGGGACTCGACATTGACGGAACGCTCCCGATGCAACTTTGCGACTGGGCTGCATTCGTCACAATCCTCGCCCTTGCGTCACGCAATCAGGCCGCGTTCGAGCTGGCCTATTTCTGGGGACTGAGCGGGACGAGCCAGGCGCTGTTCACGCCTGCGGTGGACATTGACGGGAGCCTGCGGGTCATCGCTTTTCTCGCGGTGCATTCGGCGATCCCTGCGGGCGTGCTGTGGCTGATGTTTGAATATGGCATGCGCCCCCGCCCGAGCGGCGTCTGGCGTGCGCTCGCATGGTCGCAGCTCTACCTCGCTGCAACACTCGCCGTGAATGCCCTGACCGGCGCGAACTACGGCTTTCTCTCCGCCAAGCCGGCAAACCCATCGCTGCTCGACCTGCTCTCCGACGAACGCTGGCTCTACGTACTGGAGATAGACGGCCTTGCGGTGCTCTTTTTCATCGCGTTACAGCTCCCGTGGTGGCTCATCCGTCCGCGTGGCACCTCCGATGCTTAAAGGGCGGGCATGAAACTCCCGGCCCGCTTCCGCAAACTCGACTGGCTCTCGCTCGAGGTGGATGCAGAGCTCTTCCTCGGCGGCCTGGGCGCACTGCTCCTCATCCGCTGGCTGATGTAGCGCCGCAAGCGCGACGAGTGCGGCCTTGCCGCGAAAAGCTGCCCCGGTATGGTCGCGCGGATGAGTTTGCTCGCCACGTTTGAGGATCGCCCGTCCGCACCAGTTCCCGGGAAAAAATTCCGGCAATGATGCCCATGGTTGACGCATCCATGTCTGCCCCGCTCGCGGAGCCGGAATTTCCCCCGCATCCCGCGCAAAGGAAGCCATCGCCATGAACGCCGCCATCGCCGTGGATATTGCCGTCCTTGTCGCCTACTTCGCGATCATCACGGGCATCGGCCTCTCGCAGCGGAGCAAGAGCGAAAGCGTGGAGGGATTTGCGCTCGGCGATCGGCAGACGCCGTGGTGGGCTGTGTTGGCGAGCATCCTTGCAGCGGAGATTTCCGCGGCGACATTCCTCGGAGCGCCCGAAAGTGGATTCAAAAACGGCAACTGGACGTATGCGCAATTCGCCATCGGCACGATCCTCGCGCGCATCATCGTCAGCTTTCTTTTCATCCCGCTGTTTTACCGGCACGGCGTGGTCTCGCTTTACGAATACCTCGGCACGCGCTTCGGGCAGCGGACGCGGCGTTGGGCCTCGGGGACGTTCCTCGTCACACGCGTGCTGGCCATCGGCACACGCATCTACGTGAGCGCGATCATCCTCGTGCTCGCGTGGCAGCTCTGGCGCGGCGCGGTGGTGAGCCCGGCGGAGAAGTTCTGGATCTTCGCCGCGGCAGTCGTGCTCGTGACGGTGATGACGGCGATCTACACGGCGGCGGGCGGCATCCGCGCGGTGATCTGGACGGACTTCATCCAGGTCGGCGTGCTCGTCGCAGCGATTGGGTTTTCCATCTACTACCTGCTCTCCAGGCTGCCTGGCGGGTGGGAGACTGCGACTGCGAACATGAAAGAGCCGTTGTTCTTCGACTTCGCGAAGCCCGCGCAGGAGCAAGGCGCGTGGCCATGGCTGAAAAACGTGCTCACTTCGCCCTACACGATCTGGGCGGCGGTCATCGGGAGCACGTTCGTGACGATGGCGACGCACGGCATTGATCAGGACACCGTGCAGCGGATGCTCACGGCGAAAAACCGCCGCGAGAGCGCGAAGGCGACGATCCTCTCGGGCCTCGTGGATTTGCCGGTCGTGTGCGCGTTCGTGCTTGTGGGAGTTTTGGTTTCCGCGTTCTACAAAACCGGCGGCGCGTCGCTGCCAGCGGGCGTCGAAACCGGCGAGGCGTTTCCCTTTTTCATCCTCACGGAAATGCCCGCCGGGATGCGCGGCCTCGTCGTCGCGGGCGTGATGGCGACGGCGATGGGCTCGCTGAGCACCGCGCTGAACGCGCTCGGCACGAGTTTCGCGCAGGACTTCGTGCTGCCACGGCGCGAGGCACGCGGGCCGGTGAGCGAGGCGGAGCGCGTGGGCGTGCTGCGATGGAGCACGGTGCTGTTCGCGGCGTTCATCGTCGTCGTCGGGATCGTGACGGCCTTCTACAAGGCGCACGACCCCGCGCTGCCAATTCTCGATCTCGTGCTCGGCATCCTCGGTTTCACGTTCGGCTCGCTGCTCGCGGTGTTCTTCGTGGCAATCTTCACGAAGACGCGCGGCAACGATTTCGGCAACGTGCTGGCGATGATCGCGGGCTTCGTGGCCGTGGTGTTTTTCAGCAGCGGCGACGTGCAGAAATTCTTCGGCTTCACCGCGCTCAATGCGAAGGGCGAGAGCGTTGGAGCGCTCGTCCTCGCGTTCCCATGGCGGATCACGCTCGGCACATTCGTCACGTTCATCATTGCGATGTGCTTCCGCACGCCGCGTCGCGTGGAACCGTGAGCCGCGCGGAACGGCATGGCTGCTTGCTCCGCGGGCGGAAATTCATCGGGCCTTCGTCACTGCGCTGTTTCATGCATGCACGGGAAACCGCATGAAATCGTGACTTTTTCGCAGCAATCCCCCGGGGGCTTCGGCAAACTCTAGGCTTGCGGGCTGGGCAAGAAATTTCTGCTGAAAAAAGTTTCGCGCGAGAGGGGAAAAAACGTGACAGAAAAAATGGCCGCTCAGATGCTCCCGCATGCACCGGCGGGCCCAAAACTGCTGGTGTGAATAACTCGTGAACAACAGAACGGACATTCAAGCACGTAAAGTATTCGGCTCCGCAAAGGAACCGCTTGGTGTTTGCCACCGTCACAAACTCGTAAAATTCAGCGTTCCACGTTGCGGCAAATCGAAAAGTGTTTCGCGAAAGCACTTTGCGTTGCCATTCCGGTCCTGCGACCGGCGAATTGTGGAACGAAGTTTGGCTCCGCCGCCTTAGCACCAGCAGCGACTTCCAAGCTTTCGTCCGCCCCAGTAGTCGTAACTTCATCAAAAACCGCCCTGTGGATAAAACCACGATCCAACCAAAACTCGCGCCCGTCTGGGCCGAAATTTCCTCTGCGCTCCGTGCCGAGGTTACTCCCGATATTTTTGACCGCTGGTTCAAGGATACCGAACTCGTCGAGTTGGAACCGGAACACATCACCATCCGGGTGCCCAACGAGATCTATCGTTATTGGATTGAGGACAATTATCTCGATCCCCTGCGTGCCGCCGTCCTGCTTGTTCTCAAAAGCGCACACGAAGTCCGTTTCACCAGCGCAGGCCGTGCCGATGTGCCAGATCCCGAGCCCGAGCGTGTCCGCATGGCCCGCGGGCCTGTGGAGGAAGACCCCGCGGATCGTCCGATCGCAAACGGGTTCAACCCGAAGAACACGTTCGAGACGTTCGTCGTCGGGGCGAACAACGAATTCGTCGCCGCCGCGTGCCGCGCGATCTCGGAGAACCCCGGCAAAGTTTACAACCCGCTCTTTTTCTATGGGGGCGTGGGGCTCGGGAAAACGCACCTCATGCATGCCGTGGGGCAGCGCCTGTTGCAGGCGAAGAAGGCGAGGGTCGCGTACATCACGAGCGAAAAATTCACCAACGAGTTCATTGATGCGATCCAGACCGGCACGCTCGTCCGCTTCCGAAAGCGCTACCGCCAGATGGACGTGCTTCTGATTGATGACATCCACTTCTTCGCGGGCAAGGAGCGCTCGCAGGAGGAGTTTTTCCACACATTCAACACGCTCTTCGACGGCCACAAGCAGATCGTGCTCAGCTCGGATCGCCCGCCGTCGGAAATCGGCAACCTCGAACCGCGGCTCGTGTCCCGGTTTGAATGGGGCCTCACCGCGGAGCTCCAGCCACCGGATGTGGAAACACGCCTCGCGATTCTGCGGAAAAAAGCAGCGGATATGAACTCCAAGGTGCCCGCCGAGGTGCTGGAGTACATCGCCGACCGCATTCGCACCAACGTGCGCCGGCTCGAGGGGGCGTTCCTGCGCGTGGCGTCTTTCATGTCACTCAGCGGCGGAAAGCTGACCGAAGACCGCATCGAGACGCTGCTCAAGGACATCCTGCAGGAAGAAGCCCGCCGCAGCGTCAACGTGGAGCAAATCCAAAAGCGCGTCGCCGAGCACTTCGACGTGCGATTTGCGGACATGACCAGCAAACGTCGTCCCGCCAGCATCGCATTCCCGCGACAGATCGCGATGTACCTCACGCGGGAACTGACCAAGATGTCGCTCGTCGAGATCGGCGAGTCGTTCGGCGGGCGTGATCATGGAACCGTGCTCCACGCGCACAGGCTCGTGAAAGATCGCATCTCCTCCGACAACAAGATCCGGCACGTCGTCAAGTTCCTCGCCGACCATTTGCAACGGTGATTTTGCTTTCAGCGCAGGCACGGGAGGCTTACGACTGCCGCGTTCATTTTCCCAACTCAACCAAAGCCCGCTCACACCATGGCCAAAGTCGCTGAATCCGAAGAAAGCAAAGTCGTCGCCGCGCGAAACAAGAACCTCGATCTCGTCCTCCAGACCATTGCGAAGGAGTACGGCGACGGAGCGATCATGCGCCTCGGAGACAAGACCAGCATGGAGGTCGAGGTCATCCCCACCGGCAACATCCTGATTGACCGCGCGCTCGGCGTCGGCGGCTTCCCGCGCGGGCGCATGGTGGAGGTTTTCGGGCCGGAATCGTCGGGCAAAACGACGCTCACGCTCACCCTCATCGCGCAGGCCCAGAAACGGGGCGGGCTGGCGGCGTTCATTGACGTCGAGCATGCGCTCGACCCCGCCTACGCGAAGAAACTTGGCGTGAACCTGAACGACCTTCTCGTCTCACAGCCCTCGTCCGGCGAGGAGGCGCTGCGCATCGTCGAGACGCTCGTGCGCTCCAACGCGCTCGACGTGATCGTCCTCGATTCCGTCGCCGCACTCGTGACGAAGCAGGAACTCGAGGGCGAAATCGGCGACTCGACCGTGGGCGCGCAGGCCCGGTTGATGAGCGCGGCCATGCGCAAGCTCACGGCACTGATCTCGAAGGCGCGGACGGTGTGCGTTTTCACCAACCAGATCCGCGAAAAGATCGGGGTGATGTTTGGCAACCCCGAGACGACCCCCGGCGGCAAGGCCCTCAAATTCTACTCCAGCATCCGGGTGGACATCCGCCGCATCGGCGCAATCAAGACGAGCGACGGCACGGTCACCGGCAATCGCACGCGCGTGAAGATCGTGAAGAACAAAGTCGCGCCGCCATTCTGCGAGTGCGAATTCGACATCATGTACAACGAGGGCATCTCCTCCACAGGCGCGCTGCTCGATCTCGCGCTGGAAAAAGGCATCGTCGAGAAACGCGGCTCCTGGCTCAGCTACAAAGGCAACCAGCTCGCGCAGGGGCGCGACGCCGCGAAGGAACTCCTCAAGGGCGACCAGGCCCTGTTTGACGATCTGACCGAGAAGGTGAAAGCGAAGCTCGACGAGGAAGCCGCCGCAAAATAGCGGCGCATTGGAGCGCCCGTTACACACAAGGACAACGCCCCCGCACTGGCACGGCTGGATGCCATTGGCGGCAGATCAGCGCAGGTGCGCGAAGCGGGTGGACCATTCCGCCGGCAGACGGAGCGGCCTGGCCTCGGGCATTTTGATCAACGCGAGGCTCTGGCGGCAGGTCACGAAACACGTGCCGGCGGCGTCCACGACCTCGAACCCAACCCAAAACCGCACGCGCTCGATGCTTTCGAGACGGCCGCGGACGATCAGATGGTCGCAGAGTTTCGCGGGGCGGCGATAGTCCGCCTCGGTGCGAAGGAGCACAGGATAGACGCCGTCTTTTGCCATCGCGGGCATGTCGAAACCGAGCTGTGCCGCGAGCAGGGTGCGCGCGGTTTCGATGATGCGGAGGTAGGCGAGATTGTGGACCACCGCGGCGCAGTCGGTGTCGAAAAACATCACCTGATAGTGGTACTCGATCGTGGGAGCTTCGGGCATCGGCGGCAGGAGAAAGGAGAATGCCGCGCGCACAAAGGAGAATTTTACCTTTCGCGGAGGCGGGCATTCGCCTTTCCTCCGCCCGGTGCGCCTCGCCTATTTGTTCAGCCGATACCCGGTCATCTCGCAGACGTTCTGCGACACCGAGATGCTTGCGTTGGAGCGGGCGGGGGTGGAACTGGAGATTTTCAGCATCCATCCGCCTCACACCTCCTCGCGGCACGGGCACGCGCGGCGGCTGGAGGCGCCGATCCATTACGCTCCGCCGACGCGGATTTTGAAACTGCACGAGGAGGACGCGAAGCGCGCGGGCCGCTGGCCTGCGGAACTGATCGCGGCGCACGACCGGAAGTACGGGGTGGATTACAAGTCGGCGGTGCGGGCGCGGAATGCGCTCTATTTCGCAGACCTTTTCAAGGCGCGCGGCTTCCCGCATTTCCATGTTCATTTCGCGAACCGGGCGGCGCACACGGGGCTTTTCATCAAGGCGATCAGCGGACTTCCTTTCAGCATCTCCACGCACGGGCAGGACTACATGGTGGATCTTGGCAACCACGATTTGCTGCGGGAGATCTGCGGCGAGGCGGTTTTCATCGCGAACGAGACCGAGTGGAGCACGAATGAGCTGCGCAAGCTGTGCCCGGACTCCGCGGACAGGATGCTGCGGGTGTTCAACGGGATGGATCTCCCGAATTTCGCCGACGCGGCGGCGGGAACGAACAACGAGGTGCCTCGCATCGTGAGCGTCGGGCGGCTGATCGAGTTCAAGGGCTTCCATCATCTCATTGCCGCGTGCGCCAAGCTCCGGGATCGCGCAGTTCCGTTTGCTTGCGACATCATCGGGGAAGGCCCGTGGCGCGGGCAGTTTCAGGAGGCGATTGATGCGGCGAAGCTCGGCGGCTGCATGCGGCTGCTCGGCGCGCTTCCGCAGGAGGAGGTTTTCCGCCACATCCGGACGGCGGACATCTTCGCGCTGCCATGCACGGTGGACCGCAACGGTGCAAGCGACGTTTTTCCGACGGTGATTCTCGAGTCCATGGCCAGTGCCCGCCCCGTCGTCTCGACGCGGATCGCGGGAGTGCCAGAGCAGATCGTGGATGGGGAGACGGGGTTTATCTGCACGCCGGGCGACGAGGCGGGGCTTGCGGATGCGCTGGAAAAGCTGCTGCGGTCGCCGGAACTGCGCCGGCAGTTTGGCGAGGCGGGACAGCGGCGGCTGAGGAGTGAATTTGGCGTGGATACGACGGTGAAGGCGCTGCTCCGGCAGTATGAGAAACACGTCGCACCCACGATCGCCCCACTCGCCCGGAAAGCCGGGCTGGCGATATTGCTCGCCGAATGGCCGACAACCGAGCGCCACGAGACCGAACTGCGCCAGCTTGCGGATGCGCTGCCGGGATTTTGCACCTACGCTTTTCACGCGGGCAATCCGCCGCCGGCGGACTGGAGCCGCACGCTGCCGCATTGCCACTTTCTGCCGGATGCGATGGTGATCGAAGGCGAGTGGCAGCAGGAGGGCGACCTGCGCCATCGCATCGAAACCTGGCGCGCCGATCTCGGCGGCAAGGTGGCGACCGAGGAAGTGCTCCGCCACGCCCGTTATGCGCTCTATTTGCGCACCTGGGTCGCGCGCGACAGCATCCGCCACATCCACGCCGCGAGCAGCCGGGAAATGCTCACGGCATGGATTCTCCGCCGGCTCTGCGGGGTGACGATCAGCGGCGGGATCGAGGATGATCCGCACATCCACCACGACACACTCTCGAGGATCGCCCGCGATTTTTCAGGTCTCCGCGTGCAATCGGCGAAAATCGCCGGGCGCCTCGCCAGCCTTGAGGAGCCCTGCCCTTTCACCACACCACAGCGTGGCCGCAACTTCGATTCCCAGTGGATTGCGAAGCTCGGCGGGTGGTCTGCTGTGTAAATTCTCACCATGACTCGCAAAGCCATCATTCTCGCGGGCGGCGCCGGAACGCGCCTTCATCCGCTCACGCGCATCGCGTGCAAGCAACTGCTGCCCATCTACGACAAACCGATGATCTTCTACCCGCTCGCCACGCTGATGCTGGGCGGCTTGCGGGAGGTGCTCATCATTTCCACGCCGAGGGATCTGCCGATGTTCCGCGACCTTCTCGGCGACGGCGCACGGCTCGGGATGCGCATCGAATACGCGGAGCAGGCGAAGCCAGCCGGGCTTGCGCAGGCGTTCATCATCGGGGCGGATTTCATCGGCGGCGAGCCGGTGTGCCTGATCCTCGGCGACAACATTTTCTACGGTAAGCTGGATTTTTTCCGCGAGGCCTTGCGGCAGGTCGGGAGTGCCGGCGGGGCGTGCGTTTTCGGCTACCAAGTGAAGGATCCGGAGCGATACGGAGTGGTGGAGTTCGGGCCCGATGGGCGCGCGATCAGCATCGAGGAAAAGCCCGCGAAACCGAAAAGCCCCTTCGCAGTGCCGGGGCTGTATGTGTATGACAGCGATGTCGTGGAAATTTCGCGGAACCTGAAACCAAGCCCGCGCGGCGAGCTGGAAATCACCGATGTAAATCTCGAATACCTCCGCCGCGGGAAGCTGCACGTGAAGGTGCTCGGCCGCGGCATGGCGTGGCTGGACACCGGCACGCAGCAAAGCCTGCTGGATGCGGGCAACTACATCGCAGCGATTGAAAACCGCCAGGGCCTCAAGATCGCGTGCCTGGAGGAGATCGCGTTTCACCAGGGCTTCATTGACCGCGATGGCCTGCGCCGCTGCATCGAGGAAACGCCGAAGAGCCCGTATCGCGAATACATGGAGATCGTGCTGAACGAGGGTTGAGGCGCGGCTGAAAGATCAGGAACGACTTCCGCCCGCGGGCGGCATCAGGCGGAGGATGTGCTCGCGTTTCCCCGGGTAATCCAGCGCGTGAAAGACACGGATCTCGTCCACCCGGCGGGCGGCATTGAGCGCGTCGAGCATGCGCGTGTAGCGCGCGGCGAGGCGGGTGGTCTCCATGTAGCGGGTTCGGAGGTTTGCGTCGCTGAAGGCATCGGGGTTTTCCCGCTGGAAAAGATGGAAGCGGAGCCAGCGGCGATCGTGACGGGAAACGCGCTGGGTGCGGCGGAAAAAACCGACGAAGAGCAGCAGGACAAGATAGGTGTCCACACGGGCCTGGAGTTCGAGGTTGCGCGCGAATTCCTCGCTGGCGAGGTCGCGATTGCCGCGGCGAAAGGCGAGCGCGGCGTGGAGGGCGTGGTCAATTTCCTCCACGAAGGCGATCAGGTGGCCGATGTTCGAGTCGCTCAGGCCATGCCGCGGGTCGTGGTGCTCGAGCTGTTCGATGAGCCAGCGCGAGTAGTAGATGCCGATGAAAAGATTGTCGCCGCTGTGACGGAGGAAAGTGCGGGCGAGTTCGCTCAGTTCGCGGGCCTGCGCGCCTGCGAGCGCGGTGAGATGGTTGCAGCGTTCGCGGCCGATCAGGCAGTCCTCGAGCACGATGCCGGTGCTCGCGTAGGTGCGCTCGAGGAGCCCGGCGATCTGGCGGAAGAGCGTGCTCATGGCAGGATGATCGCGGACGGTTCGTCGAGGTGAAGATGGCGGTCGGCGGCGTCATTGAGTGCCACGCGGATGTCGTGAAACCGCTCGGAAAGCTCCTCGTAAATCGGTGCGAGCGCATTGTCGCGCGCGACCCGGTGCCCTGCGGCGGCGTGGTAGTTTGCGGCACCGACGCCTTCGTAGAATTCCACGTCCGGCCCGCCGCGGCGGGAGCGGTGCTCGACTCGGTCGTGGAAAACGCCGGTGATGAAAAGGGAGTAGTTACCGATGTGTGCGCGGAGGAAAAATTCCTGGGAGCGCGAGGCGGTGCAGAGCGCGAGGAGGAGATCCGAGACGTATTGCTGCGTGCCTTCACCGGCTCCGCCAGGCGCGCGCATCTGCTCGGTGCGGCTGAATTTTTCCAGCAGGGAGGCGAGGTAGTCGCATGTCTCGCGACTGGAGATTCCATGCTGCTTCAGCACGTGCCGGAGCAGGATGTAGAAGTAACACTGGGGCGAAATGCTGAGCTGGGCGCCGCTTTCGAGAACGGCGGAGAAAAGTGATTCGTGGTCGAGGATCGTGTCGCGCGTCTCCGCGTCGGTGAGAAGTTCCGCGAGGGAGGCGGAGTCGCGCCTGCCCGCGGCCAGAATCCGGACCACGAATTCAAAATCCGCCGCGGTAAGGCGATCCCGACAATTGTGAGTGACCATCGGAAGTGTGCTGTGAGCATCGCTGATGCCACGCGGATTTTCAAGGCGGGGTTCGGCAGCCGCGCGCGGTGGAAGAGCCGCTCGACAGTTTGGCTGGAGGTGGCAAGATTCGAGGTCGTGCGCCGCTTTTTCCAGATCGTGCTACTCATGCTCCTGCTCGGTGGGGCTGGCACGATGTGGTACCTGTACAACAAGGGGTTCACGCGCCCGTGGCGTGAGTGGGTGGTGGGCGAACTTCGCAAGCGCGGGGTGGAGGCGACGTTTGGGAAGCTCACCGTCCAGCCGTTCCGGGGGCTCGTTGCCGGGAATGTGAAAGTTTACGATTCACCCGCGCGGAAGCGGCTGATCGCGCAGGTGGATGAGATGGTGATCGAGGCGAACTATGCGCACGCGGCGCGGGGCGAGCCGTTTCTCGATGCGCTGACGCTGGTGGACGCGTCGCTGCAAATCCCGCTGGATCCGCGGAACCCGGCCGGGCCGGCGGTGAAGGTGGAGAAACTGAATACGCGGATTCATTTGCCGCCAAGGCAACTGATCGTGGCGCGGCTGGACGCGGAGGTTTTCGGCATCCGGGTGAACGCGAGCGGGCAGCTCGCAAACCCGGAGGATGCCGCGCGAGGTCGCGATTCCGGCAGGAATGAGGAGTTGCAGCGTTACCTCTGGTGGCTGGTCGAGGAGCTGCGGGCGTTACGATTTGAGAGCCGTCCGCCGCAGCTCGATGTGCGCTTCAACGGTGACCTGTCGAAGCCCGAGACGCTGTTGGTCGAGGCCGAGCTGAAGGGTGAGATGATCCGCTGTGCGGACTACCGGATCGAGTCGCTCGCGATCGCGGGCGCCTGGCAGAACAGCGCGCTGTCGGTCCCGCGTTTCGAGGCGCGCGACGCGGTGGGGAGGCTGCAGCTTTCAGCCAGCTACCAGTCGAAGACAGGCGCTGTGGATCTGCGGCTTCATTCGGGGATGGATCTGCCGGCTTTCGTGCGCGCGACCAGGATGACGGACATCGGTGAGTTCACGTTCCGCTCGGTGCCGAAGCTCGATGTCAGGGTGGCGGCCACGCTTCCGAAAGGGGATCGCCAGTTCGCGTATCAGGTCACTGGCACGGTCAGCGTTGGAGCATTCGATTATGGCAATGTGCAATTCGAGCGGTTGACCGGCGCCTTCGCGGCGAACGGACGCGAGTGGGCGTTGCGGGATATGAACATCCGCCACAGGAGCGGCGGGGAACTGAAGCTGGATGCGCAGCAGAGCTACGATGAGAAGGGAGTGGGCGACTTCCGGCTCGGTTTTGAAAGCGGGCTGAACCCGGAGGTATTCGCACCGCTTTTGCGCGCGCAGGGCAAGGAGGCTGCGGCGCGGTTCGCGATGTTCAAGTTCACCGAGGCGCCGAGGATCACGCTGAGTGCGAGAGGCCCCACGGCGCTCGACTGTTCGGCGAGCGGGAAGCTCACGATCGGGCGCACGTCCTACCGTGGAATCGCGGCGGAGAAAGGACACGCGAACCTCCGCTACAATGGGCGTGTGCTGAATGTGGACGATTTCGTGGTTCATCGGGCCGAGGGGATCGGCGGAGGCTCGCTGGCATTCAATCTCACCGAGAAGACCGTCGAGTTGAAGTCCATCCGGGTGGCGCTTTTCCCGATGGACGTGGCACTGTGGGTTGATCCCGATCTGCGTCTGGACATCGAGCCGTACCGTTTTGCGAACAAGCCGCCGAACCTGCTCATCAATGGAACCGTGGACCAGATGCAACCGCACAAACGCACGCGGCTGGATGTGAAGCTGGAATCGCCCGCGATGAACTACACCTTTTGCGGAAAGGATCTGAGCCTCACCGATGTGAAGGCGAACCTCTTTTTCACCGACGAGCGCCTCAAGCTGACCAATGTGCGCGCCGGCCTCTTTGGCGGGACTGTGACCGGCGAGGGCGACATCTCGATCCTCAAGGCAAAGCCGGGGCATGTCGCGTCGCTGCGATTTGCCGACATGGATTTTGCCCGGCTCACGAAGTTGTACTTCGGCTACGACGAATCGCAGGGGAAGCTCAACGGCGCCTACCATTTCACCGGCACGGGGGATCGTGGGCGGCTGATGCGCGGCGAGGGGGAACTCACCGTCACCGACGGCAACGTCTTCGCAATCCCGTTCCTCGGGCCGTTCAGCGATATCCTCAACAAGATCGTGCCCGGCATGGGCTACAACAAGGCGCACAAGGCGTCGGCGCGCTTCTCGATCGCCGAGGGGATCATCTCGACGAAGGATTTCGTGATCGAGGGGAAGGGCTTTTCGATGATCGGCGACGGGCGGATCTGGTTCCTCGAGGACAGAATGGATTTCGACATGCGGCTGAATGCTCGGGGCCTGCCGGGCGTCGTCCTTTTCCCGGTGAGCAAGCTGCTCGAATACCGGGCGCAGTCGAAGTTCTCCGAGCCGATCTGGCGGCCGAAGCTCATCCCGAAGATCGGCCGGTGAATTGATGGGAAAGGACGTTGCGCTTTTCGCCGCCGCCCGCTACCTCCGCGCGCCATGGAATTTCAAAACGTCAGGGCGGTTGCCAAAGCCAATGTGTATTTTGACGGCAAGGTCGTCAGCCATTCGATCTTCCTGCCGGATGGCGCGAAGAAGAGCCTCGGCCTCATTTATCCGGGCAAGTTTCACTTCGGCACGGACAAGGCGGAACGCATGGAGATCATCGCCGGGACATGCAGCGTGAAGCTGGACGGCGGGGGCGGGATCGCAGAGCACGGAGCGGGCACTCATTTCGATGTGCCGGCGAAAAGCGGCTTCGACATCGAGGTGAAAAGCGGCGTGTGCGAGTACGTCTGCACGTTCATCGGCTGAACGGCCTCATTGTTCGAGGGTGACAACGACGCGGTACGCGCGGTGGTTTTCCGCCGGTGCGGGGTCGGTAGCAGTGGCGGTGCCGGCCACGAGGATGACCGGGATGGCGGGGGTGTCCTGCCATGTCGTGTAGTCGGAGGTCCATTCGACTTTGTAAGTCACCCCGTCCTGTGCGCCCCAGGTGAGGACGATATCCGCGCCGTGTCTCGCGATGGCGATGGCACGCACGCTCTGTGCAAGGATGGGGGTCATGGTGAGATCGAGCCACACGAGCCGATGGTCACTGGCTGAGATGAGCGGGAAAGTCGGGTCGTTGTTGAGCGGCCAGAATACGCCGCTGCCGGTGATGGTGAACCCTGTCCTGCCCGGGAGTACGTGATCCACCCGAAGATTCCCGGCCGCGGCAAAGTCCGCTGTGTCGAAGGCTGGGTTGCCGGTATGGGTGTTGTTGATGCCGCCCTGAAGCGCCGACTGCTGCGTGCCACCGGGGCTGGATGGATTTGCGGAGGAATTCACGAGGGGATGGTTGCGGAGTTGGTTGATCGCGCCGGGGTAGCTGTCGCCATCGAGCGGATCGGCGTTGAGGTCGCCGAGGATGATGAACCGTTCGCTGGCGGCGTTTTGCAGGCCGCCGAAAATGCCCGCGTCGTCGTAGAGCCACGTCGCGTTGTTTAGGTATTCCGCCCACAGGCGGATCTCGTCGTGGTTTCGCCGGCCGTTGCGATCCTCCGCGCCGTCGAAGCTCGGCGGGGTGGGGTGGCTGACGAGCAGGTGAAACACCTGGCCCGGTTTCACCTCAATCGGGAGATCCATGTGGCTCTTCGACGAGAGCCGGAACACTGCCTGCTCGTCCGCGGAATAGTAGCCAGGCGGCATGACGTTTCCGGGCATGTCTTTCCATTTGAAGTACTGGAAGCTGCGGGCCTGCCCGGTGAGGATCGGGTACTTTGAAAAAACGACGAAGCTGTATTGCCCGGGAAACCAGCCGAAGCCGTAGCAGTCGTTGCCGAAGGCATCGGTTCCCTGTGTCGTGGTGATTGCGCCGCTGTTGTCGAGGTCGAGCCCGGAGTGGACGCCGGTGTTGCTGATGGCCGAGTAGCGGTGGGGATACGTGATCGCCGCCTGGAGATTGTGCGGAATTCTCAGGTAATAATCATGGAACCGTTCCCGTGCGAGCGCCGGGTTGGCCGGATCCACGTCGAATTCATTGATGACGAGCACATCGGGCCGCACGCGTTGGATGATCTCCGCCACCTGCCGGGCCTGCGCGTTGAGCGTTGTGTTCAGGTCGGTCGCGAGCTGGCCCTGAGTGTTGCGATTGAGTGATGCATTGTAGGTCGCCACACGCAGCGTCACCGGCACTCCCGCGGTGAGCGGGGCAAGCAAGGCAACCATCACGGCGAGGAAACGCATCGCGCGGAAAGTGCCGCCGTCCCTGCGGTTCGACAACCCGCTTTCTCTCCGCCACGCCAAAATTGATGGAGCCCGGTTTGGGGCGCATCTCAGTTTTGGAGCACCGCTGCGGGCGGAGGTTCTTACTTTTGCGCCGGAGGCGCACGGATGGGCGTGCTCAAAAACTAAGATGCGCCCCTTGCCGGCCCATCGGCAAATATGTCCTTTATTTCCAGTTTTGCCTCGTTACTTTCCACCCAGCCCAGCCCGTCCACCACCCCTCAGAGGATCCACCATCACCAGGTCACCATGAAGCCATCACAAAAGTCTTCGAAGATTGGAACGGCGCGCGGTCGTTGCGTCATTGAGCCATTGGAATCACGGGTCGCCCCGGCCGCGCTCGTGTTTGCGAATCACGATGCATCCGGATTCGATACGCGGGTGCCGTTGGCGACCGATTCGGCGGGCAACATCATCGTCGCGGGTGTTTTCGACGGTGAGATCACGCTCAATGGTGGCGGCACTTCAATCCTGCTTCAAACACAGGAAATTGGCGGCCCAGGAGTTCCCATCGGGTCGGATCTCTATGTGGCGAAGTATAGCGCAGCCGGGAGACTGCTGTGGGCGACTTCGTGGGGAGGCGTGCCTTTCGGAGGCGCTTTTGGATTCCAGGAAATTGCCGAGGATGTCGCTGTCAACGGTGCAGGCGATGTGTTCCTCCTCGCGACGTTCAGGACACAGAATGCGGGGATTGATGGGGCGGGATCAATCTCTGCGACTGGCGGGCCATTTGAAGATACGGTGGTGTTGAAATTCAATGGCAGCGATGGGAGAGCGGCGACGAGTTTTGGAAATCAAGGTGCGCTGGTGTGGGGCGGGAGCGGCGCTGACACGGGCGGGGCGATCGTGGCTGAGGGGCCCATGATATTTTTCACCGGATCCTACAACAGCGCCGACGCGCGACTCGGTGCTGTGGCAGGCTATGCTGCCGCGACTGGTGGGAGCGATGCGTATGTCATCGCGGTGAGTTCGACCGACGGTGCGCCCGTCGGCTCTTTCGGCTCTCAGGGCTTGGTCGCGCTGCCGAGCGGCGCGGATGAGGGTGCCTTCGATCTGGCTGTAGATGTGGCTTCCAACTCGGTATTTGTCGCCACCAAGGGGCAGACAGGCGACGCGGTGGCGAAGTTCACCCTCCCAAATGGCATTCCTGGAACGACATTCGGCATTGGTGGCAGACTGCTTATTCCCAACCTCGCTGCGATCGCTGTGGATTCGATAGGCCGCTTGCTTGCGACCGGCGGCATTGAAAATCCCGGCGGCTACCTCAAGCGGTTTGAAGGTGCGAATGGCACGCTGGACAACTCATTTGCCGGCGACGGCACCGCGGATCTTGGCACCAGCGCCCAGCGGGGACTTTCCATCGCCACGGATTCAGCCGGCTCTGTTTACCTTGCGGGCGCGAAGTCGGTGAAACCGGGGGTGCCAAGCCCGTACTTCATCGCGAAATTTAAGGCCGACGGCTCGCCGGACGACACCTTTGGGTCGAACGGGCGGTTCACCTTCGCCAATAGCGGCAATGGCGACAGGCGCGACATCTCCATGGTTGTTGGCCCGGATGGCTACATTCAGGTCCGCGGACTCTTCTCGGGGACGACAGACATTGATCCGACCGAGGGTGTGACCACCGTCGTTGCCGCCATACCTGGCGCTGCCGCAGGCCATGCGGATCTCGACACATTCCTCGCGAACATTGATCCCAATGGCGTGGATCCCTCGAACGCATTGTCGTTCACCGATCAGTCAGGCGATACCGTCCGCTTCACCTTCAAAGGCGCAGGCCGGCTGAGTGTGACACCGGGAACCACGCCTGGCGTGGACATCGAGCGCATCGAAGCATTTGACACGGATGCGACGACAAAACTTTCCATCGGCCTCAGTGGTGGCGCGCTCGGGACGACGACCATCGCACATATCATCACACCGGGCGCCCAGCAGCACATCGGGATCCTCAAGCTCGGCAAAAATGTGACCCTCGGCTCCGGCAACGTGGATCTCGATCCCGCGCTCGAAATCACCGGTGCCACGACAAAGATCATCCTCGGCAATGTGAATGCCAACGCCCTCATCAGGCTCGGCGCAGGACTTCCCTATGACGTCACCGGCGACGACACCACACCCGACAGTTACAACAACAGACCACCTCTCTTAATGCGCAATGTGCTCGGCAACGGCGTGGTGATTGAGGTGACAGGCGATGGCACTCCATCCGGCACCGGCGGCGGCGGGCTCGGGCGCATCCTGGTGGATAGTTGGACGGGCACGGGCGTGATCAAGACCACGCAGAGCATTCTCAGCTACCGGCAGAAAACCGGGGACTGCAACGTGGTGTTTGAAGTGGACAAACTCGGCAACGGCACCGGCACCAGGGCGGACATGGGTTCCATCACGATCCTCGGCGGCTCGTGGGGAAGCTCCGGCACGGAGATCGAGGGCAACTGCGGCAGCTTCAGTTGCGCATCATTCCTGGCCGGCGCGACAATTACCGCGGGCAACATCAACACGCTCCTCGTAAAGAGCGGCCCCTATGCCGGCACCGTCACCTTGACCAACCCGAGCGCCGGAGCCCTGAAGACATTCAAGGTCGCCAGCGACTTCGCCGGCTACGTGAGCTCTGCAAACTCCATCATCAACATCAAGGTCGCCGGTGATTTCAAGGGCTCGCTCGTCGCCGCCTCCATTGGGAAAATCCAGGCGTTCTCGTTCGACGGCACGACCACCGGCGACCTCTACAAGGATCCGCTCCGGCATCAGATCATCGCTCAGTCCGGCTCGCTCGGCACCATTGCGACCAAGGGCGGCGGCATCAAAAACTTCGAGATCGAGGCCCTCACAGTCATTGGCGGCGTCAGTGTCGCCACCAGCAGCGCCGGCACCAGCACCAGTCTCACTGGTCTCGATAATGTGACCATCATCGGCGCGCAAATCGGCTCCACAAAGGTCGCCTTGAAACCTTCCATCGGCGCGGGGCCCATCACCCTGCTGGCCATGCAGGACGTGATTTACGACATGGAATCCACCATCGGAAAAATCACCGCAAGCCACAGCATCGTGGATTCCCAACTCAGCGCCGGCACCGACATTGACAAAATCGCCGTCGGCAGCGCGACATTCCCCACCGAGGGAATCAGCGGCTCCAAATTCCTCGCCGGCTCGAACCTCGGCGGTGATGGCGCGATTGACGGCGACGAGACGTGGACGCGCAGCGGCATCATCAAGGGGATCACCGTGTACGGACCCATGACCCAGACCACACTTTCCGCCGGCATCAATCCGGTGAATGGAATCTTTGGCGACGTTGACGACGCCCTCGGTTCCGGCGGGGCGGGATTGAGCGAATCCATCGGCAGCATCAAGCTCGGCGCCGGCAGCGGCACCGCGGTTTCCAGCCCCGGGCTCACGCACGATTGGGTCATCCAGGGCGACACACTGAAGGATCTCAAGATCAACAGCATCGCGGTCGTGCTCACCTCGGGCCTCCCGAAGTACCTCCAAATCGGAGGCACCGAGGCGGCCAGCGACATCCTCGTCCGCAGACTCTGACCCTTGCCCCGCAGCAGGTGACAGCACGGGCAAAAAATCCAGTCTCGGCAAATCGGTGCGCAACTGCGCAAACTTTCCGCGGATGAATTTCTCTGCCCGCACTCTCGCCATCATGCTCGCGTCGCTCAGCGTCGCAGCAGCGCAGGATTCGCGGCAGAAAAATCCTCCCCTGCCCGACCAGCCCGTGAAGCCGGGGGCGCTCCCCGAGTCTCCACTCATCCCAAACGACATCGAGCTCTTCCCCCTCATGCCGGACATCAATTCCGAGCCTCCCCGCTCAAGGATGCGCAAGGCCCAGGAGGCAATGCGCGAAGTCCTGCCATCGCTGGGAATCGAGCCCCAGCCATCCGTTTTCGTGAAAAGATTCGTGTTTCACGGCAACACCGTCTTCCGCGACGCGAAACTCAGCCGCGCACTCGCAGGCTACACCGGCCGAGAGATCACCGCGGACGAACTCGAGGCGGCGCGCGTCGCCATCACACGCTTGTACATCGAGGCCGGCTACGTGAACTCCGGCGCAGTACTCCCTGACCAGGATCCATCGGGCGGCGTGATCCGCATGGAAATCGTCGAGGGCCGCATGAGCGAAGTGGACCTGAGTGGCAACCGATGGTTCCGCTCATGGTGGCTCCGGCACGTCATGCGGCGCGCGGCGGGCAGCCCGGCAAACTTCAACACGCTCCGCACCGGCCTTCAGCTCCTGCGGCAAAACGCGGGCATCTCGCGCATCAACGCCGAACTCAAGCCCGGCGCAGCGCCTGGGGAGAGCATCCTTCACGTCACGGTGAAGGACGAGCACCCGTTCCGGCTCGGCTTCGAGCTGAGCAACCGCCGGCCAAAAAGCGTCGCCGAGGGCGTTGGCGAATTCACTTTCGCCGACCTGAATCTCACCGGACACGACGACCCGCTCGAACTCACATGGAGCGCATTCCGCTGGACCACGGAGGGCGAATTTTTCGGCACCGACTTCAACGACGTTGCGGGCAGTTACGAATTTCCCGTCAGCCCATGGGGCACGACCCTGCGCGTCGCTGCTTCGCGTTCGGAATCGAGCGTCATTGATGAAACATTCGCCGCGCTCGGCATCACCAGCCACACGGAGGAATTCAGCCTCACGCTCCGCCAGCCCATCGTCGAGACGCTCACCAATAACGTATCCATCTCGCTTATCGCCGACCGCCGCCACAGCGAGACGTATCTGCTCGGCGAGCCGTTCACGCTTTCGCTCGGCGCGGTGGATGGCGAGTCGGATGTGTTCGCGCTGCGCGCGGCAATCGAGTGGACGAATCGCAGCCAGGTCCATGTTTTCGCGGTGCGCTCGCAATTCAGTTGGGGCCTCTACGAGTTCGGCGCGACGGAGGGGGCTGCTCTGGGCGGCGGAATCACTTCCGGCCTTGGCGCAATCGCGCAGGACATCCCGGACGGAAAATTTTTCTCGTGGCTCGGCCAGGCGCAGTACCTCCGCCGCGTCTTCGACACACCGGAACTTCGCAAAAAGCCGGACACCACGGGCTGGAATATTCTCCGCGAAACCACGCTGGTCCTCCGGGCAAACGCGCAGATTTCCGACGAGCCGCTCCTCGCCCTAGAACAATACGCGCTCGGCGGCGTGAGCACGGTGCGTGGCTATCTCGAAAACCAGATTCTCCGCGATAATGGCGTCTTCGGCTCCATCGAGTACCGCATCCCCGTGTGGCAGCGCGCAGACAAGACGCCGATCCTCACCGTTGCGCCGTTCTTCGACATCGGCACCTGCTGGAACACTGTCAGCGAAGGCGGCGACGACCTGAACCAGACCATCTACAGCGCGGGCCTCGGGCTGCTGATCAACATGAACAAGAACGTGCAGGCGTCAGTATACTGGGGGCATCCCTTCAAGGATTTCGGCGGCACGCGCGAGGGCCTGCAGGACAACGGCTGGCACGTCTCGATTTCAGTGAAGGCGTTTTGATCCACCGCGGGGCTACAGCCCGTCGCCGGCCTCCAGCGTCTTGCGGCCCTGATAGATCGTGTCCTTGTAGGTCGCGCCCGCCGGGATCATCGGCAGCACGTGCTCGGTGAAGGGCACCATCACCTCCAGCAGACACGCCGTCTTCTGCGCGAGGAACCATTTCATCGCCGCATCGAGATCCTTCTTGTGAATCACCCGTCTGCTCGGAACGCCGAAGCCCTCCGCGATCTTTTGGAAGTCCGGGTAGATCGTCTTTGTATCCGGCTTCGTCATTTCCTTGTCGTGAAAGACGCCGAGGAACGTGTGGCCGCGATTCGATTTGAAGAATCGGTCCTCCCATTGCACGACCATGCCGAGGTGAAGATTGTTCAGCACGAGCGCCTTCGCGGCGATGCCCTCGACATGCGCGGTCGCGAGTTCCTGGATGTTCATCACGAACGAGCCGTCGCCATCAATATCAATGACCTCCTTCTCCGGGCGTGCGACTTTTGCGCCGACGGCGCTCGGGTAGCCGTAGCCCATCGAGCCGAGGCCGAGGCTGCTGATGAATGTCCGCGGCTCGTCGAAGTGGTAATACTGCGCCGCCCACATCTGGTGCTGGCCCACGCCGGTCGTGAGGATCGCCTTGCCCTTGGTCAGTTTGTAGAGTTGCTCGATCACATACTGCGGCTGGATCACGTCTTCGGTGTCCTCGTAGCAGAAAGGGAAATTCTCCTTCCACTCCGCGATCTGCGCGTGCCACTCGGGGTAAAGATCGAAGTTCTTCGATTTGCGCTCGAAGCCAGCCGCGGCCAGCATCTTGTTCGCGCGCGTGAGGGCGTCTTTCACATCGCCGAGCATCGGCAGCTTCACGACTTTGTTCTTGTTGATCTCCGCGTTGTCTATCTCGAGGTGGACGATCGTTCCGTGCTTGCAGAACTCCTCGAGCTTGCCCGTCACCCGGTCATCGAACCGCACGCCAAACGCCAGCAGCAGATCCGCTTCGTTGGCCGCGTTGTTCGAGTACACGGTGCCGTGCATCCCGAGCCATTTCAGTGACAGCGGGTGCGATTCCGGAAAGCAACTCAGCCCCATCAGCGTGGTCGCGAGAGGGATTTGTGCGCGCTCCGCAAACTCAAGCAGTTCCTTGTAGGCATTGCCGCTAATGATGCCGCCGCCGACGTAGAGGAACGGCTTCTTCGCCCCGCGGATCAGCCCGATCAGCTCGTTCAGTTCCGCATCGCCCACGCGGACGATCGGATTGTAGCCGCGCAGCCTCACCTCCGACGGCCAGACCGGCTGCGTCATCCCATTTTGAACATCCTTCGGGACATCAATCAGCACAGGCCCCGGGCGGCCTGTCTGCGCGATGTAAAACGCCTCCTTCACGATCCGCGGGAGATCGTTCACATCGGTCACGAGGTAATTGTGCTTCACGATCGGCGCCGTCACCCCAAACACATCCGTCTCTTGAAATGCGCCCTTGCCGATGAGATGCCGCGGCACCTGCCCGGTGATCGCGACAAGCGGCGTGCTGTCGAGAAACGCATCCGCAATCCCCGTCACCAAATTCATCGCCCCCGGCCCGGAAGTCGCCATCACGACCCCCGCGCGGCCCGTCGCGCGCGCATACCCCTGCGCTGCGAACACGCCACCCTGCTCATGCCGCGGCAGGATTGTGCGGATTTTCTTCGAGCGCGTCAGCGACTGGTGCATGGACATCGAAGCGCCGCCCGGATACGCGAAAATCGTATCCACACCCTCGCGTTCCAGCGCCTCGACGAGAATATCCGAACCCTTCATTACAGGGCCGCGCTCATTTCTTGGCCCCGCAGTTTTCTTCGTGGATTTCAGAGTGGTTTTCTTGCTCATGGCTTTGTGAAAAGGGATGGACGTTAGCCGCCCCCACTCCGCCCGGCAAGCGTCGTATTGGCACGCGCAATCAGCAATTCGGTTCCTTTTGCCAAACATCTCCTTTTCCCGGAGGAAGCAGGGAAGGCTGGCAGTAATATCGGCTTTCATGAGCCGGGCATTCCATGCGTTTCCCCCTCAATTCACCTGTGTATGCCGCGCCTGCCTGCGAGCTTTTTGGAGAGCGGAAGGCGGAGAGCGGAGAGCGGAAAGATTAGCGGCTTCTTCC
>CAMAUI010000066.1 GCA_945861385.1 Prosthecobacter debontii
TGATGAGGGCGCGGGTGTCGGTCGCAATGCACGGGGGGCAAAGAATCGAGAGGCGGAAAAAGCGATGCGCGCGGCGGTGCGCGCGGCGGGCAGTCGCAATGCACGGGGGGCAAAGAATCGAGAGGCGGCCACTTTCAACCGACCCGTCAATCGCGTTGCCTGCCAAACGCGAAGCGTTTGGCAGGCAACGCGGAAAAATTTTGCGTGAATAAGGGGGCGCGTATCCTGGATCGTAAACTTTCCTCGCGGCATCCACCGGGATATCCGCCTCACTCGCGTCCCACGGCGAGCGCCCAGGGCAGCATCCTCGGCTTTCGCCCTGCGCTGGTGCCACTCAAATAAGAGCCGCCGATGAAAACCGCCCGTTGCCCGATGCTTCCGTTTCTGCCAGTCTCCGCGCCATGATTACCATTGAAGAAACGCTAGTTGTGGATGCGGAGGGGCGCGCGACGCTCACGCTGCCGCCATCGGTGAAGCCGCTGCGCGCATACCCACAGGGCGCATACCTCAAGCGGGTGGAAGTCGTGTGCGGGGGTCGCATCGCCGAAATCAATCGCGCCCGAATTAAGAAGGCGGAGCGCGAAGGGCGAATTCACCCCGATGAACTGAAATGGAAGCCACGCTGCGAGTCCTGAACGAACTGGAGCGCGAAGGGGCTTTTGTGCGCTATGCCATCGGCGGGGCGGTGGGGGCGATTTTCTACATGGAGCCGTTCCTGACTTATGATCTGGATGTCTTCGTGGTGCTGCCGGCGACAGAGCGCGGACTGCTGACGCTCGCGCCAGTGTACGAGGCGCTGCGGCGGCGCGGGTATCCCGAGGCGGGCGAGTGCGTGGACATCGAGGGGGTGCCGGTGCAGTTCCTTCCCGCATACAATCCACTGGTGGAGGAGGCGCTGGCGGAGGCGGTGGAGACGCTTTACGAGGCGACGCCGACGAGGGTGCTGCGCGCGGAGCATCTGGCGGCCATCATGGTGCAGACGGGGCGGGACAAGGACCGGCAGCGGTTCGCCACATTTCTCGCCGAGGCGGAACTGGACAGGGCGCGGCTGGATGGCATCATTCGGAGGCACGGGATGGAGACCCGTTGGAAGCAATGGACGACTTGAATCCAGAATTGGCGCGGCTGCTGGCCGCAAAGGATGCGCGGCGGCTCCGGCTGGCGCGCGCGTCTTTCCCGGAGAAAATCGCGGCGCTTGTCTGCCTGCAAACGATGGCTGCGCCCATCCAGCGGCGGCGCGGGCGGGAAGTCGCGCCGTGGGGTCTTGCGAAGACTCCCGCCGCGGACGGTTCGACCTAAAGCCGGCTTGCATACCCGCGATGAAAGGAGCACTCTATGCCCGATGAAACTGCGAACCGACCTGCTGAAACACCTCACGACGGAGGATGTCGCCGAGGCGGCGGAGGCGACGGTTCACCGCTTCAAACCCGAGCCGCTTTTCTCGCAAACTGGAACTGGGAGTCTGTCACCGACATCAACCGAAGATCGTGCGCGCGAGGAGGCGCACAGCATGGAAATAACTCGGAAGCTGGAAGCGCGTGCGCGGAAGAGTGGTCGCGGACGCACGGGGCCGAAGTCGCGCTAATCGGGGCGTTCGACATGCTGAGAGCCTTCCACCGCAAGGCACCGTTCCTATTTTTCAACGGCAACACTTTTGCGGCAATCGGGCGGGAACTGACGCTCGCATTGTTCAGCGATTTGCCCTCGGGCCGAAGGAAGGAAGCAAGTTCTGCCGTGGCCCACTACATCGCCGGCGTGCTGGATCGCGGGGCCATGGTTCAGATCATTGATGAGCTTTGCCGTGCGGCGGACATGACGCCGGGGATGCGCGTGAAGACGCTCGGCGGCTCGGTGCGCGGCGTTATCACGCGCGTGCTCGACGACGGGCGTGTAGCGGTGCGGCCCGATGGCGCTGCGAGCGAGATGATTTCACTCCCGGAAAACTTGTTGCCGGACGAGGGCGGGGCAAGGAGGAAGGCGGAAGGATGAAGGAGAAGGGCAGAATGCGACGGTCGGCCCAATCCGCTGGGTTATGAAAACACGCCGGACATCCAGCACGCGCCGCCGCACCTCATCGAAGCGGGATGAGAACCAAGCCGAACTGCCGTTTGGGGAAAGGAAAAGCCGCCTTCGCTATCTGTCCGCTGCCGCAACGCACGGGGGGAAAGAATCGAGCGGCGGCACTTCCTGATTTCCTGCTTCCAAATGTGGCTGCAATGCACGCGGGCAGTGCGGCTGGCTTTCCCTTTTGCGCAAGACGCCGCCGGCTGCATACAGTGCGCCGCATGCGGTCCATCATCCTGTTCACCATCGTCCTTCTCACCGCACGGCTCATCGCTGCCGATCGGGCGCAGTTCGGGCGGGCTTGGGACCGCAACATGGTTTCCGCGGAGACGGGGTTGCCGGAGACGTTCGATGTGAAGACGCGGGCGAACATCAGGTGGATCGCGGATCTCGGCACGGAGACGCACGGGACGCCGATCGTCGCGGGAGGGCGCGTTTTCGTTTCCACGAACAACGGCCAGCCGCGTGATCCGCAGAATGCGACGGATTCGGGCGTGCTGATGAGCTTCGCGGAAAAGGATGGCAAGTATCTCGGGCAGCGCACGGCGCCGAAGCTGTCCGATGATCCGTATCTCGACTGGCCAAAAACCGGGCAGTCCTCGCCTGCCACGGTCGAGAGCGATCTCGTTTACATCGTCAACAACCGGGCGCAGGTCCTCTGCCTTTCCGCGGCCGACCCGGCGAAGCCGCCGCTGTGGATTTTTGACATGGTGAGCGGGGCGGGCATCTGGCCGCACGATGGGGCGCACAGTTCGATCCTCATCCACGGGCGGCATCTTTACCTGAACACGGGGACGGGTGTGGACAACACCCACCGGAAAGTCCGCACGCCGGATGCGCCGGGCCTCATCGTGCTCGACAAGGCGACGGGCAGGTTCGTCGCCAGGGAGCGCGAGGGCATTGCGCCGAATATTTTTCACGCGACGTGGTCTTCGCCGTCGCTCGGGAGGGTCGGGGGAAAGGAGATGATTTTTTTCTGCGGCGGCAACGGCATCACCTACGCGTTCGAGCCTGTCGCGCAGGATGTGGCCGCCGGCGAGCCCGTCGCGCTGAGGAAGCTGTGGCAATACGACCTCGATCCCGAGGGGCCGAAGACCGACGTGCATCGCTTCACGCAGAACAAATCCGAAGGCCCGAGCAACATTTTCGGCATGCCGGTTTTTGCGGATGGGAAGCTCTACGTCGCGGGCGGCGGCGACATTTTCTGGGGCAAGAGAAAGGCGTGGCTGAAGTGCGTGGATGCCGCGACAGGCCGCGAGCTGTGGAGCTACGAACTCAACAAGCACACGATGTCCACGCCCGCGGTGCATGACGGACTCGTCTTCATGGCGGATGTGGGCCGCACCATTCACTGCGTGGACGCTGCGACCGGCAAAGGCGTGTGGACCGAGACCGGCCCGCGCGGCGACTTCTGGGCTTCGCCGATGATCGCGGACGGCAAGCTCTACATCGGGACGCGGAAGGGCGATTTCTGGATCATGGCGGCGGGCCGGGAGAAGAAAGTCCACGCGACCCTCGAACTCGGCTCCGCCATCAGCGGAACGGCGACCGCCGCGAATGGCGTGGTGTTCGTGGCGACGATGAAACAGATCATCGCCATCGGGAAATAGCCGCGCGAGCCCGCTTTCCTGCCAGCGCGCTAAAGCGAGGTGACCAGCTCAAGCGCGACCTTGTCCACGACGCCCTGGAGCGCCTCCTCGTAGTTCTTGGTGTCCTCGAAATCCTTGAGCGGGCGGATCGCGCCGGAGGTGCTGCTGAAATCGTGCGAGGAGACTTGTTTGGAGCCTTTCGTGACGGACGCGCTGCCGCTGAGCTGGACGGCGTAGTTGTCCGCGGTGACCTCGATCAATCCGTGGCGCAATGTCTCGAAGGTGATTTCCGCGTCCGCGGTGCCCGTGGGCGCATTCTGATAGCGTCCACCATTGGCGAGCTCGCGGCGGACCGCGGTGTTCAGCGCTGTGACGAGCCAGTCGTTGTGTTCCCTTGCAATTTGCGAGAAGTAGTTTTCGCGTGCCGGCGAGAGGATCATGGGGGCCTTCCGCGCTGCGGGGGCGACGCTGACAGTCCGGATGCCGGAGGAAAGGTAACTGCGCGAGCACGCTGAAAGTGTGACGGCGGCGAGTGCCAGGATGAGTTGAAGTCGTTTCATGCGGGATGGGATTTGCCGCGGGATTATCGTCCCTGCGTGAGTTTGGCTAGCGAGAAAGCACTCGCGGCGCGGGAGCGGACGGCTACGCTGGGCGGCATGAGCGATTACATTGGACTCTCCCGCGCGGTGAAGGCCGTCAAAATTCCGGAAGGACACGAGACGGATCTGCCCGCGGGAACGCAGGTGGCCATCACGCAGGAACTCGGCGGGACGTTCACAGTCGTCGTGCCGGATCGCGGCGGGCTTTTCCGCATCCAAAATCGCGATGCGGATGCGCTCGGGCGCGAGGTGGCGCCGCAGGCGTCTGTGGATGGAGAGTTTGAGATCGAAAAAGTGTGGGGGCAGCTCCGTGGCTGCTACGATCCGGAGATCCCGGTGAATATCGTGGATCTCGGCCTCATTTACGATGTGGGCGTGGCGGACGATGACTCGGGAAAGGGCAAGCGTGTCTCGGTGAAAATGACGCTGACCGCCCCCGGTTGCGGCATGGGGCCGACGCTTGCGGCGGACGCGGAGCAGCGGATTCTCTCCGTGCCGGGAGTCGCGAGTGCGGAGGTGGCGCTCGTCTGGGATCCGGCCTGGAACCCCTCGATGATCTCCGCGGCGGGAAAGCAGGCGCTCGGGATGGAGTGATTGCGTTGATGTGGAGGAGGAAGAAACTGGCTAATTTCCGGGGCTGCTTCCGCTTTCCACAACAGATCATGCAGACTCAGCGAATCGCCCTGGCCGCCTTTGTGGGATTTGGTGTCGCCGCATCGGCGCAGGCGCCAAAGGTGAATTTCACCGACCACATCCTCCCCATCTTCCGGAACTCCTGCACGAACTGCCACAACCCGGACAAGCAGAAGGCGGGGCTCGACCTGACGACCTACCAGACGGCGATGGCGGGCGGCGAGAGCGGCGCAGCGGTGAAGCCCGGCAATGCGGATGGATCGCTCATGTACAAGGTCGCCACGCATGCCGTGGAGCCGAAGATGCCGCCGAAAGGGGACAAGCTCGGCGACGCGGACTTGAAGCTGATCAAGGAATGGATCGCGGGCTTTGCGCTTGAGACTGCGAACAGCAAGCCGGCGGTGGCGCAGGCCAACAAGGTGGACGCGGCGATTGTATCTCTCACGCGCCCGGATGGCCCGGTGCCGATGCCCGGCGATCTTCCGCTGGAGCCGTTTGTCAGGGCGCGCCCTCTCGGTGCAGTGACATCGCTGGCCGCGAGCCCGTGGGCGCCGCTCGTCGCAGTCGGTGGGCAGAAGCAGGTCTTTTTGTACCATGTGGAGTCGCTCGAGCTGCTCGGCATCCTGGCGTTTCCGGAGGGTTTTCCAAATGTGCTCCGGTTCTCAAAAAATGCGAAGCTCCTGCTCGCCGGCGGTGGCCTTGGCGGCAAATCCGGCAAGGTCGTGATGTGGGACGTGATCACCGGCGACCGCGTGGGCGTGGTGGGCAATGAGGCGGACGCGATCCTCGCGGCGGACCTGAGCGCGGACCAGCAATTCGTGGCGCTCGGCGGACCGGACAAGCGGGTGAAGATTTACCAGACGAAGGATGGGAAGCAGACGGCCGTCATTAAAAAGCACACGGACTGGATCACGGCGATCGCTTACAGCCCGGATGGGAAGTATCTCGCAACCGGGGATCGAAATGGCGGCGTGGAAATCTGGGAATCCGCGCCTGAGCCGAAACCATTCAACACGCTGGCCGGGCACAAGTCCGCGGTGACGGCCCTCGCTTTCATGCCGGGCGTGCTGGCGAGCGGGGGAGAGGACGGAAAAATCACGCTCTGGAATGTGAAGGAAGGAGCGTCGGCAAAAAGTTGGGACGGTCATGCAGGCGGTGTTTTATGGGTGGATTTCACGCCCGATGGGCGGCTCGTGAGCTGCGGGCGCGACAAGGTGGCGAAGGTCTGGGATTCCACCGGCAAGGCTGTCGCCAAGACTGAGGCATTCGGCGATCTCGCGATTCGCGCTGCCATGAATGGCGAGCGGGTGATCGCCGCAGACTGGAGCGGGGAAGTGGGGGTGTTCGCGCTGGCGGACGGGACGGCGAAGCGGATCGGCGCGTTGTCTGCGAATCCGCCGGGCATTGCCGAGCAGCTTGCGGCCGCGGAAAAAATGTTTGCCGAGAATAACGCCGCGATGCCTGTGCTGCAAAAGGCGCTCGCCGATGCGGAGGCGAAAGTGAAGGCCGAGGCCGAGGCGGCCGAGGCGAAGCGAAAAGCCGCCCTGGCCGATGCCGAGGCGCGCAAGGCCGCAGCCGGGCAGCGGCTGGCCGCCGCGAAATCCGCGCCGGCTGAAACGGAGAAGGCGCTGGGCGATTTGAACGGCCAGCTTGCAGCGGCGAAGGAGGCCGCGGGCAACGCCCAACAGGCTATCAACGCGGCGAAGGCCGGGGTGGCATCGGCACCCCCGGCTGCGAGTCCCGCCGAGGTGGAAGCAGCAAAGGCCGCGCATGCCGGGACGCTCAAGAAGATCGAGACTGTGAAGGCGGACCTGCAAAAAGCGCAGCAGGCGCATGCAAAGGCGAAAAGCGATCTGCCAAAAGTCACCGCTGAAACGGACAAGGCAATTGCAGCCGCGAACGCGGACATCGCGAAATTTTCCACCCCTGGTCAGCCTGCCCCCGCCGAGGGTTCCAACCCGGGGAAGCTTGCGGAATTGCAGCAAAAGTACGAGGCGCTCACCGCGCCGCTGGCTCCTATTCGCGCGGAACGTGCAAAGTTTGAGAAGGGCACGCCTGAGTACGAAAAGGGCACCGCGGCGCTGCAGGCGAAAAAGAAAGAGATCATCGCCGCCGGGGCTGATCTGGACAAAATTTCCGCGGAGATCGAGGCGCTCAGAAAAGCACGCGGCACAAAGCCCGCCGCGCCTGCGCGGAGCGAGGCGCAGGAGGCGCTCGCGAAGGCGAAGGCCGATCTCGAAGCCGCCACCGCACGCCTTGCCGCCGCGAGGATCAGCGCCTCGCGGCTGAAGCGTGCGCAGCTTTACCAGAATGTTTTCAACGTCCGCCAGTCACTCGCCGAGAAACAGGCGAAGCATGACGACCTCGTTGCCACCGCGAAGGACGCATTCAGGGAAGTCGAGCTGACGAAGCAGGCGATCACCGCCGCCCAGAAGACGATCGCGGACGCACCTAAGGAGATCGCCGCGAAGGAGGCGGCGCTGGCGGTGGCGAAGAAGGCGTTCGATGAAATCAAGGCGGCGCTCACTGCCGCGGAGAAGGCCGTGGAGGCAGGGAAGGACGAGGCCGCCGCCGCAAAAAAAACCGAGGCTGAGATCGCCGAGAACACCAAAAAACTCGAAGCCCTCACCGCCACGCTTGAGGCGCTCCGCGTGAAACGCGCGAAGTTCACGGCAGGAACGCCCGAATATGCCAAAGCGGATGAGGCGGTTCAGGCGAAGAAGAAGGAGACCAACTCCGACTCGGAGTCCGAGCGACTCACCGCGGTGATCGAGTCCGCAAAAGCCCGCCTCGGCACCAAGGGCGCGGGGATCGCGCCCCCGGAGAAGATCGAGGCCGTGAAAAAGGCGGAGGCCGACCTCAAGCTTGCAAAAAGCAAACTTGTTCCCGCTGAGAAGGCCCTCGCGAACGCCATGTCCGCGGCCGCGGAGGCGAAAAAGCAAATCCCCGAGATGAAAGCCCGCATCCCGCTGCTCGAAGCGGAAGGCGCAAAAACGAAGGCCCAGGCCGAGAAGGCGGCTGCCCTCATGGTGAAGGAAATCCAGGCGGCGAAGGCGGAACTCGAAAAAGTGCGCGCGCATTACGAAGCATCCAGGGGTGCGCTGCAACCGCCGGCCACCACTGCTGCGGCTGCAACGCCGGTGCGTTAAAAATGAGAAGCTGCGGACGCCCGTCGGGATGTGGATCCCGTTTGGCGGAGGATCCGCGCGCGGGGGACGGTTACTTTTTGCTTTGATGGAAAGTGGCGGCTGCGTACGCATGGGGCGTTGCACGCAGTGATGACTCAAACCGCCTCATGAAGATTGCCCTCGATGCCATGGGTGGCGATTTTGCCCCTGAGAATATCGTCCACGGAGCCGTGCTCGCGCTGCGTGAGATGGGGCAGATCTCCAGCCTTTTTCTCACGGGCGATGAGCGCCGCATCGAGTCGGAATTGAAAAAGCACGGCTGCTCGGACGGACGCATCGAAATCGTGCATACCACGCAGGTCGTCGGAATGGCGGACAGCGGGCTGGATGCTGTCCGGAAAAAGAAGGACAGTTCCGTTTCACGTGCCGTGGAGCTTGTGAAGGAGGGGAGGGCGCAGGCGATTGTAAGCGCGGGGCACACCGGCGCGGCGGTGACGGCCTCGCTGATCAAATTGCGCACGCTGCCGGGCGTGGAGCGGCCGGCGATCGCATCCATCATGCCGTCGCTCACAAAGGCGTGGGTGCTGATTGATGCGGGCGCAAACCCGGACGCGGAACCCGCGCATCTCGTCCAGAACTCATTCATGGGCGCCGCATACGCGGAGCATGTTCTCGGGAGGAAGAACCCCGAGATCGGGCTTATGTCGAACGGCACCGAGGAGGACAAGGGCAACGCGATGACCAGGGAGACTGCATCGCTGCTCCGGGCGATCCCGGTGCTGAATTTCCGGGGCAACGTCGAGGGGCACGATATTTTCCATGACCCGCCGGATGTCGTCGTGTGCGATGGCTTCGTGGGCAACGTGCTTTTGAAAACGTGCGAGGCGATGGCGCAGGCGCTGTTTTCAATGATCAAGCGGGAACTGCTTGCCGGCCTCCGGACGAAGATCGGCGCCGCGCTGGCGAAGCCCGCATTCAAGCGTGTTTATCAGCGGACGAATGCCGACGAATACGGGGGGATGCCGCTGCTCGGGCTCAACGGCGTGACGATCATCTCCCACGGCGGCGCCAGCGCCATTGCCATGAAAAACGCCCTGCGGATGGCCTGCGAAACCATCAGCCACGGGGTCAATCCGCACATCATCGAATCCATCAGGAAATACCATGACTCCCAATCCACGCACGCGAACGCCCCTGCCTAAGCGCACCGTCAGCATCATCGGCACCGGCAGCCACCTGCCGGAACGGGTGCTTACGAATGCGGAACTCGAAAAGCTCGTGGACACCACCGATGAGTGGATCACGACGCGCACCGGCATCAAGGAGCGGCGCATCGCCGCCGATGGCGAGACGACGAGCGACATGGCGGCCAATGCGGCGCGCGCGGCGATGGAGGACGCGGGCATCTCGGCGGACGAGATAGACCTGATCATCCTCGCGACGATCACGCCCGATTTTTTCATGCCGAGCACCGCGTGTGTGGTGCAGACGAAGATCGGCGCCACGCGCGCAGCCTGCTTCGACATCAGCGCGGCCTGCTCGGGCTTTCTGTACGCGATCGAAATCGCCCAGCAGTTCATCACCTCGCACACCTTCAACACCATCCTCGTCATCGGTGCTGACAAGCTGTCGAGCATCGTCAATTGGAAGGATCGCAACACCTGCGTGCTTTTTGGTGACGGTGCGGGCGCCGCCATCCTCCGGCATCGCGCGCATGGGCACGGCGTGATCGCGACCCGCATGGGCAGCAACGGTGGCCTCGCGGATCTGCTTCAAGTTCCCGGCGGCGGCAGCGCCTGTCCGATCACCGCCGCCAATGTCGGGCAGGATCTGCAATTCATCCGCATGGAAGGCCGCGAGACATTCAAGCACGCGGTCACCAACATGGTGGACAGCGCAAGGAAAGTCCTCGATGACGCCGGCCTGCAAAGCAGCGATCTCGCATGTGTCATCCCGCATCAGGCGAACCTGCGCATCATCAGCGCCGTTGCCGAGCGGCTCGAGGTTCCGCTCGACCGCGTCATGGTGAACCTCGATCGCTACGGCAACACGAGTGCCGCCGCCGTCGCCATCGCTCTCGACGAAGCCAACCGCACCGGGCGGATGAAAGTGGGCGACTACGTGCTGCTCGTCGTTTTCGGTGGAGGGATGACGTGGGCGAGCTCGGTCATCCAGTGGTGAACGCGCCGGATTTCCGCCATTGCCCAAGCGTCACAGCCCTCTCCGCACCGGTTTCGAGCGGCGTGGCGAAGGCAGTCTTCACCGCCAGCTCATGCGTCGCGTCGAGAGTGCGAAACGCTTCGAGCGATTCGTAGTACGCAAGGAGGGCCTTGTGACCGTTTAATACCAATTGCACGAGAACTTCGGTGGAATCGGCCGGGGCGAGTGTGGCTGCGGCGCCCTCGCCGCCGTCCGTTTCGGCGACGCCTCGTCGCCGGGAGAAGCTCGCGGCGAGGGCGCCGCGGCAATCCCGATGTGTCGGGACGACGGGGGCGTCGCAGCAATCCCGATGTATCGGGACTCCACTCGGTGGATGCAGTTCTACCGAATGGACGGGGCAAGTGGTATAAGCATGTGGCGATGGTGCGAGGCGTAAAACACCACCAGAAACAACACACCTCGCCATGCCTGACCACTACGACATTTTCGCCAGTTACGCGCACGACGACGACGAGCAAGGCCACATCGTCACTTTCATCGAACAACTCAAAGCCGCGCACACCACCGAGTTCCCAGGCAGCAAACTGCACATATTTTTCGACAAACCCGAAATTCACACCGGTCACGATTGGGAAAATCGCATCGCCAACGGACTCCGCCGCTCCCGACTCTTCCTCGCTTTCACCTCGCCCGCCTACTACGCCAGCGAGTACTGCCGCCGCGAATGGCAGGAGTGGATTGATCAGGAAATTGCCACTCAAATTCTCAGCGAGGGTGCCTTCCCGATCTACACACTCGCACTCCCCTCGCTGAATCCCGGCACCACGCCCGAGCAACACGCGCGCTATCTCGCGGACTTGGCCGATGCGATCCGTCAGCGGGCGGATACGCTTACCGAGGCAGGCAGATGCGAGAAGCGGAGGCATTGCGCGCGAGCATTTCCACGAGCGGATTACGCCCGGCCTCGCCGGCTTCATCCAGGGCATCAATCACGAAGAGATACCGTTCTCGTCCGCCGTTGGTGACCGAGCGCAGCGGGCTGGCCAGGAGGTAGGTCGAGGAGATGAAAACATGAATGGTTTTCCAAGTGAGTGCCACGGTCAGTTCCGTAGCCTGGCGCGGGTGTGGCGTGAAGCGCGAAGTCTCAGCTTGCGCGCAGTGTGCTTTACCGCCCCCCGGCCTTTCTCAATGCGCGCGTGAGAAGGAACTGCGCACGCCGCTGCATCTTCTTTCCCTGGATGTTGATGGCTGACTGGATGCGGCGGTCGTAGGCGTCCACGTTGCCGATGTATTTCACCGCGTTGGTGAGAATGATGCGAAAGGCGCGGAACGTGTTCAGCACCGACACGGCACCGCGCCCGCCTCCGTGGCGCGCGACCCACGCCGGGAGTTTCACACCGAGCTTCTGCGCGCCAGCGTTCCAGCCGGCGGCGAGTTCACCGACGCGCTTGCCGCGGCAGCTTCGTTGTGGCACACTCGTCGGCATGACCGCCATTTCGATTCACGAACTGCACGAGAACACCGACCTCTGGGTGCGGAAGGCCACGGAGCAGGAGCCAATCATGCTCACCGACAACGGTCAGGCGGTTGCCAAGATCGTGCCGGTGCCAGTCGCGAACGTGGAGAATCCGTTTCTCACGCGAAAGCTGCTGCCGGGATTTGCAGAGCTTCAGGCGAAGCTCTCCAGCGGCACCGACAGCGCGCAGATCATCTCCGAGATGCGCGAAGGGCGATGATCTATTTCGATTCCTGCTACATCGCGAAATTCTATCTCGCGGAGCCGGACAGTCCGAACGTCAGCGCCTTTGCCAAGGACAATGCAAACGTCGGCTGCCTGCTCATCGGCAAAGCTGAGGTCGTTGTCGTCTTTCATCGGAAGCTGCGCGAGCGCGTCGTGGATTTAAGCGGCTTCCACTTGCTGTGCGATCAATTCGAGGCCGATTGCGTCAGCGGCCTGTGGCAGTGGCGTCCTGTGGACGACGCGCTGCTCGCATCTTCCGCACGGCGAGTTCGCGGACTTGCAGCCACGACTTTCCTTCGTGCTGCCGATGGGCTGCACCTCACTTGTGCGGCTGAGGAAGGATGCACGGCGATCCACACGAGCGACCGCCACATGATCGCTGCTGCGCCTGCGTTTGGATTGCAGGCGGTGACGCTGTGAGAACCGGAGACGGCACGATTACTTCCAGCCCGCTCGTCGCAGGGCGCGTGTCGGTAGGAACTCCGCACGGCGCTGCATCTTCCGCCCATGGATGTTGATGGCCGATTGGATGCGGCGGTCGTAGCTCTCGACGTTGGTGACGTATTTCACCGTGTTGGTGAGGATGATGCGGAAGCGGGTGAACGTGTTGATGACTGCTGCCGCGCTGCGCTTGGAGCCGTGTCGCGCGATCCACGCGGGGAGTTTCACGCCGAGCTTCTGTGCGCCTGCGTTCGAACGTGGTCGGTGGAAACTACGCCGTTCCAAGGAGTGCGCAGCGCCACATTTGTCATTGGCCACGCGCGTCACTGTGTTTTTGAAAGAGCCTGCTATTGGTACAGCAGATACGGTTGCCGTGCTGCGCGGAAGCGGGAGACGATGCCGTCCCATGAGGCGATGATTTTTTCCGGGGGCGTGCGCTTTTCGATGTGTGTGCGGAGATCGGTGCTGCCGTATATCTTCCACAGCAGGTTGTCGGCGTCGCGGTAGCGGGCGAAGATGCTGCCCTTGGTCTGCTGCTGGAGTGCGTCGAAAAGGTGGATGTTGATGCCGGCGAGATTCAGCCGGCTGGAGGAGGAGAGGCTCAGGCGCGCGCCGGCAAATTCGCCACGGCGATAAGGCGAGCAGGAAATGCCGCATCCGCCGAGGTGCGTGGCGAAGCGGGCGCCATCGCGCCCCGCTGCACCGGCGATCTCAAACGGCGAGCCTGTGCCGATGCCGACGTCGCAGCCGCAGCCTTCGAGCGAGCCGAAGATCCCGGTGGCGGCATAGTATGCGACGGAGCTGGCGCGCGGGATGTTTGGGGAAGTCTGCACCCAGCGGAGGCCCGTGGCGGACCAGTCCATTCCGCGCGACCAGCCTTGCACCGGGATGACGGTGAGATTGCAGCGTTTGCCCGCCCAGCCTTTGGAGTTGGCCATCTGCGCAAGCTCGCCGGCGGTCATGCCGTGGATGAAGGGGACGGGGAGCTGGCCGACGAAGCTGCGCCATTTTTCCTCGATGCCGGGGCCTTCGACCCGCTCGCCGCCGAGCGGGTTTGGGCGGTCGAGGACCATGAACTCGATGCCGTTTTCGCCGCATGCTTCCATGCACTTGGCCATGGTGGAGATGTAGGTGTAGCAGCGTGCGCCGATGTCCTGCATGTCATAGACGAGGATGTCCACGCCCTTGAGCATCTCCGCCGTGGGCTTGCGCGTGGGGCCGTAAAGGGAATGCACGGTGAGGCCGGTGACGGAATCTTTCCGGGTGGGGACGTATTTGCCGGCGAGGACGGTGCCATCAATGCCGTGCTCGGGAGAGTAGAGTGCGACGAGGTTGACGTGCTTTTTTAGAATGACGCGCGTCTTCGTGCCGCTGGCGCTCAAACCCGTCTGGTTGGTGACGAGGCCGACGCGTTTGCCGCGGAGCGGGGCGAAATCGCGCGCGGCGAGCACATCAATGCCGGGCTGGACGGCCGCGGCGGCAGAAGATGCAAGAGCGAGGATTGCGATGAAAAAAATCCGGAACATGCAGCCGTGATAACCGGTGTGGAGGAGTTTGCAAAGCTGGCATGGAAGGGCGTGCGTTTTCTGTCTAGGCTGCGCCAATTGATGACACGATGGAGATGTCTCACGCGTCCAGCACACAACCCGGCCATGGGACGAAGGCCGCCATGAAGCGCCCGATTGCGTTGCTTGCATTGTGCGCCGCCACGTTCTCCCTGCTGACCGCCACTGCACCGGCGCAGACATTGTTCACGTACAGTTTTTCGGATGTGACGGCGAGCAGCGGGCTTACCTCGGCGGGAGGTGTCGCCGGGGGGATTACGTTCGGGAGCTTTTCGGCGACTGGCACTCCCTCAAATCCGAATGCGTCCGGGCGGTTCTCATTCACCGGCTGGTCGCTGGGTGGCATCAACACTTCCGAGTACTATGAGATGACAATCAGCCTCCAGCCTGGCTTCAGCCTTGATTTGGACGGTGTCACTTTCACGATCCAGCGCTCTGCGACGGGGATTCGAAATTACTGTGTCCGTTCGAGCATGGATGGGTTCGGTGCGAACATCATGGCGAGCATTGATCCGGCCAACGCCGGACTGTCTGTGGTGGGTGTTCCGGATGCGAACACGTTTGAGATTGCCGACATCGCCACTGCGAATGTTGGCAGCAGGCTCAGTTTCGACAGTGCCTTTGATGCGATCACAAGTCCGCTGACTCTCCGTTTTTACGGCTTCACCGCGGAATCAAGCGCGGGGACATTCAGCCTCGATGATGTCGCATTTCTCGGGGCAGGCACGGCGCCGAGATTGACGTGGAATCCGCCCGGCTCGATTTGGAACAATACGGACGTCAACTGGCTCGATGGAACCGTGTCGGTTGCATTCGCATCCGGCAGCGATGCGATCTTCGACGACGCCGGGCTTGCTGCCGGGGCCGCGGTGAATGTGGATCCCGCCGGTGTGAGCCCCGGCAATGTCACGGTGGCGAACACGGCGGGGAGCTATATTTTTTCCGGCGGCGCGATCGGGGGTTCGGGGATGCTCACGAAGATCGGCGCGGGGACGTTGATTCTTCAGACGACGTATGCAAACGCGATCAGTGTGCAGGCGGGGACTCTCATCACGCAGGGAGTGAATCTGCTCTCGGACGTTGCGGCACTGAGCATTGGCACCGGGGCGGCAGTTGAATTGGATGCAGGCGGCGAGACTGTCGGCCCGCTTGAGCTGACGGGCGGCAGGTTGACGGCGAACGGCACGGTCACGCTGGGTGGCAATGTCGCGGTGAATGCCAGTGCGACCAGCTCGCGCATCGAGGGCACGCTGGCGCTGGGTGGCAGCAACCGGACCATCACGCTCGCGGGCGGCGCTGTGCTGGAACTCGATGCGACGGTCGCCGGGAACGTGCGGCTCGCACTGGTTGGAAATGGGCGCGTGAATTTGAATGCGGACAATGCGGCGACGTATTCGGGAAATGTGCAGGTGAATCCCGGGGTGACCCTGAGCCTTGCAGGGCCGGGAGCGCTCGGCTCCGCGCAGTTGTTTGCAAATGGCGGGACGATTACTTCGCCGGCAAATGCCACTCCGCTGGTGATTCCAAACGCCGTCAGCATCGGCGGGCATCTCGTGTTCGACGCCGCGAGGGACATCGAGTTCCAGGGGAGCTGGACCTTTTTCAACGGCGTCATTCCTGGAATCAAAATGCTCACCATCAACAACACGACGCGCATCACCGGCACCATCATGGGGAGCGGGGCCGGCAGCGCCCTGCTGGTCGGCGGGTCGGGGAAGCTGATCGTGGGAGCGGGGAATCATTCATTCCAAAGTCTCACGGTGGACGGCACGGATGGGGTCGGATTGGAATGGAACGGATCTTCCTTCACGACCCCGGTGATCGAAATGCTCGCGGGCGCGCGGCTCAATGGGGAGGGCGCGATGGGCGGGCTGATAGTGGTCGGCGGCGTTGTCGCGCCAGGCACTGCTGCGGATCCCACCGGGGTCTTCTACTCGGCCGGCTTGAGCGCATTTTCGGGAGCGTTCGAATTCGACCTCGGCGGTACTCTTTCGGGCGAGAGCGATCAATTGGACATCGTCGGCGCTGTCGTGCTGGCGGGTGATCTGACCGTCACGCTGGTCGAGGGATTTTCCCCGCAGTTCGATGATGTGTTCACGCTGATCCCCAATGACGGGGCAGGGGAGGATCCGGTTTCCGGCACGTTCGACGGGAGGCCGGGCGGGACGATTTTCATGGTGGGCGGTGATGCATTCCGGATCGCCTACGACGGCGGCGATGGCAACGACGTCACGCTCACCGTGGTTCCGGAGCCATCCGCCATGATGCTCGTCCTCGTCGGCACCGCGATGTTGCGGTGGCGGCGGCGCTAATCCCAGAGCCGGTCGAGCGCGGTGCCCACGGCGGCGAAAAGAAAATCAATCTCCTCGTGCGTGATCGTGAGAGGCGGGGCCGCCGCGACGAGGTCGCGAATGCCGCGCACGATCACACCCCCGGCTCGCGCGAGGTTTGCGGCCTTGATGCCGAGCAGCATGTCGGGTTTCAGCGCCGCCTTTCCCGCGCGCGGAATGAGATCGAGCGCGCCGATGAGCCCTTCGCCGCGCACCTCGCCGACCGCCGGGTGCCCGGCGAACGAACGCAGCTTCGCCTGAAAGTATGGTCCGACGTCATCGCGGACGCGCTCGATGAGTTTGTCATTCTCGATGACGCCGATGTTCGCGAGGGCCACGGCGCAGCTTGTCGGGTGCCCGCTGTAGGTGAAGCCGTGAGCGAGGTATCCGCCGTGGATGAGCACATCGGCGATGTCGTCGGCGACCATCGTTGCGCCGAGCGGGAGGTATCCGCTGGTGAGGCCCTTTGCGAGGCACATCAAATCCGGATCCAGCTTCCACAGGTCGCTCGCAAACCACGCGCCGAGCCGCCCGAAGCCCGTGATCACTTCGTCCGCGACAAAGAGGATGCCGTATTTTCGCGCCAGCGCCCGGAGAGCGGTGAGATAGCCGGGCGGCGGCGGGATGACACCGCCCGCTCCCTGCACCGGTTCGGCGAAGATTGCGCCGATGGTCTCCGGTCCCTCGGACTGGATCACCCGTTCGGTTTCCTCGATGCACCAGCGCCCGTGGCCCTCGCGGTCGTTTTCCCGGTTTGCCGCGTAGGCATGCGGGCCGGGCACATGGATGAATCCCGGCAGCGGTAGATCGAACGGGAGGTTGCACGAGGGCAGGCCGGTCATGCTCGTGGTGGCGAGTGTCACGCCGTGATAGGCAAATTCACGCGTGATGATTTTCACGCGTCCTGGCTGGCCGCGGAGTTTCCAGTAGGCGCGGATGAGCTTGAGCGCCGTCTCGTTTGCCTCGCTGCCGCTGTTGCAGAACATCGCATGATGGAGGCGCCCCGGAGCGAGCCCGGAGAGTTTGGCAGCGAGTTGGATCGCGGGTTCCGTGGTCGAGTTGAAAAAGGACGGGTAGTAGCACAGCCGCTCCATCTGCTTTGTCACGGCGCTGATCAATTCGCGCCGGCCATAGCCGACATTCACCGCCCACAGCCCCGCGAGGCCGTCGAGCAACCGGCGCCCGGTGTGGTCGTGGAGCCACACTCCTTGAGCCTCCGTGAGGATGTGTGTGCCGGCGCGGTGCATGTCCGCGTGGTTGGTGAAGGGATGCAGATGATGCTCGGCGTCCAGTTTTTGAAGGGCGGAAAGCGTGCTCATGGAAAAAGCGTAAACCTTTCCGCAAATTCCGCCAGCCCGCCGATTGCCCGTTTCTCCACGGAAAATGGCGCGGCCATTTTTGCACTCGCCACATCAGCGGGTGCGCGTAGGGTTCGCGGCCATGTCGTTTGATCCTGCTTCGATTGACCCCTCCGCACTGAAGGCCCGGGTGGCTGAATTGCGGAGGTTTCTTTGACTTGCCGAAATTGCAAGCCCGCCTCGCGGTGATGGAGCAGCAGATGGCGGCGGCGGATTTCTGGAACAATCCGGAGAAGGCGCAGGGGCATTTGGAGGAAGTCTCCGGCCTGCGGAAAAAGGTGGGGCCATTTCTTGAGATAGAGAAGAAGCACGCGGACGTTGCGTTGCTGTTTGAGTTTCTGGCGGAAGATCCGTCGCTGCTCCCCGAGCTTGAGCGGGAGCACGGGGCGCTTTTGAAAATGCTCGATGCTTTCGAGATGCAGCAGTTCCTGAGCGGGCCGAGTGACCGCTGTAACTGCTTCCTCACGATCCACAGCGGGGCAGGCGGCACGGAGGCGCAGGATTGGGCGGACATGCTGATGCGGATGTATGTCAGGTGGGCCGAGCGCAATGAATTCAAGGTCTCCACCGTGGACATCCAGCTCGGCGAAGGCGCGGGCATCAAGAGCGCGACCCTGCGGATCGAGGGGGAGCACGCGTTTGGCTATCTGGCCTGCGAGCGCGGCGTCCACCGCCTTGTGCGCATCTCGCCGTTTGATGCGAACAAGCGCCGGCACACCAGTTTCGCCAGCGTGGATGCGGTGCCGGAGCTGAAGGAGGATGCGCCCATCGAGATCGGCGAGGCGGATGTGAGGGTGGACACCTACCGCGCGGGTGGGAAGGGCGGGCAGAACGTCAACAAGGTGGAAACCGCCGTCCGCATCACGCACATCGCCACCGGGATCGTCGCGGCCTGCCAGGTCGAGCGCAGCCAGGCGCAAAACAAGGCGACGGCGATGAAGATGATCAAGGCGAAGCTCTATCAAATGGAGCAGGATAAAAAGAAGGCCGAGTTGAACGCCGCGTATGGCGCGAAGCTGGACATCAGCTTTGGCAGCCAAATCCGCAGCTACGTCTTCCAGCCCTACCAGAAAGTCCTCGATCTCCGCACGGGCGTCGCCACGAGCGATGTGATGGGCGTGATGGACGGCGACATCACGGCATTCATCGAGGGCAAGCTCCGCGGCCTCGTCCGGCAGAAGGGCGCGGACGATTCCGAGGAGTAGCGGAAAAATAACAGCTTCTTCGATTGAAGCCGCCGCCGCCGGGGCGCAGGGTTGCGGCATGAGAACTCCCGTGTTTCTCGCGATCGCATGCCTCATCACCCGTGTCCTCGCGGAGGATGTCTCCGACCTGATGACCGCAGCCCAGCGCACCTATCTTCGTGGCGACCTCGCCGGCGCGCAGGAGCAGTTTGAACTCATCCGGAAAATTGATCCGCAGAACCGTGTTGCCCAAGGCTATCTGCGCCTGATCGTCTCGGATCGCGCGAGGGAGAGCGCCGCGAAAGGCCCGGCGAATGCGACCAAGGCAATGCTGGAAACCATCATTTTGGACAAGGTGCATTTTGTGGACACCACGCTCCCGGAGGTCTTTGAGTTCCTGCGGCAGAAGGGCAACCAGATTGGCGCGGGGAAGGTGGCGATCAACTTTGTGCAGAAGCTCGATGAAAAGGCGCAGCAAGCCCGCATCTCCCTGTCGCTGCAAAAGGTGCCGCTCACGGAGGTGCTTCGCTATGTGGGCGAGCTTGCGGATGTGAAGTGCAGCTACGAGCGATTCGCCATCGTGGTCACCTCGAAGGGCAGCGAACCCGCCAGGCCCGCGCCTGTCGCCGAGCCGAAGGTGCCGAAGATTCCGGGGCTGGATGAGTAGCTCATCGGTCCGGGCCCGGAGGCGGTTCCGGCGGGCTATTGTTTGAGTCGCAGCACGGCGAGGGCTTCGATCTCGGCGGTTTGCGGGAACATGTCGAGCGGGGTGACGGATTCGAGGCGGTGTGTCTTGGTGAGGATGGAGAGGTCGCGGGCGAGGGTGGCGGGATTGCAGGAGACGTAGAGGATTTCGGCGGGCGGTGTGGCGAGGAGGATGTCGGTGACACGAGGTTCGAGGCCGGTGGCGGGAGGATCGAGAATGACGGTGGTTTGTCCGGCATCGTGGGCTGCGAGGATGTCACCGAGGTGCGCGGCGACATCGCCTGCGAGGTAGCGTTCGTGCGGCGCGGCTTTGCGGCGTGCTTCCTGGATGGCGTGCTCGTTTTCCTCGATGCCGACGACCGCCGGGAAGCGCGAGGAGAGGCGGCGGGCGAAGAAACCTGCCCCGCAGTAGGCATCCACGAGGAGGGTGTGGGTGGAGGTGATTTCGTGTTCGACGAGCGCGAGAAGTGCGGCGGCGACGGCGTCGTTGGTCTGCTCGAAGAATTCGGTGCGGTCGCGGGCGGCGACGGTGTAGTCGCCATCGCGGACGGCGCGGCGGCGGAGGTCGTGGAGGGCTTCGTTGACGGATGGCTGGGCGATTTCGCAGCGGGCGACGGGCACGAGGTCGTGCGATCCATGCGCGAAGAAGCCGGTCTGGCCTTCGATGACGTGGACGCGGATGCGGTTGCGGAATCCGTAAGGCTCCGGGGCGGGGATGATGGGGCGCATGGGGATGGGGTCCAGGCGGCCGACGCGGCGGAGGGTTTGTTCGACCTGCGCCTGTTTGAGGGCGAGTTGCTTCGTGTAGGGGAGATGCTGGTAGGCGCAGCCCCCGCATTTTCCAAAATAGATGCAGCGGGGTTTCTCACGGTCGGGCGCAGGGGTGAGGATTTCCGCGATGCGGGCTTCGGCGAATTTCTTTTTGTCGCGGGTGATCTCCGCGCGGATGATGTCGCCGGGTGCGGTGAAGGGGACGAAATAGACTTTTCCGTCCTTGCGTGCGACGCCTGCGCCGCCGAAAGCGACGTCAGTGATCTGGAGTTCGACGGAGTGTTTCATGAAAAGAAAAGAGGCTCCCGCTGTGGACGGGAGCCTCTCTATGAAAGGAAGCAGGCTGGTTTAGTAGCCGTAGTTGTTCTCCAGATAGAGGCGGCGCGTCTGGAAGCCGAGCTCCGGCGGCATGTCCTCGTAGCCGCCATTGATCCATGGGATCTTCTTGCGGAGCGGGGAGCGGAACGAGCCTTTGTGGGTGGGGAACGGGAAGGTGACGAATTCATACACACCGGATCCGATGCGGGTGAATGAGCGGCCCAGGCCCTTGACGATGCCGTAGCTTGCGGCGGAGCTGTTCCCCTCGAGGGTGTTGATATTGGCAACGGTCTGCGGGAATTCGGCGAAGCCGTAGAGGATGTTGCCGAGTGCGCGCCCGAGCTTGCGGGTGGGGCCGCGGTCATTCATTGGCGGATCCTGAATGTCAGCGAACGCGGTGCTGGCGAAGGCGGCTGCGATGATTGTGAGGAGGAGTTTTTTCATGTCGTGGGTCTTGAGAACCAGAATTCGGAGCGGTTGGCAAATGGGTTTTTGGTTAGATTTGAAAATAGGGTGTCAAAACCACTCCTTGATGTGCTGCCAGAGATCGCCGAGCCATGCGAGGAGGTAGCTCCCAAAGTAGATCCAGAGCGCGAGATAGGCCCATGAAAGAATTCCGAGGAAGTAGCCGATGAGAACCATGATCCCGTCGCGGCAGAGCATGCCGATGATGAGAAAAATAATGGAGAGTGCCGGCGGGCCGTTGGTCAGCGGGATCGGGAGCGGGAGGGCGAGGAACAAACCGCCGGAGACGAGGCCGGAGCCGATGAGGCTGACGTTCACCGGGCCGCTGACGAGCCAGCGGAGGCGTGGCTTGGTGTAGCGCTCGATGCGTTCCATAAAGCGTGCGATGAAGGGGACGACGCGCTCCATGGTTTTGTATTCGAGAGTGGTGCGCATCGCGAAGGCCGGCAGCCACGGGCGGCGGCGCATCAGGAACGCCCAGCCGACCAGCATGATCGCGACGCCGAACGGGACGGAGAGGCCGGGGATGTTTGGGATGGGGAAGGGGGCCGCGAGGAAGAGGACGAGGAGCGCCCAGCCGCGATCCTTGAGGTGTTCCGCGATTTGCGCCAGGGACATTGGCTTTCCGTCCGCGGCGTCAAGGAGGCTGCGGAGTTCGGCGCTGATCGGATCCAGAACCTCTTCCGCCGGGGTCGGATGGTGGCTGCTCCCGTTCATTTGCGACGCGCCGCGTGTTGTGCGCGAGTCCACCACCATCCGTAGAGACATATGAGGATCGCAAGGATCCACGGGAGATAGCGCACGGTGAGGGTGACGGCGGTGCTGGCACCCTCGAGCAGCGCATCGAGGTCGGTACGCTCCCCGGGATTCGGGACGCGCAGGCCCATCCACTTGAGCACATGATGGTCGTGGAAAATGATCGAGCCAGAAACGTGGCCGAGGATTCCGCCTCCCAGCCACACGATCCAGCGGAAGCGGGTCATGAGCCGGGTGATGAGGGTGCTTCCCCAGACAACGAGGGGAATGGAGAGCACGAGGCCAAATGCGACAAGGCCCGTGTCGAGTTCGCCGGTGGCGCGATCCTTGGCGATATTGGCGATGGCGATCACGTTATCGAGGCTCATCGTGATGTCTGCGATGATGATCATCGTGATCGCGTCGCGCAGGGAGGCCGCCGTCTTCGCGTGGCCACCCGCGCCCGCCGCCTCCATCGCTTCATCGCCCGGGCGCACAAGCTTCACCGCGATCCAGATGAGAAGAAGGCCGCCGATGAGCTGGACGAACGGAATTTTCAGCATGAATCCGATCACCATGACGAACAGAATGCGGAGAGCGACGGCGCCGCCGGCACCGAGCATCCGTCCCCAAAATTGCTGCTTGGGACCGAGGCTGCGTGTCGCGAGTGCGATGATCAGCGCGTTGTCACCGGCGAGGAGGATGTCGGCCATGACGATCTGGCCGATTTTTCCGAGGATGTCTGGATCGGAGAAATTCATTCGGGCGCGAGTTGCCGTATTGCTGCTGGTGGTGACGACCGCAGGGTGCTCACGCGAAGTCGTACACCACGGCCTTCATGCAGTTTGGTTTGAAGACTTTTTCGACGAACTCGATATGCAGCGGATGCACTTGGTAGTCGTCCTGCGCTTTCTTGCTTTCAAAGACAATGTTGAGCGCAACCTGATAGCTCTGCTCGACCACCGGGCGTTCGCTCGGGATCATTTTTCCGGCATGGAAAAAGAGCGTGCCGGGGATCGGGCGCAGGAATTTTTCCGCGCCGGCGAGAAGCGCGCCTGCGGCATCCGGGATTTCGGGTTTCGTCCAAAAGACAACGACGTGGCTGAACATAGGGCGGATTGCTTAACGGTTTGGCGATGCGAGGCGCAAGCTTCGCGCGGGAGTTGATCACAGATGGTTTGATGTCACGGCGCTTTCCATGCGGGCGTGCTTGCGTCTTATTCGCGCGAACATGCACCTCACACCCGATCTGCTCGGCCCCGGCGATGCAAAATCCGCCGCGCTCGACCCGGCGCAATTTGAATGGACGCGCATCCGTTCCGTGGATGACCCGCTTTTTCCCGTCGCTTACGGCGCGCTCTGGGCGGAGTTCGGGGCCGCGAACGAGATGGAGACGCGCGCCGTCCTGGCAGGCCGTTTCGCGCTCGGGCCGGCGATGCGCTACGAGATGGTGCTCGCGCGAAAGGACGGGGCGGTCGCAGCGGTGCGCGATCACACGGCGATCTTGGTGGATGGGGAGGTGGTCGTCCACCTCTCGCACAATCTGGTCATGCCGGAGTGGCGTCGCAGCGGTCTCGCGGGCTGGATGCGCGCTGTGCCGCTGATCGCCGCGCGCGAAGTGGCCGCTGCCAATGGAAGGGCGGATGCAAGGATCACGCTTGTTGCGGAGATGGAGTACGATGACGGCGGCGACCCGAAGCGTGCAGTGCGGCTCGCCGCCTACGGACGGGCGGGTTTTCTGGCCATTGATCCCGGCATGCTGGATTACCATCAGCCGGATTTTCGCGAACCCGCGGTGATTGACGCCACCGGCGGGCCCGCGCCCCTGCGATTCCAGTTGCTGATCCGGCAGGTCGGCCACGAGTCGGAGACCACGGTGAGCGGTGCGCGGGTGCGGCGCTTTGTGAGTGCGCTGCATGCGTTGTACGGAGCGCTGTTCCGGCACGGGGACATGGCGCATCCTCTCCTCTCCCCCGACCGACTGCCGGGCGATGACGCCTGCGTGCCGCTGCTCGGGCTGGCGACCGGAATCTCATGAGATCATGGGGCGCAGGCTGGACACCGGGGTTCCCCGCCCCAAAATGAGGCGCAATGGCTGACGAGAAATTGAACACACATCAAAAGGCGCTGCGGATAAATTTGGAAAACCGCTGGTATGGCAGCTTTGCGGAGATCGGCGCGGGGCAGGAGGTGGTGCGGTGGTTTTTCCGAGTGGGTGGAGCGAGCGGGACGGTGGCGAAGAGCATGAGCGCGTATGACATGGCCGTGAGCGATGCGATCTACGGATCCGCGCAAAGGTACGTTTCGCGTGAGCGTTTGCAGGCGATGCTGGATCATGAGCTGGAGCTGGACATCCAGCGTCTGTCGGCAATCCGCGGGGATACCACGTCGTTTTTTGCGTTCGCGGACACGGTGGCGACGCGCAATTTTGCCGGGACAAATGAATGCCACGGCTGGCTGGGCGTGAAGTTCCAGGCGCAGCCGCGGGATGAGCCGAGTCAGGTGATCATCCATTTGCGGATGCTGGATTCCGACGCGCAGGCGCAGCAGGAGGCGCTCGGGATCGTGGGGGTGAATCTCTGCCATGGCGCGTTCTTTTTACACCACGAGCCGGAGAAGCTGGTCGAGGGCTTGCTCGACGGGCTGACGACGGGGCGCATCGAAATTGACATGGTCGAGATGAGCGGGATCGAGTTTCGCAACGTGGACAACCGGATCATGGCGCTGAAGCTCGTGCAGCTCGGGCTGAGCGGCGCGGCGATGTTCGGGCCGGACAGGGCGGTGTTGCAACCGAGCGAGGTTTTCCACAACAAGGCGGTGCTCGTGGAGCGCGGCAGCTTCCGCCCGGTGACGCACGTGAACGTGGACATGATGCGTTGCGCGCTGGAGAAATTCACGGCGGACAAAGCGGTGGGGGACACCCCGGTGGTGCAGGTCATGGAGCTGACGATGCACAATCTGCTCGGGACGGCGATGGACCGGCGTGACTTCCTCGCCCGCGCGGATGTGCTGAGCGCGTGCGGGATGACGGTGATGGTGTCGGACTTCCAGCGGCACTTCCGGCTGGCGGCATATCTTTTCCGGATGACGAAGGAGCGGATCGGGCTCGTGCTCGGCATCCCGACGCTGGTCGAGATTTTCGACGAGAAGTATTACGCGGATCTTCGCGGTGGGATCCTCGAGAGTTTTGGGCGGCTGTTTAAGAACGACCTGAAGCTTTTCGTGTATCCCCTGCAGGAGCAGGTGGGCGGGACCTTGCAGACGGTGGAGACGATGCACGTGGAGCCGGAGCTGCGGAACCTGTTCAAGTACCTGCGTGACCGTGGGAGTTTTGTGGGCCTGGATAACTTCAACGCGCAGTACCTGCCGATCTTCAGCCGCGACGTGCTGCAGCGGATTGCGGCAGGGGACGCCTCCTGGGAGCAGATGGTGCCGGAGGCGGTCGCGGGGGTGATCAAGGCGCGGGGTTTCTTCGGCTACGGAAGGCGCACGCGCTAGGGCATGGCGTTTTTTGACTGCCATTTTTTCAGCGAATCGCTGGCGCTCGCGGTCGGCGCGCATGTGCTGGTGCCGCAGCCGGCCCCGCGGGAATGCGCGACGCTCTGGCTCCTTCACGGGTTGAGTGATGATCACACGATCTGGATGCGGCGCACGAACATCGAGCGATATGCGGCGGCGCGAAATCTTGCGGTGGTGATGCCCGCGGTGGGGCGGAGCTTTTACCAGGACATGGCGTGCGGCCCGCGTTACTGGACATTTCTCAGCGAGGAGCTGCCGGCGCTGATGCGCGGTTTTTTCCCTCTATCCGCGGCGCGGGAGAGGAATTTCGCGGCGGGACTTTCAATGGGCGGATACGGTGCCCTGAGACTCGCGCTCGGATGTCCTGGAAAATTTGCGGCGGGCGCGAGCATGAGCGGGGCTCTCGATTATGCGGGCCGTCTGCGCACTGCGGGGAAGACCGGGTCGCGGATCAGCCTCGCGGAGTGGCAGGGAATTGCAGGAGCCGATTTGCGGATGCGCGAGGACAGTGATCTCCACGCGCTCGCGCGGCGGGTTCCCGCAGCGGAGCGCCCGGCGCTCTGGCTGGATTGCGGGGTGGACGACGAGTTGCTGGGCAATTCACGCGAGTTCCACGCGCACCTCGATGCGCTCGGCTATGCCCACCACTACGAGGAGCGACCGGGTGCTCATGAATGGGGATACTGGGATGCGCAAATCCAGCGGGTGATTGACTGGCTGCCGCTATGAATGACTGGCGGCACCGCGTACAGATGAGCAGGCGGGACATGGCGCGCGTGGCGGCGGCGATCCTCGGGCTCCTCATCGGCTGCATCGCGCTATTGTGGGTGCTCACGCGTTTCCTTCCGCGCCCGGCTCCCTCGCAGCCCCCTCCAGCCGAGGTAAAGCCCGCCCCACCGCCCAGCCCGCGCACCGGGCAGTAGCGGGAAAAAGGCACCGTTGGGGCCGGTGACTTCGCTGCTTGCCGGGCAGCCATCCATGTGGTGGGTAGTGCAGTTCCGCTCCGAGCACCTACATCCTATGAAACACACCGCGACCATTTTGATCGCATTCGGGGTTCTGCTCCCGTCTGCATTTGCACAGGCGCCCGCCGCTGCACCAGCAGCAAAACCACCGGCGTCCGCCACACCCGCCGCGGATGCCCCTGCTGCACCTCCGAAAGCCCCGAAGCCACTTTCGCCCATGGATGTCCAATCGCTGACGAAGCTGGTGAACGCGATGCAGTTTCACCTCAAAATGGGTGAGACCGGGAAGAAGAGGACCAAATTCCCG
>CAMAUI010000067.1 GCA_945861385.1 Prosthecobacter debontii
CCCCACCGCCGCTGGAGCAGAGCCACAGATTGCCACCGTGCTCGCCAAGACTGAACGGCACGAGCCGTCCCGGGTCCGCCGCCGCCGGGCCGAAATTCGTATCCTCAAAAACAAGAAGCCGCCCGCCAGCGGGGATGCTTGTTCCCGCCGGAAAGCGGTATTTTGCAAGCACTGCAGCGTCGTCGCTCAGGAACCACTCCCCGATGCTCACGGCTTGCGCGCTGGTGTTTCGGAGTTCGATCCAGCGACCGGGAGCGCCCTGTGCGATGGTGAGTATTTCGCTGAAAACGACGGTCCCAGGCGCGGGCATGGCCGGGTCTTCCGCACCCGGTGAGCCCCCGGTGGAATTGCTCGCACGCCAGCCTGCCTTGCTTTGCAAGGCGGACGGCGGCGCGGATGGATCGCGCGGAACCAGGGAGAATCCGGTGCCGTCGGTGTGAGGAAACCAGCCATCGGAGAAATCGAAGTCGTGCAACACGGAGCCAGTGCCATCCACGAGTGTGAGATGATCGCCAGCGTTGTGAAGATCGCCAAGATACTCACCTGCCGCGCTCATCCCGTGGCGCAAAAGAAACGCGGAGCGGTTGCGGGCGATCACGACGAAAGCGCCGGGCGCGAGTGCGATGTCGCCAAACTCAAAATCCACTCCCGCGGTGAAGCGGCAGCCGGGCAGGTTCAACGGCACCGCGCCCGTGTTTTGGAGTTCGATGAACTCGAATTCGTCCGCATCGGCGAAGCCCGCGGCTATTTCCGCGGCAGTCGGTGCGGCGGGGTTGAACATCACTTCCGTGATCCGCAGCGCGCCCATCGGGACGGAAAAGAGCGCCTCATTCAACGCGCTCCATGCACCTGCACCCGTCTGCACGCGAGCCTTCACGGACTTCGATGCCGAACCCGGCAGGACGATTGGAGCGGTGTATGGTGCGCCAGCGACGCCCCCTCCAAGCGCGCGGGGATCGGTGCCGTCGGTGGTGTAGTAGATAGTGCGCGTGCCGGAGTTGGCATCCGTGATCGCAAGCATGAGCCCTCCCTCCGGAAGCGGCCCGCCGTGCTGGCTGAAGACGGGCGCGCTCACGGCCGGGTAAAGCCCCTTTGACTGAAACTGCCCGAGTGCGATGCCGGATCGCACGGGAAAATAGCCGGTCTTCCACGATGCCACCGCTGCGTCCCAATGCGCTTTTGTGCGCGGCGGTTCACCGTTCGCATCGCCCCAGCGCGCGCTCTCGCCGATGATGGCGAGGGCGATCTCGTCGGCCAGGGCGCTGAATCTTGCAAGCGACCGGGGCGCCATGCACGGGCCGCCATTGAAAAACGCGCGATGCACGCGGTCGCCGAAGCGGACTTTGTATTCCGCATTTTGCATGAGCCGGATGTGCAGCCACTGCGAGTTGAAGTATTGGAGCTGATTCCCGACCGATGAGGTGATGTGACGGTCCTCGCCAATATCGAGCACCGTGCGCTCCATATCGTGTGTCACGGCGACGAATCCGCGGCGATGCCGGTCCGTCCGGTTGCGGAGCACGAAGAAATTGTTCGGGAGGATATTGCTCAGGTCCGCGCTGATGGGGCCGTCGTGGTTGCCGACGTAAAAGTTCATCATCATGTAGTCCACGTGGTTCTGCATATCGAGAAGCACCGGCCTTGCAGGGTCGTCCGCGCCGTTTGCATCCCGGCCCATGATGTCGAAGAACGCTGCATCCGTGCTGAATCCCGCGACGGCCTTGTTGAACAGCGACTGCCACGCTGCATTCGTCCCCTCCGTCGCCACAACGGTGTATCCCGCAGTCGCGTCCACTTTCAGCACATCGTAATCGTCCTCGCCGCCGCCAAGATAGTCCTCCGCGAATCCACCCATCGGCCGCTCCTCGGTGTTGTAGAGGCCCCAGTATTGGCCATTGAGGTAGAGGTGGACGAAAAAGCCGCGCGTCCACGGCTGGCGCAGGTCGCGCATCAGCAGCCGGCAGAAGGGGTCCTGCACGGCGTGCATATTTGCGTCCCAGTAGTACGGATTGGACCACGCGTGATCCTGCATCGTGCGCAGATCGAAGCGGTCAATTTTCCGCGGGCCGTCGTTTCCAAAAAGCGGATAGTCGAGCTTCCCGGCGCCATACTTGTTTTTGAACAGCACCTTGAAGCCGTGCTTCGCGGTGTTGTCCTGCCGGGAGAAATTGCCGCGCATGCGGATGCCGCCGTTTTCCTGGAAGCCCTTCTTCTTTCCCGCGGGCGGCGTGATGCCCGGCGGATAGAGCAGTTCGATGCTCGCCGGGCGCTCCCAGTCGTCGCCGAGGCCCGAGCCGTCGGGGCGATCCTGTGCATTCACGTAAATGCCGGTCGCCGGATCGAAAAGGTTCGCGCTGTCCGTGACGACTGAAATGCTCGGGATCGCGAGCAGCGCATCGTCGAGGAGCGGGCCCCACTGCGGGTGGCTCACGATCTCCGGATCCATGCCGTAATCCATCACCTGGCCATTCACACCGCTTGGCGGAAAGCCTGGCGGCACCTGGCCGTTTGGCGACTGCAGCACGACATCCGAGAGGAAGATGTAGGTGTGCGTGGTGACCTTCGAGGGGGAGAACCCCAGCTTGAATCCCGCCGCGCGCAGAATCGTCGTGCCGTTCACGGGGACTGGCATGGTGAAGACCGTTCCTGTCGTCGCCGTCGGGGTGCTGCCGTCCGTCGTGTAGCGGATCTCCGTGCCGGGGGTGTTGCAGCCGAGAGCGACGCTGAACGCTTGCGAGTAAAAGCCGCGAGTGCTGGAGACCTCTACTTTGTCCACTGTCTGGGACGCGACGGTACACGCCACCATGCAGCAGGCGGCGACGAGGAATTTGGTGGAGATCGCGGAGGCCGGGATCATTGATGGCGCAAGGGTGGTATAGAATCGGATGCTTGTCCAATCGCGGGAGTGCCGCAGCGCAGGAACATAGTGCTTCCAGCCTGTGCGGCCCGCGGACAATCTTGTCCTCAGTCCCATCGAGTGGAGCGCCAGGATCACCAGCGCCGTGTTCGCACCAATCTTCCTGACATTGTCCGGCGCAATTGCCCGACGGCGGAGAATGGCAGGAAGATTGGTGTCAGGAAAATGAAAGGGACGAGAACCGAGCGGCAGACCGACAGCCCGCGCCGGGTGGAAAAACTCGGAGAAAAACCTTGCTCCGCCGCCACCGCGCACCACGCTCGCGCCTGTGGACGGCCTCACCATCGTTCGGGAAAAGGGAATAGGCACCCGCACTCGCGCCGAGCGCCGAGCGCCGAGCGCCGAGCGCCGAGCGCCTATTATGGAATAGAGGAAATCGCTTTTCGCGACGGGGAAAAGTCGAGGCAATTTTCAGCGCTACAGCGGGAAAATGCGCGGCTGCGGCGCGGGCTTGCCGGCCTGCAAACCCACCCCGCAGCCATCCCACCCGGAATCGCGGCGGTAATTCCCGTCGCATCACCGGTCTTGCGTCGTTCAACACCGGTAGTGGATGGGAGAATACCGGTGCTGCGCCATTTCATACCGGTGCTGGCCGGGGCGTTACCGGTATTGCGCCGCTCCATACCGGTGCGGGATGGCGGAATACCGGTATTGCGCCGCTCAAGACCGGTGTTGGATGGGGGAATACCGGTAATGCGGCGCTCAATACCGGTGTTGGCTGGGAAAATACCGGTATTGCGCCGTTTAATACCCGAGCGGTGTTTTGTAATACCTTCTCCAACCGGCAATAACACAAGTCGTGTTCCATGTTTGTTCCACACGGGCCGGATTTCCTTTCACTAAAACCACAACCAAACCAACACCATGCCAGCATCACCCTACTTCCCGAATCGAGAATCCGACCAGATCCCCTGGTTCGGCAATCTCAAGACCAAAATCAACAACCCCTCCTACTTGACGCCCCTGGGCACCACCTCCGGGGAGGTGACCACCGTCCAGGGCATCTGCACCCTCTTTATCTACACCCTCGAGACGTTCCTGCCCGCCGTGGAACAGTTCTCCGAGGCCTGCACGGCTTTCACCCGGCAGATGCGCAAAGGCATCGGCACCATCGCACTGCCCTCAGCGCCATTTTGGAGCCCGCCCGTCGGCGCCGCCACGCCCGCCGCCGGGCTTTTGACGGCGCTTTTCGACATGATCGCCCGCTGGAAAACCGCCCCCGGCTACTCGGAGAGCATCGGCGACGACTTGGGCATCCTCGGCACCACCAGCGAGGCGACCACCGCCGCGCCAGTGCTCACTCTCGATGTCGGGCCGGATGGCGTCACCCTGCGCTTCATCAAGAAAGGGCACATGGGTATCTCCCTCGAAAGCCAGCGCCAGGGCGTGCCCGGCTGGACATTCCTGGCCATAGACACGGACAGCCCCTACCTCGACAACCGCCCCCCGCTCGTCCCCGGCCAGGCCGAATGGCGCGAATACCGCGCCCGTTATTGGGACGGCACGCCGGTGGGCGATTGGAGCGCGGTGGTGCGAGCAAACGTGGGATAACAATATGACGAACATCAAACCGATTGTGTTGTGCGGTCTCTGTGCCGGGATGGTGGCCGGGATCGCGTATTTTACGATGCGGCCAAAATCTCTGCCGCCAACGACACCCACCCCGGCTGCGGAAGCCGAGCCTGCCGAGCCCGAACAGGCCAAGGCAGAGCCTGCCAAACCCAAACCGGCCAAAGTCGCCCAAGCGACACGCGAACCGGCGATCCCGGCAGATGCGCCGATACCGCCCGCGGTGGACGAGCAGCCGACTGCCGCTCCGCCACCCGTGCCACCCGAACCGAAGCCGCTGAGCATCACTGCCAAGTGGCTCGGCGAGCAGGACGCGCAGTGGCGGGAGGCGTTCAAGCAGGAAGTCACGGCCCCCTACGAGAAAGGCGCAGCCGATTTGAAAAGCCAGTATCTCGCGGCACTCGACGCCCAACTCGCCGATGTCTCGCGCCGCGGGGAACTCGAAAACGCGCTGGCCTTGCGCGAGGAACGCAAGCGGTTCACCGAGGATGGGAAGATCCCCGGCACCGATGTACCGAACACCCCTGCTGTGCTCATAGCCCCGCGTGTGCATTACTGGAGGTCTTTTTCGGTCTTGGAATCCTCTCGCGAGTCCATGGCGAGAACCGTTGCCGCCCGATATGACGCGATCATGGCAAAAAACCAGTTGCTGCTGACCCAGAACCAGCGTCTGGACGAGGCACTTGAAGTCAAAGCAGCACGCGAACAATTCGCCGCCTACTGGCTGAACCCGTTGCCAGTGCCGCTTATCGCGGCCCCGGCAGGGGCGGTCGGGTTGAAAGTCAACCGGTCGCCGATGGCACCGACTCAGGGATTGGTTCTCAACGTCGGGTTTGCCAATTCTCAGGTTTCAGACAGGAGCCTGAAGCGAAACCCCACCAGCCCATTCAAGATGCAGCCATATACGGATCCTTCGAGGGGACCGGTGTTCAAATTTGACAACCTTTCGTACATTGATGTTCCACATTCGCCCAATCTCACCCCAAAGGTGATCACGGTTGCGGCTTGGGTGAACCCGTCCCGCCGCACTGGAGCCATCGCAGACAAAGGCGACTACGAGAACGGCCAACGCAAAGGTTACGTCCTCCGCATTCAGGGCAATGGGAACGCCGATTTCACGATTGGCAGTGGCGTCGCCGGCAACAATAGTTGGATCGCCGCTTTTTCTTCGACCGAGGTGCCGCCGAAGGAGTGGACTCATCTCGCCGGTTCATTTGACGGGGCGACCATCCGAATTTATGTGAACGGAAAAGAAGATGGAACTGCGCGCGCTCTCGGCCCGTTCGCCCCTTCGAAATATCCTCTGCGGATTGGTGGCGGGACTTTCTACAAGGACCCGCATTTCAAGTACGATGGCCTCGTGGACGGAGTCATGATTTTTGACCGCGCGCTTTCACCCGCGGAGGTTGACCAGTTATTCAGGGCGACGATTTCGGAAAAGGGTGTCAAGTTCGATGAAGCGCCAAAGGACAAGCGCGCCAGATAGCACCAAGGGACTGCGCCCGGGAGTGGAAACCGACTGACTATCCGCTGACGATTCGTTTTCCCCGCCCGCCGCCCAGGCCATTTCTCCCGAAGCGAGCGGCGGAATGCCGCACCGGCGGAGTGCTCGACTTGTGGAACCGCGCGCGCAGGGCGGCGAAAGCGAGGACGATCACCACCGGGGCCGCGCTGGATAATCCCGGCGTGCTGAGGCCGGGGATGGTTTTCATCATCGAAACCGGCGGAGGCCGCGGGCACACGGGCATCGTCTCCCGCATCGTGGGCAACATGCTGGAAACCATTGAGGGCAACACAAACGACGGCGGCTCGCGCGAGGGCATCGGCGTGTTCCGCCGCAATGGGCGGACGGTGGACTCGATCAACCGCGTGGAAAACAAAGTGCCAGACTGATAGTCGGCGGACTGATAGTCGGCGAGAATGTGGAGGCGGTGCCGTTCGTTGACGTGGATCTGCGCGCCGGGAGGACTGGGTGGCGAGGCCGCTTCCACTGGCGTTTTCATTCGGGCTGAGTGCCAGGAAATTGCTTTTGTGGCCGGTGGAACGTGGGCGGTCAAAAGCCGGGTTGGCTTCGGGTTGCTGGGGCTTGTCCGCGCTTGCGCCCGGTGTGGCCCCGCGGCGACAAGGAATATCCATGCTTACTATTTCAGGTGTTTCAAAAAGTTACGCAGGCCGTGTGCTTTTCCGTGATGTGTCGCTGCAGGTGAATCGCGGCGACCGCATCGGCCTCGTCGGTGCGAACGGCGCGGGCAAGTCCACGCTTTTTTCGCTGATCCTCGGGGAGGCTTCGCCGGACGAGGGGAGCATCAACATGGAGCGGGGGATCACATTCGGCTTCCTCCCGCAGGAGAGCGCGGCGGTGGGCGATCAGACGGTGATCGAGCTGGCCACGGCGGTGACGCCGGAGATGGAGCGTGTGCGGCGGACGATTCGCGAGCATGAGGCCGCCGGGGCCACGGATGCGATGGAGTATCACGACGCGCTGCGTGACTTCGCGGAGGCGGACGGGCACGCGCTCACAGCACGGGCAAAGCGGATTTTGGCGGGGCTGGCATTCCGCGAGCGCGATTTCGAGGCCCCGGCCCGGGGGCTGAGCGGTGGCTGGATCATGCGCGCACACCTCGCGCGTCTGCTCACACAGCAGCCGGATTTGCTCCTGCTCGACGAACCGACGAACCATCTCGACCTCGAGTCGCTCGTGTGGTTCCGCGAGCATCTCCGCGGGTACCCGGGGGCGATCGTGCTGATCTCCCACGACCGCGATTTCCTGAACCGGCTTGCGGGATGGATCGTGGAGATCTCGCGTTCGCGGCTGAATCGCTACCGGGGAAACTATGACGCCTATCTCGAAGAGCGCGCCGCGCGCGAGGAGCAGCACGTCGCGGCTTACGAGAACCAGCAACGGGAGATCGAGCGGCTGCAGGATTTCGTGGATCGCTTCCGCGCCAAGGCCAGCAAAGCGTCGCAGGCGCAGAGCAAGCTGAAGCAGATCGAACGAATGGAACTGGTCGAGGCGCCGCTCGCGGCGGAGGCGAGGGTGAAGTTCCGATTCCCCCAGCCGACGCGGAGCGGGCATCGCGCCATCACGCTCAAGGACGTGGATTTCGCCTACCAGCGGGCGGATGGCGGGGAGCTGGCGGTTTACCGGGGCTTGAACTTCGAGGCCGAACGCGGGCAGCGCATCGTGCTTGTCGGGCCGAACGGAGCGGGCAAGTCCACGCTGCTGAAGCTGCTCGCGGGGGTGTTGCGCCCGCAACGTGGGGAGGTGAGCCCTGGGCACAATGTGAGGGTGGGCTATTTTGCGCAGCAGCGCGTGGAGATGCTGAACGCGCGCCATAGTGTGCTGGAGTCCGCGCAGGATCTTGAGAGCCGGCCGGGGGAGCAGCTTGCGCGCACGGTGCTCGGTTCGTTTCTTTTCCGCGGGGACGATGTGTTCAAGCCGGTGGCCGTGCTCAGCGGTGGTGAAAAATCGCGCCTCGCGCTTGCGCGCCTGCTGCTCAATCCGCCGAACCTCCTGCTGATGGATGAGCCGACGACCCATCTCGACATCCCGAGCATTGATGCGCTGATCGGCGCGCTCGAGCAGTTCGAGGGGACGTTCATTTTCATCAGCCACGATGTGCATTTCATCCGGCGGATCGCGCGGCTGGTTCTGCACATCAGCGCGGGCCAGCTCATGCCCTACGCTGGCGATTACGATTACTACCTCGAAAAGACGCGCGCCGGCTCCGAGCAGGCCGCGCTTGTCGCCGGCGAGCAACTTGCGGATTACCAGCCGGCCGCGGACGCGGTGCGCGCGCCCGAACGCACTGGGCCGGGGCTGCGGGAGATGAAGGAGCAAAAGCGCGCCGAGGCCGAACTTCGCAAGGCGGCGGCGAAGGCAAAGCGCGACCAGGAGCGCAAGATCGCCGAGCTGGAGGCGAAGATCCACGGACTGGAGGCGCGGCTGAAGGAGCTTGCCGATGCGCTGCAAAATCCCGCGGCGCACGAACCCGGCGGCAATGCCGCGGAGTTCAGCCGGGAGCTGACCCGGACGACGACGGAGATCGTGGTGCTGAGCGAGAAGTGGGAGCGCGAGTCCGAGGTGCTGATGGGGATGGCGTAGGCTGTCTGCCGGGTAACCACGCATTCATGCGCGCTTCTTCTCCACGTCAACGACGGCGACGGTGATATTGTCCCGTCCGCCGGCATCCATGGCGGCGTCGAAGAGCTCCTGCGCGGCGGCGGCTGCATCGAGCGTGGGAATGCAAACACGCTCCATGGCTTTCGAGGATAGCATGTCCGTCAGGCCGTCGGTGCAGACGATGAAGCGCATGCTTTTCGCGGTCTCGATCTCATAAAAATGCGGCTCGATTTTCACATGATCCTCCGAGCCTCCGATGCTCTGGGTAAGCGCGTGCATGCTGGAGGGGCGGATGCCGTCGTGGGCGCGCAGCAGCCCCTCGCTCACGAGCAGTTGCTCCACGGAATCGTCGCGCGTGATGAGCTTCAGCCTGCCTCCATGCTGGCGGTAAATTCGCGCGTCGCCCACGTTGAACGCGAACAATCCCTCCGCGCAGGCGAGAAGTCCCACGACTGTCGCACCCATGCCCGCCATGCTGGGCTCGCCACGGCCTTTTTTGAAAAGACGATGATTGGTTTTCTCCAGCAGTCTCTCGACTCCGCCGGGCGAAAAATCATCGCAATCCGCCAGCGCGGCCACCACTTCGCGGCTCGCATACGCGCCGGCCTTGTGTCCGCCGATGCCGTCTGCGACTGCGACAATCCAGTTCCCGCCACCGAGCGCCGCATCCATCGCCCTCGATGTGCTGGCGCCGCTGAACACGCCGCCAAACAGGCACGCATCCTCGTTCACTTTGCGCAGCTTCCCCGTGTGGCACATCCATGCGCCGGAAGCGGAATACAAGCCCTTGGATCCGGCCATCAGGGTTTCGGATGGGTTCGCCTGATGTTCGAGAGCGCAAACTGTGGAACTTGTGATCGCATGACGCCCGCCAGAAAACGGGTCTCGCTTTTCCCGTCAAGGACGCTTTGGAAAAAGCCCGCCGGAGGTTTCCAACTGCACGGAGATTCGAGCTTGATCCGTTCCCGCCAGATCGCATCTCACGACGACGATGCTCGCCCGAATCCACGACGCTGGCGAGCTGTGATGCGGGCAGGCATCGTCAGCACGGGGATCCCGGGAAAGCAGCCGTCTTACAGCCCCTTGCTCACGATATACTTCACGAGGTCCACGCAGCGGTTGCTGTAGCCCCACTCGTTGTCATACCAGCTCACGAGCTTGAAGAACCGGCTGTTGAGTCCCACGCCGCTGCCGGCGTCGAAGATCGAACTGCGCGAATCGTGGATGAAGTCGCTGCTCACCACTTCATCCGTGGTGTAGCCGAGGATGTCCTTGAGATACGTCTCGCCCGCCTTTTTCATCGCGGCGCAAATCTCCTCGTAGCTCGTGTCCTTCACCGTCTTCACGGTGAGATCCACGACGGAGACGGTGGGCGTCGGCACGCGGAAGGCCATGCCGGTGAGCTTGCCTTTGACCTCGGGGCAGACGAGGCCGACGGCTTTCGCCGCGCCGGTGCTGCTCGGGATGATGTTGATGGCGGCGCTGCGTCCGCCTTTCCAGTCCTTCTTGCTCGGGCCGTCCACGGTCTTCTGCGTGGCGGTGTAGCTGTGGACGGTGGTCATGAGGCCTTCCTCGATGCCGAAGCCTTCCTTCAGCAGGACATGCACGACGGGCGCTAGACAGTTCGTGGTGCAGCTCGCGTTGGAAATGATGTGGTGCTTCGCCGGGTCGTAGTTCGTGTGGTTCACACCCATGACGACGGTGATGTCCTCGTTCTTGCCCGGTGCGCTGATGATGACTTTCTTCGCGCCCGCGGTGATGTGGCCGCGCGCCTTTTCCGCGTCCACAAAAAGCCCCGTGCTCTCGATCACGATGTCCACGCCGAGCGCCTTCCACGGCAGCGCCGCCGGGCCTTCCTTCACGGCGAGGCATTTGATTTCGTGGCCGTCCACGACGAGCACGTCGTCCTCCGCCACCGATGGCGAAGATTTTTTGCTGTACACTTCCTCTTTCGCACGTCCCTGCACGGAATCGTATTTGACGAGGTAAGCGAGGTTGTCCGCGGGAACGAGGTCATTCACCGCGACGACCTGGATTTCCCTGCCGAGAAGCCCCTGGTCGCAGATTGCCCGAAAAACAAGCCGCCCGATGCGCCCGAAGCCGTTGATGCCGATTTTGATCATAGATTGTTGTGTTGATGCTCTTTCTTGGAAAAGGGCGCGCATAAAAGGGCGGCTCCCCCTCCCCGTCAACATCGGAGCCTGCCGGGAAAAAACATTTCACCTCCCCGACTCGCCGTTGACGCGCCCCTCCCGTGTGCATACCGTCCCCGCGCCTTACCGAAGCGATGCAAAAACTGGATTTCATGGAAGCCGTGGAGCAAATCAGCGCGACCGACATGCGCTATCACAAGGACGCTTACTTTTTCCTGCGCGACGCCCTCGACCACACTGTGAGGCTCCGCAAGCGCGCCCTTGGCGAAAGCGGCCACGTCACCGGCCAGCAGCTCAGCGAAGGCGCCCGGCAGGTGGCGATCAAGCATTACGGCCCGATGGTCCCCACGGTCTTCGAATACTGGGGCATCAGTAAAACCGACGACTTCGGCGAGATGGTCTGGAACCTCTGCGAACTCGGCGTGTTCGGTCGCACCGAGAGCGACAAGAAGAAGGACTTCCACGCCGTGTACGATTTCCACGACGCCTTTGTCGCACCTTACAAGTCCGTGGAGCCAAAGCCCACCCCGCCCACGGCCCCGGCGGCAAGGGAAGACGTGCCGTTCTAGTCCGCATATTTCACACCCTCTCTCCGCAACGGGCGCGCAACCTTGCGTAGCGCAGGCTTCCAAGTCGGCAGGGTGCCCGGCCCGGCGCATGCGATGCCGGGAACGATGCGCGGAAGGCCGGCGAAGGTGTGGCGCGCAGCCCGAAGCGGCGGCATTGGAGGTTGAACATTCGTCGCTGGATGTTCATTCCCTTTCGCGATGCAGCCGCCACCCAAGTCCACGACGCGCACGCCCGGCAAGGCACCCGGCGTAATCGGCTGGCTGTTGCTCGCGCCGATGGTGCTGTGGCTGCTCGCATTCGTCGTCGCGCCGACGGCGATTCTCGTGGTGGCAAGCTTCACGCATCCCGATGATGACACGCGGCTGCCCGTGTACCGCCAGCCGCCGCCGGAGACGGGCGAGCCGGCGATAGGGACGTTCACGACAGAAAATTACAGGCGCATCGTCGTGGATGATGAGGGTCGCTTTTTGAAAACGGAGGAGGAGGACATCACGGCAAGGAACGCGGACGGCGAGGAGGAGGTCGTCGGCACGCGGAAAGTGACGCGCCTCGCGGCACCGTGGCTGCGAGTATTTGCGTGGTCGGTTTTCTATGCGGCGCTGACGACCGTGCTGTGCATCGCGATCAGCTATCCCGTCGCGTGGTTCATCGGGCGCGCACGGGAGGGGACGCGGAATTTGCTGCTGATGCTGGTGATGATTCCGTTTTGGACGAGCTTCCTCATCCGCACGTATGCGTGGGTGACGATCCTCGCGACCGAAGGGCTGCTGAATGGGCTGCTGCTTTACACGAAGGCGATCAGTGAGCCGTTCGGGATGCTCTACACGCCGGGCGCGGTCGTGCTCGGGCTGGTTTACAGCTACCTGCCGTTTATGATTCTGCCGATTTTCGGCTCTGTGGAGAAGCTGGACAATTCGCTGGTCGAGGCGGCGCTCGATCTCGGAGCGGGGCCGGTGCGGGCGTTTCGGAAAGTGATCCTGCCGCTCACGCGCCCCGGCGTGATCGCGGGGGTGATGCTCGTCTTCGTGCCGGCCGTGGGGATGTTTGCGATCAGTTCGCTGATGGGCGGCGGGCAGTCGCCGATGATCGGGGACGTGATCCAGCAGCAGTTCACCGGGCAGGGCCGGAACTGGCCCTTTGGCAGCGCGCTCGGCATGGCGCTCGTGGCGATGTTCCTCATTGCATTCGTCGCCACCGCGAGACTCCGGTCTTCGCGGACGTAGGACGCGCCGCCCATTTGCGGGAGCGTCGGGGCAATCCGGGCTTGGGCCATTTAAAAAATGCGCCACGGATATCTGCGGCGGTGAATATAAGCCCGAAGGCCCGGGTGAAAGTGCAGTTCGAGTAGCGGAGGGAACCGCACGATGGATTCATCGAGAGGGCCGCCATTCTTGCGCGCGGCAAGTATGTCACGGAGACGGCACTGTTCAGTCATCTGTTTGTAACACTCGCCGTCCACTTCTTACCGGCACAAATGCCATCTCACTACGAAGAATCACTCGAACGCGACATCGCCCGCATCCGCGGAAAGGTGTCGGATATGGGCAGGCTCGCCACAGATGCGCTCACTGCATGCATCGGCGCACTCGTCGCCCGTGACCGGCGGACGGCGTATGCAGTCATCCTGCGTGACCGGCGGATTGATGAACTGGAGAAAGAGGTGGACCGCCTGTGCCTGGAGTTTTTGATCCGCCAGCAACCCGTCGCGCGGAACCTGCGGTTCGCGTACATCACGATCAAGGTGAACCTCGAACTCGAGCGCATCGGCGATTACGCGGAAAGCGTCGCGCGGCAGGTGTTGAAGCTGAGCAAGCATGATGCGGCTGTGCCGATGGAGCGGTTCGCGCAGCTCGCGGAGATCGCGATCCCGATGGTGCGGGATTCGGTCAAGGCGTTCATCACCGGTGATGTCGCCCTCGCCCGCGATGTGATCGGGCGCGAATCAGAGACGGACGCGCTGCGCTCGCAGATCAACGCGGATATTTTCCTGCTCGTGCAGGAAGGCAAACTCCCGCGCGAGGCCGCGAATCCGCTCCAAACCATCGCCCGCCGCTACGAGCGCGCGGCAGACCAGGCTACGAACATCGCCGAGGAAGTGATCTATATGGTGACGGGAGAAGACCCGAAACACCACGGCGGCGACACTTGGCGGATGGTGTTCATTGACGAGCACAACCACTGCCGCAGCCAGCTCGCCGAGGCCATCGCGCACAAGCTGGATCAGCCGCATTTCATCTTCGCCAGCGCCGGCCTCGACCCGCGCCCGCTCGACCCGGCGACACTCGATTTCCTGAAAAGCAAGGGCCTCACGCCGCCCAACCCGCAGAGCAAAAGTGTCGCCCAGCTTCCGAACCTCGACTCCGCGCAAATCATCGTCGCGCTCGACCCGGCGGCGAAGCGTGCCTTTCCGAAACCGACGAAAGCCATCTGCCTCGACTGGTCGCTCCCCGACCCGAGCGCCGCACCGGACGCCGCCGCGAAACAAGCGGCCTTCGAGGCAGCTTACACTTTCCTCACCGAGCAAATCAGCGACCTCTGCGAAGGCGTCCTCGGCGACAAAATCTCCTGACCTCTCCCGGTCTCTCCTGACTCACACAAACAACAACAACCCAAGACAAAACACATGAAACGCATCAAACAAATCAGCTTCGCGGCGCTCGCCGCGGCCAGCCTGTTGCTGACGGGCTGCGACAAAAAAGGCGGCGACGCCAAAAAGAACACACTCTCCATCCAAAACATCGGTTCTGACACGATGGTGAACCTTGCCCAAGCATGGGCCGAGGCTTACGGCAAAGCGGAGCCGAGCGTCTCCATCGAAGTCGCCGGCGGCGGCTCCGGCATCGGCGTCGCGGCGCTTCTGAACGGCACTTGCGATATCGCGAACAGCTCGCGCCACCTCGAAGCCGAGGAGGTTGAGAAGGCCAAAGCGAAATACGGCGCCGAGCCGAAGGAATACAAAGTCGGTTACGACGCGCTCGCGATTTACGTCCACCCGAGCAACCCGCTGAATGAAATCAGCGTCGAGCAACTCAGCGATCTTTATCGCGAGGGTGGCACCATCAGCAAATGGAGCGAACTTGGCGTCACCATCCCCGGTGCGCCGGATGAAATCGTCCGCGTCAGCCGCCAGAACAACTCCGGCACCTACCACTACTTCCGCGAGGCCGTGCTTGGTAAGAAAGCGGACTTCAAGAAAGGTTCGCGGGACCTCAGCGGCTCGAAGGACGTCGTCGAACTCGTCAGCACCACCCCCAGCGCCATCGGCTACAGCGGCATCGGCTACAGGACGGACAAGGTGAAGGTCGTGAAAGTCTCGAAGAAGAAAGGCGAGCCTGCCATCGAGCCGACCATCGAGACGACGCTCAACAAGACGTATCCCATCGCGCGCCCGATGTTCTTTTACACTCCGCCGAACGCTGGGGCGCACGTCGCCAAATACATTGACTGGGTGCTCGGCAAGGACGGCCAGGCGATGATCGCGGAGAAGGGCTACATCCCGCTCGAAGCGAAGTAAGCGACACGGACGAAATTCAGCGGCGGCGGTTCGCAGCAACGGACCGCCGCCGCATTTCTAAGAAAGAGACATGCGAGCAAAACGACCGGGATACGCAGTTTTCGCCGAGAAGGGCATTGAGTGGATCATCCGCCTCTGCGGCATCAGCGCCATCATCTTCGTTTTCGGCATCTTCTTTTTCGTCTTCCGCGAAGGCGGGCCGATTTTGTGGGAAAAGGGCACTGACTTCCGGCTCGGCGATTTTTTCACCAGCACCGACTGGTATCCTACCTCGATGGAGAACAAGCGGTACGGCATCCTGCTGCTCATCATCGGCACCTTCACCGTCACGGGGCTTTCCATCCTCATCGCGGTGCCCTTCGCGATTGGCGGCGCGATTTTTCTCTCCGAGTTTTGCACCGGCAAAGTGAAAGAGTGGCTGAAAATCATCATCGAACTGCTCGCGGCGATTCCCAGCATTGTGTGGGGCTTCATCGGCATCACGGTCATCAATCCGCTCATCCAAAGCTGGTTTGATGTCCCCGTCGGCCTGAACGTGCTGAACGCCTCAATCATCCTCGCGCTCATGGCCATGCCCATCATGGTCAGCATCGGCGAAGACGCGCTCAAAGCCGTGCCCGACAACTACCGTGAAGCCGCCGTGGCGCTCGGCGCGACGCGCTGGCAGATGATTTTCCGCGTCCTTTTGCCTGCGGGGAAAAACGGCCTGCTCGCCGCCGTGCTGCTCGGCGTGGGCCGCGCCGTCGGCGAGACGATGGGCGTGCTGATGGCCACCGGCCACTCGCTCAACAACCCGTACGTGAAACTCGACGGCTCCTTTAACCCGATGTGGATGTTTGAAAGCTGCCGGACACTCACCGCCACCATCGCCTCCGAGCTGGGCGAGACCAGTGTCGGCAGCCCGCACTACCGCGTCCTCTTCCTCATCGGAATCGTGCTGCTCACCATCACATTCATCATCAATCTCACCGCCGACCTCGTGGTGAAGGGCATCCGCAAACAGAAATGACCATGCACGCAGAAGCCTCGCCAACACCAGTGCCCTTCGTCGTTAACGACGCTGTGCGGCGCAAAATGAAGCACGAGAAAATCGCCAAGGGTATCTTTGCGACGATGATCGTGCTGATGCTCCTGCCGCTCATCGGCATCCTGGGCTACCTCGTGAGCCAGGGCGCACCGCTCATCTCGTGGGATTTTCTCACCACCAACCCCGCCAAAGGCATGACGCAGGGCGGCATTTGGAGCGCCCTGCTCGGCACCATCTGGCTCGTCATCGTCTCGCTCTGCATCAGCGCGCCGATGGGCGTCATGGCCGCCGTTTATCTCAACGAGTACGCACGCGACAACTGGTTCACCCGCATCGTCAACCTCGCCGTTGTGAACCTCGCCGGCGTGCCCAGCATCGTCCACGCGCTCTTCGGCATGGGCGCGTTTGTCCTCTTTTTCGACATGGGCCGCGGCATCCTCGCCGCCTCGCTCACGCTCGCGGTGATGACCATGCCCGTCGTCATCACCAGCACCCGGGAGGCGTTGGGGGCAGTGCCCATGAGCTTCCGCGAAGCGTGCTGGAACGTCGGTGCGACCAAGTGGCAGACAATCTGGAAGATCGTCCTGCCAAACTCCATCAGCGGCATCCTCACCGGCGTCATTTTGGAAATCAGCCGCAAGGCCGGAGAGACCGTGCCGATCATGTTCACCGGCGCGGTGTTCTTCAAAAAAATCCAAGAGGGCGACTTTTTCGCCTACGGGCTGAACGACCAGTGCATGGCCCTCTCGATGCACCTCTACACCGTCACCACGCAGGTGAACGGCGCGCCGCGCGAACTGCCCTTCGCCGTCGCCACCGTTCTCATCGTCTCCATCATCCTCATCAACTCCACCGCCATCGCCACCCGCGCCTGGCTGCGCTCGCGCAAAAAATGGTAAGCAAAATCCAAGTCCAAAACCTCCGCACCTGGTACGGCGAAAAGCAGGTTCACCACGGAATCAGCTTTCACGTCGAGCCGAACGAAATCTTCGGCATCATCGGCCCGGCGCAGAGCGGAAAAACCACGCTGCTGCGCGCTATCAACCGCACATTCGAGTTCACCGCGGGCACGCGGCAGGAGGGCGTCATCTCCGTGGACGGCGAAGACGTGAAGCGCGTCCGCGACGTGTACGAACTGCGGCGGAAAATCGGCATGGTCGCCCCGCTGCCCGTCGGCCTGCCGCTGAGCATCTACGACAACGTCGCCTTCGCCCCGCGCTCCGCCGGGATGCGGAACAAGGGCGAACTCGATGAGCTCGTCGAACGCTGCCTCACGCAAGCCGCGCTGTGGGACGAAGTGAAAGACCGCCTCGATTCGCTCGGCACGAAGCTCTCCGGCGGCCAGCAGCAGCGCCTCACCATCGCCCGCGCCCTCTCCCACCAGCCGGAGATTTTGTGCCTCGACGAATTCAGCATCGCCATTGATCCCGTCACCACGATGCGCATCGAGGACGTGCTGAAGGTGCTGAAAAAGGACATGACGATCATCCTCGTCACGAATCTCGTCCAGCAAGCGCGCCGCCTCGCCGCGCGGACGATGTTCCTGTGGAATGGCGAGATCATCGAGTGCGACAAAACCGAGGTCATCTTCGGCGGCAAGCCCGCGGACAAACGCACGCACGACTACGTGAACGGAATTTTCGGATGATGTCAGCGCAGACCGTCAATCACCGCATTGAGAACTCCGGCGCGAACATGCAGCGAGGTTCGGAATGGAATCGCGCGAAGCAGCACCAGCGCGTCTTCCTTCGAAGTCAGACCTTCCAAAAAAGAGCCACGGATGACACCGAGCGTACCGGTCGAGCGGTACCCGAGCACAGTGGCGACGGCCCTCGCCAGTCTGTCGTCGCTCACAAACAAGTCGGCCCCAAATTTCTCCGCCCACGCGAGCGCGGCCGTTTCGCCGATGTGAAGCTTGATGCCCTGCATGGCGGACACCAGTCGTTCGCTCAAGTCGCCAACATCCGGCACGAGGTAGGGCTCTATTTTTGGTCCAATTGCTGGCCGATGACGAATGGCTTCATGTGCGACCGATTCAGGAATGAAAATCGTGCCGAGCTGATGAATAAGATCGAGCCGGCCAAGTTGATCGAGATGGATGAGCGGACCGGCATCCAGGATGCAGATGCGACGTTTATCGGTGCCGTTCATCGATCCACTTCATTTCCGAAAGAATATCGGCGCGCTCCAAATCCTCGTCGTGCTCCTCGGCGTAAGCATTCAGCATCTTCCATCCACCTTTCTCCGGCGGCGGGTCGAAGCCAAATTCCTTCGCCCACGCAGTATAAAGTGCGCGGCGGCGTTCGAGCATTTCTTCAACTTTCTGTGCGAGCATGGCGCGAAGATAGCCGCCTTTGCCGCGCCTTCCAATCCGATTTTTCCCGATGACCGACCGCATCGCCATCACCACCCGCGACCTGAAGCTCTGGTACGCCAAATTCCAGGCGCTCAAGGGCATCACCGTGGACATCAAGCACGGGCAGATCACCTCGCTCATCGGCCCGAGCGGCTGCGGCAAGACCACGCTCCTGCGCTGCTTCAACCGCGTGAACGAGCGCTACGGCTACGTCACCACGACCGGCGAAATCACCATCAACGGCAAAAACATCTATGACCCGGATGTGTCGCTCATCGAGCTTCGCAAAGCGGTCGGCATGGTCTTCCAGCGGCCCAATCCGCTGCCGATTTCCATTTATGAAAACGTCGTCTTCGGCCTGCGCATCCACGCGGAGAAAAAGCTGAGCAGGAGCGACCTCGACGGCGCGGTGGAGAAGGCGCTCACGGAGACCGGCCTTTGGAACGACCTGAAAGATCGCCTCGGCGACAAAGCCATCAACCTCCAGCTCGAGCAGCAGCAGAAGCTCTGCATCGCGCGGCTGCTCCCGCTGAAGCCGGGGCTGATCCTGATGGACGAGCCGTGCAGCGCTCTCGACGTGAACGGCACGAAGGCCATTGAGGAGCTGATGTGGGGGCTGGCCGGCAAGTACACCATCGTCATCGTCACGCACAACATGGCGCAGGCGCGTCGCGCTTCGCACGAGTGCATTTTCATGCTCATGGGGGAATTCATCGAGCACTCACGGACGGAGGATCTCTTCCTGCACCCGAAGAATCCGAAGACCGCGGAATACATCGAGGGGCGCTACGGTTGATTCCGGAGGTTTCGCTGTCGAACAAATGGCTGTGCATGCCTATACCTCGCGGGCGTGCGCCTTCTTTTTGTCAGCAATCTTTTTCCCGACATGTGCGAGCCGTATCGCGGGCTCGACAATGTGACCCTGCTTCACCACCTCGAATCGCGCTGGGAGGTGCGCGTGCTGGCACTGCGCCCGATGCTCCCGTGGAAGCGGGCAGACTGGCATCCACGCGCTGAGGATGTGAGGCTCCAGCCGGGGTTTGTCCGCACCGCATATCTGCCGAAGATCGGCCACAGGCTGAATCACAAGCTCTACGCCCGCGCACTGCGGCAACATCTGGACCGCATCCGGCGGGACTCGCCGACGGACATCATCCTCGTCTCGTGGCTTTTTCCGGATGCGTGCGCGGTCGGGGAATTGCAGCGGGAGTTTCATCACAAGTTCGTCGCCATCGCACAGGGTTCGGATGTGCATCAGTATCTTCGCCAGCCAGCGCGGAAAGCCGTGATGAAGCGGAGCCTCGCGGGCGCCGGGGCGATCATCACCCGCAGCGCGGATCTCGCGCGCAGACTGGGCGAGGCTGGATTTCGAAGGGATCGCCTGCATCCCGTTTGCAATGGCGTGAATCTCGCGATGTTCCGTCCTTCGAGCGCCGACGAGCGCGCTGGGGCGCGGCGCTCCTTTGGGCTGCCGGAGTTTGCGCCGGTTGTCCTCTTCACGGGCAATTTTCTGCCGGTGAAAAATCCGCGCGCACTGCTCGACGCGCATGCACGATTGAGGACGCTGCCCGGCCTTTCGGATGTCCGTCTGCTGCTTGCAGGCGGCGGCCCCATGGAGGCGGAACTTCGCGAATATGCGGCGCAACTCGGCACGCAGCCGGTGTTCGCGGGAAGGCTCGACGCCGCCGGTGTCGCACGCGCGATGCGCGCTGCCACCGTCCTTGCGCTGCCGAGCGACAACGAGGGCATTCCAAATGTGATCCTCGAGGCTTTCGCCAGCGGGATTCCGGTGGTGGCATCAAACGTCGGAGGCATCCCCGAGGTTCACCGGCACGATTTTCTCGGGCGGCTTGTGCCGCCGCGCGAAAACGGTGCGCTCGTGGATGCGCTGCGTGCAGTGCTGCTCTCCCCGGCGGAGCATGACCGGATCGCGGCGCATGGCCGCACCTTTACATGGCAGGCGACGGCGGATGCGTATGACGAGATCCTGCGCGCTGCCATCAGCCGTTGACCGGGCTGCAATACGTGCTGGCAAAGGCACCGGGGCGCGCTAATTTCCGCCCATGCACATTCCGAACCGCTCGCTGGCAATCCCCCGCCGCACATTTCTCCGGGGCCTCGGCACCTGCATCGCGCTGCCGTGGCTGGAGGCGATGACCCCGGTTGCCAGGGCGGTGCTCGGAGGCGCGCCGCGACGGATGGTTTTTGTGTACCTGCCAAACGGGATGGACATGGAAAACTGGACGCCGCGCAAAGCTGGCGCGGGATACGATCTGCCGATGATTCTGGAGCCGCTCAAGGCGCACCAGCAGCATGTGAGCGTGCTCAGCGGCCTTGCACATTTGAACGCCCGGCCCGGGAAGGACGGCGCGGGTGATCATGCGCGCGCGAATGCGACTTTCCTCACGGGTGCGCGGGCGCGGAAGACGGCGGGGGCGGACATCCATGTCGGGGCTTCCGTGGATCAAATCGCCGCCCAAGCCATCGGGCGGGAGACGCGGCTGCCTTCGCTGGAGATGACTTGCGACACGTCCAGCAGGCAGGCGGGTGCGTGCGACAGCGGGTATGCGTGCGCTTACCAAAACAACATCTCGTGGCGGAACGAAAACACGCCGATGCCGCCCATCGCCGATCCGCGGCTGATTTTCGAGCGCCTTTTCGGAGCGGCGGAGGATCCCGATCTCGCCTATGGGAAGGCGCTCCGCGAGTCATGCCGGGGCAGCATCCTGGACCTCGTTCGTGATGATGCCAGGGCGCTGCAGCGCGGGCTCGGGGCCAGCGACCGCCGGAAGGTGGACGAATATCTCACCGCACTGCGGGAGACGGAGGTTGGGATCGCGCAACAGCAGAAATTCCGTGCGCAGCTCCCGAAGCCATCCGCGATGGAAAAGCCCGAGGGAATCCCCGGGGACTTTGCGGCTCACACGCAGACCATGTACGATCTGCTGGCATTGGCGCTGGCGACGGACTCGACACGCATCGCGTCCTTCATGGTGCTGCGCGAGGGAAGCAACCGCAGCTATCCCTGGCTCGGCGTGAATGACGGCCACCACGAGATTTCGCACCACGGCGGGAGCGCGGAGAAGAAGGCGAAAATCGCGAAGATCAACCAGTGGCACGTCGAGCGGTTCGCCGAGTTTCTCGCGAAGCTGAAGACGATGCGCGAGGCGGGCGGGACTGTGCTGGACAACTCGATGATCGTCTTCGGCAGCGCGATCGCGGATGGTGACCGTCACGCGCACCACGATCTGCCGGTGATCCTCGCGGGCGGCGGTGGCGGAGTGCTGAAGCCGGGCCGTCACGTTCAATTCGACAAGGAAACGCCTATGACGAACCTTTACGTGACCATGCTCAATCACATGCGTGTGAAGGCGGAAAAAGTCGGGGACAGCACCGGCTTGATCGAGGGGGTGTAGTACGGAAACCGGCGCACCCGGTCCGCATGGCGGCTCAACTCCGCCCGTCCAGCTTTGCGCGCGCCGCGCGGCAGTATGCGGGGATGTCCGCTGCCAGCAATATGCCGCTCACGATCACCACACGCCGCGCCCCGGCGGCGATGACTGCGTCCAGATTCTCCAGCTTGATCCCGCCGATGCAGAAGACCGGGATTTTCACCAGCTCATGCACCCTCGCGATGTCGCCGAGCCCGATGGCGGCGCGCCCGGCCTTGGTCGGCGTTGGGAAAAGCGGGCCAAAGCCGATGTAGTCCGCGCCCTCCGCCTGGGCGGCGACGGCCTGCTCGATGGAGTGCGTGCTTTTGCCGACGATCGGCGGCGGCACTTCGCCGGCAAGCGCGCGGCCTGCGCGCCAGCGCGCGTCAGCGACCGGAAGATCATCCTGGCCGACATGCGCGCCCTCCGCGCCGATGCTCGGGACGAGTTCCGGAAAGTCATTCACGATCAGCGGCACGCGCGCGGCGGCCGTGATCGGCTGGATGCGATTGCAAAATGCCTCGACCGCGTGCTCGTCGTGGCCTTTCGCCCGGAGCTGAAGCATGTCCACGTCACCCTCGCACATCAGCATCGCGACACGCTCGATGTCCGCCGGCTGCACGTAGCCGAGGTCGAGGATTCCGTAAAGCCGCGCGCTGGCGAGTCGTTCGTTCATCGCGTCTGTTGTAGCGCGCCCGCCGCGCAATTCAACCACCTCACTTGTCTATCCGGATAGACTGAATCCGCCGGCCTTTGATCACCGCGTCACCCGCTCCGTTCCCGATCGAGATGACTTGATCCGCCGGTTCCGGCACCGGGTTTTCGAGAGCCGCGGCGAGTTCCTCCCGCGCTTCGGCCACCTGCTGCCTGATCTCAGGAGCCGCGGCTGGCTCGATCTGCGCGAGAAAATCCAGCCGTCCCTTGATGTCCGCGGCGGGATTCCCCGGCTTCGCGGCGGCGGCTTTCTCCGGAAAAAAATCCGGCTTCACCGTGTAGTCACGACCTGCTCCGAACTCCGCGAGAAATCGCCCCTGCTGCCTCGGCGTCATCCCGCCGGAAAAAAGCCCGGCCACATTTTTCACCACGCGCGGCTCGGAAAACGGGAGGTTTCTCAGCATATACGGATTCGCCGCGAACTGTGCGGCGATGCCGGGGTTGGAAAAAATCCGGTCCAGCGCCGGACCGCGCACCACGTCGGGAAAATCGGCCAGCGCATCCACCAGCACCGCGGCGACAAGCGGCAGTTCACCGACCATCCTCTCCGCAGCCGGAACCAGCTCCGGGGCCGCGAAATGGCGCATCGCCTCGATGAGATAATTTGCGCCCTCCATCGCGAATTCTCCACGATCCGGGCGCTGCGCGAGTTCCTGCATCGCACGGATCGCCTCCGCCCGATGCACGCCCGGCGCGGATTTCTCAAGATTCCGGATCGCAATCGCCGCCTCGAACCCGCGCGATGTGCTCCGCGCGATCTCGCGATTCACCTCCACCGCCCCCGGCCAGTCGGACAACGCCTCAAGCAACGCGATCCGTAGGGACGGGGCACTCTTGATTTTTCCATCTGCCATTTCAAATCCGTTCCGGAGCTTCACGTCGCCGCTCGCCGCAAAAAATTCCCGCACCACCTTGAGTCCGTCCTGGCCATGCGCACGCAGTTTCACCACCAGCTCGCGCACCACGCGATCCCGCCCTTCCACGCTCAGCGCCGGCAGACCGGCCACCGCGGCTCGCAGCAAATGGCCAGCCGTCTCCGGCGCAGGCGCGGTTTCATCCGCCACCGCCACCGGCACACCGATGCGCTCATTCGTGGACGTCCGGGCCATCGTTCCACGCGGCTCGGAGTCAGCATTCGATGGCTGCGCCACGCCTGCCTTCCAAAGCGCGGCGATCACCGCAAGACCAGCAGCCGCCCCGAGGGCACAAAGGGTGATTTTCCAGCGCATCGCCGGGCGAAGTAACACACGCGTTCCAGCCCGCAAGGCTGCATTCGATTGGGTGACTGATATTTTTCCGCTTCAACATCGGGCGGGGTCTTCGGCAGCTTTCGCCGACACGAAACCAGCCGTCCGCACCCGTGCCTCCGAAATTCCCAGCGCTCCATGCGTCGGACACGCCCCGACGCGTTGTCTGCTTCCCAATGCGTTCGGATGAGGAGGATGACAATGCACCTGCTTCATTGATCATTATCAGTCCTTACTTCCTCCCTGCTTCCGAGCCGATCACGTTCACCCGCAGATCGCGCAGCGCGCAGAGGCCGTTGGTCTCCACGCCGCGCAGCGGGCGGGCTCCGGTTTTGCGGTTCGGGCCGAAGCGGTGGCGCTCTTGCTCGAAGATGCGGTTCACGAATTCCTTGGTGCCGAGCACGGCGCCGTCGTTGAAGTAGCGCACGCGGCAGCGCAGGAGCTGCCACCAGTCGAGCTTGCCGCCGCGGGCGAGGACTGCCGCGACTTTCTCGCGCTGGAATCCCCGCCGGATGATGCGGCCTTTTTCGGTCTGCCGCTTTTCTTCGCCGGCTCCGTGCAGCCACACGCGGTATTCGGCGAGGTGTTCGGTCTGGCTGCGCTCGGTACGGTCGCCGTGGCTCGCGAGGCGCGCTGCGGTGATTTCGGCGAGGGCGCGACGGGCGGTTTTTCGGCCGGCGATGGCTTCGGCGTAGCCGCTCCAGCGGTAGTCCTCGGCGTGCTCGACGATGCCGGCGCGGATGGGATTGAGGTCAATGTAGCAGGCCATGGCGGCGAAGGCTTCTCCGCTTTGCACGAGCACGCTGCGGTAGCGTTCCTCCCACAGGGTGCCTTTGCGTCCGCGGGTGCGATTGTACCACGCGCTGAATCGCTGTTTGAGGGCTTTCATGAAAAAGCCGACGTCCCACATGCGGCGCAGGAAGCTCTCGCGGTAGGCTTCCGCTTCCTCGGTGGCGCCCTGTTGGCGGAGGGTGGTGAGTTTCCAGCGGACCTGGGCGAAGGCCTCGGCGCTGTAGGCGCGTTTGAGGCGGGTGAGGAGTTCGTCGTCGGTGGGCGCTTGCTCGGGGCGCCGGGGCACTTCGAGGAGGATGTGGAAGTGGTTGCTCATGACGCAGAAGGTGAGGACGCGGACGGCGGCGAACTGTTCGCAGGCGCGCATGATCTGGACGAATCGCTCCTTTTCGAGGTCGCCGAGGACGAAGTCGCGGTTCACGACGCGGCTGAGGCAATGGTAGTAGGCGACGGGATGGTCGGGCGGGGCTTTGAGTCGGGCTTGGCGCATGAAGACGATCTGGCAGGGAGGGCCAAACCGGTCAAGGCTTTCTTTCGATTATCAGTCTGTCCCTTTGTTCCCTTTCCAACGGTGTCCAAAATTCGGTCAAAAACATGGCTCTGATTAGCTGCGCGGCGGGGCTGTGGTGGCTTGGGTGAAGTCGCTTTGCTGCACGGCGCGCGATCATCAAATCTTCGTGGAACGAGCATTTATGCGGGTTTCCGTGCGATTGTGCTTGCATTGGGAGGTCGAAAATTTGCGAAAATTTTCATGCCCTGCATTCATCCACTTCCTGCCTCTGGCTCTACTTCCGCTTTCACCCTGGACTTCTTCGCTCCCCTGCTCGATTTGCTCGATGGCGCCGAAAATCAACGCGTCTGCCCGGAGTTGCCCGACGAGCACTGGCTGCAACTCGGCGTGCGCCGCACGCTCGATGATCACCCGAGCGGACGCGCGTTCCTCCAGCATCTTGCCCTTTGCGGGGTGGAGGTGCCCGAGCTTTCCCATTTCTTCGAGACCCTCAAAAGCGCACGCCGCCTGGCGCTGGTCACGGAGCTTTCCGCCGGCCTCGCCGCGAGCCTTCCGCCGCTGCCGGGCGATGGGTGGAGTTGCGTGCCCGAGCTGGCCGGATTCGATCTTTACGCGGGCGACGGCCACTTTCACGCCGCCGCGGCTCACGACCGGCGTGATGGGCAGGACGGATGCAAGGATGCCGTCGGCCATTTCTTTGCGCTCAATCTGCGCTCGCACGCGCTGGGGCACCTGACGGCGGCCGATCAAGCCGCACGCCGCAAGGAGCACGACATGCGTGCGCTCAAGCGGCTGGGCATCCCATCGCTGCGCCAGGGTGCCGCCAAGGGGCGCAAGGTGTTCTATGTATGGGACCGTGCCGGCATCGATTTCCGACAATGGCACCACTGGAAGCACTCGGGCGGGCTTTATTTTTTGAGCCGGGAAAAGGAAAACATGAAACTGGAAGTCATCGCTGAAAACCAATGGGAGCGCACCGATCCGCGCAACGCAGGCGTGCTCGCCGACGAACTGGTGTCCACCAGCCAGGGAGTCAGCGTGCGCCGGGTGCGCTACCGCTGCGCGCAACGCGGCGAGGACTTCAGCTTCCTTACCACCGAATGCACGCTGCCGCCCGGAGTCATCGCGCACCTCTACCGGCTGCGCTGGGAGATCGAAAAGACCTTCGACGAACTCAAGAACAAGCTGGGCGAGACCAAGGCATGGGCCAGTTCGGCCAATGCCAAAGCCATGCAGGCACAGTTCCTGTGCATGGCGCACAACCTGATGATCCGGTGCGAGACGGAACTCGAACGTATCCACGCCGTGCGCAACGAGGCGGAACTTGCGCGGCGCGCCAAACGTCTGGACAAAGATGAGAAGCGTCTGGCCCTGGAGAAAGCGGAACTGCCCTTCCTCGCGCGAGCCTTCCAGCGGCTCACCGTGCGCTCGGTGAAGTTCATCCGCTGGCTGAGGGTGCAACTCTTTGCCCGACCTCGCCACGAGCCGGACATCGCCGCCCTCCGCCTTTTATATGCCTCTTTATAGCTACAAACTTGGACACCGTTG
>CAMAUI010000068.1 GCA_945861385.1 Prosthecobacter debontii
GACCAACAGCTTCGGCAACATCACCAGCAACGCCGCCACCTTCAACATCCCCGACAGCGACAACGACGGAGCGCCGAACTACTGGGAAACCGCCAACGGCCTGAGCGTCAGCGTGGCCGACTCCGCGCTCGACAGCGACGGCGACGGCAGGAGCAACCTCGCCGAATTCCTCGCCAACACGAACCCGAAGAACGCGAGCAGCCGCCTCGCGGTGACAATCAGCCCCGCCGCCGGCGCCGGCTTCACACTGAGTTTCACCGCGCAACCGTACCGCACCTACGGCATCCAATATCGCGACAGCCTCACGAGCGGCGACTGGACGACCCTGCAAACCTACCCCGCCGCGACCAGCGCGCAGGCGATCAATTACACCGACCCGACCACAGCCTCCGCCCGTTTGTATCGCATCGTCACGCCGTAGCGGCGGTTCAACGCCTGAGTGAAGCGGGCTTGCTTCTTCTGCTCAGGGAAAGTCCCTGGCGCGACCACTCCCGATGCAGGCTTCATTTTGGACACGGCGCCCACACACGCTACCCGGACGCCGGCAGAACCTTTAAATCCGCCCGCGTTGCCTCGTAACTCGTGCTATAGGCGAGCACCTTCGGATCCGGCTCCATTTTCCACTGCGCACACGCCTCGCGATACACGTCCGGCCACCAATTCCTGTGCTGTGTGAGCCCCTGCTCGCGCCATTCGCGCCAGCCCATGAGCACCTTGCTCCAGCACTTGTCCCCCCACTCCACAGCGTCCTTCGCATTTTCAAACTCGCTCACGTACCAGTCGCGCCCAACACGCGCGTGGAGCACCTCGTCCGCCCAGTCGAAGTCCTGGAATGTCGCCGCCAGTTTTTCCTCCGCCATCACCGCAACCTCCCACTCGTAGCGTTTGCCGGTCTTCGGCATCTGCCCCTGCTCGATAAAATAGAGCACCCCGTGCCGCTCCTTTGGCCCGAGCTGCGTGTTCAGCCCGAGCGACCACGTGAAATTGATCATCACCTTCCGCCAATCCACACCGGCCGCGACGAAGCCGACCTCCCCCATCATCGCATGCCGCGCCTCGTCCCAGAGTTGCCGCGTCATGTCGCGGTAGTAATTCCACGGCTTGCCCTTCGTCTCCGTGATGATGCTCGACATCATCTCCGGCACATCAATTTCGCGGATACGCCGGTAGTACATCATGAGGCATTTCGGCAGCGCCGGCATGTCCGCGTCATGCAGGAATACCTCCGCGTTCACACCCATGTTGTACGGATCTGGAAACCGCTCATCCCTCCCCGGCACCGGATCGTAGCGGTACGGTTGTGCGGAAAATTTCCGGCCCGGTGACGGTGCGGCCGGCTCTGTTCCATCCATCCCGCCAGCCGCGGCGAGACATGCGCGCAGATGCTGGTCCCATTCGGCACCGGGCATGGAGATGGCGACCAGCCGCTTCACGACCTCCGCTCCCCACGCAGCCACATCCTCCAGCTCCAGCACCGCAAATCGCAAAACCCGCCGGCTCGGGGCGTCTGCAAGCGGGTTTGCGTCGCCGGCGTACTTCTTCATCGCAGCGATGAGCGCCGGAATCGCATGCAGGTAGATTCCCGCGATTAGCTCGGAAGTCGCCGGGGCTGCGAGGATCTCGTCGAAGAAAACCGCGAGGGTTTCATCCGGCACGACATCCAGGCCGAGCGGAGGCTCGCGCATCTCCCCCACGCGCCCGCGCAGCGCCGACACATGCTCGGCGCAGTAATGCGCGTGGAGGGAGAAGCCCATCTTGATCTCGTAAACCGGCTCCGCCGTGATGCGCGCCACAAGCACCCCGTGCAGCCGGCGCAGTGCGTAATGGAACCGCTTCAGCCGGCGCACGCTCTCCTCCACGGAAAGCCCCGGTCTGGCCGCCGCCGGAAAATCCGAAAGGCCGGCCAGCGCTGGAAGATCGTACAGCGTCCGATACGTCTCGATGCTCATGCGGCGCATCCTACCTCCCTCCGCGCCGCTGGCAACTCAGTCCCGGAAGACCACCGTGCGCTTCCCATGCAACAGCACGCGGTCGGCAAGATGCCATCGCACACCGCGCGCGAGTGCCTGCCTCTCGCAATCCCGCCCGAGCCGCAGCAGATCGCCGGGGGAGTGGAAGTGCTCCACACGCACGAGTTCCTGCTCGATGATCGGCCCCTCGTCGAGATTGCCCGTCACGTAATGGCAGGTTGCCCCGATGGATTTCACGCCGCGGGCCCATGCCCGCTCGTAGGGATTTGCGCCGACAAATGAAGGCAGAAACGAATGGTGGATGTTCATGATCCTGCCCTCCCACCGCTCGCAAAGCGTCTCCGGGATGATCTGCATGTAGCGCGCGAGCACCACGAGATCCACGCCTGTCTCATCCCAAATCCGTTCGATCTGTGCAAAGGCATCCGCCTTGTTCGCCGTGGTCACCGGCACATGGTGAAATGGAATTCCCTCACGCTCCACCATCCCGCGGAAGTCATCGTGATTCGAGATCACCGCCGCGATATCGCACACCAGTTCCCCCGAGCGCCACCGCCACAGCAAGTCCGCGAGGCAATGTCCCAGCTTCGACACCATCAGCACCACCCGCATTTTCTCCCCCTCGCGACGGATGCTCCACTGGGCGCCAAGCTCCGCCGCAAGGGGTGAAAACTCCGCGCGAAGCGAGGACAGCGGCAGCCGCAGCGTATTGGTCCCGATCGCCATCCGGGTGAAAAACCACTCCGCCTCCAGATCGGTGAATTGATGAACCTCGGCGAGATTGCCGCCCCGCTCGGCGATGAACGCAGTCACCCGCGAGAGCAATCCAACGCGATCCGGACATGAGAGCTTGAGCAGAGTGGTGGGCATGGCGGGTGGATTTGTGATTGCGGGTTGAAGAGTTTATGTTTGCCGACGGCATCCGCAGCGGAGCAGACAACGCTGCAATCTTAAATCCAAAATCCACATTTCATCCATGCTTCAAGAATCCACCATGCTCGAACTCGGCACCACGGCGCCAGACTTCTCACTCCCGGATGTCTCAACCGGGCGCACCGTCAGCCTTGCGGACTTCTCCGCGGAAAAGGCGCTGCTTGTCATTTTCCTCTGCGCGCACTGCCCGTACGTCGTACACGTCCAGGCGCAGCTCGCGCAACTCGCGCGGGACTATGCCGGCCGCAGGCTCGCCATCGTCGGCATCACCTCGAACGAGATTGTGGACCATCCGCAGGACGCTCCTGCTCCCACAGCCGCGATGGCGCGCGCTGCGGGTCTCACGTTCCCGATCCTTTTCGATGAATCCCAGGCGGTCGCAAAGGCGTACACCGCCGCATGCACGCCGGATTTTTTCCTTTTCGACGCCAGGAGGAGCCTCGCCTACCGCGGCCAGCTCGATGCCTCCCGCCCTTCCCGCGGCACGAGCGACGGGCGGGATCTCCGTGCCGCCATTGACGCGACCCTCGCCGGCCTCCCCGCAGTCCCCCGGCAACTCCCGAGCACCGGCTGCAACATCAAATGGAAACCGGGCAACGAGCCCGCGTACTTCCGGGGGTAGTTGTTTCCTGCGTGCTTATTTTTTCCCGAAAAGGCTCCAGCCATTGCGCTCGCCAGCCTTGTTTTGCTGGACCTTGAGCTGCCCGAGCATGGATTGGAGCGTGAGGTAGATCCGGTGCCACTGGCCCTCGACGCTTGGGATCGTATCGCTCATCTCGGAGAGGTAGCGGAGGGAGGGTGAGGTGGAGAAAAGCGAGAGGACATCCTCCTTCCGCGGGCCGCCCTTGGCCTCGGTGGATGTGATGACCTCTGTGCCCTGGGTGATGAGGCTCTTGAGGTCGAGGAACTGCGCCTCATCCTCCGCGGTGAATTTTTTCTCCCGCGCGAGGTTCACGTAGTGGTTGAACTGCTTCCAGCACTCGATGTGGGCTTCGAGGTGGAGGATGAATTCTTCAATGTTCTTGTAGGTCATGACAGGTGGCGGCTGAGTGCGGTTGAAGTGTGTCTGGCGCGGGGTGAGAAAAATGATGAGGCCGCCGCGGAGGTCGCGGGCGACGATATTCAGGCCGCTGTAACGGATGTGAAGATCGGTGAGCGGGAGATCGTTTTTTGCGGCATTCGCAAAAGCATCCATGACCGTGCGCGCGATGTCCTTGACGAGCAGTTCCGTGGCGGTCTTCGGCAGGGTGGATGAGACGAGGCCGCCTTCTCGGTGGATGGCGAAACACCCCGACGGGATGCGTGCGGAGCTGACGGGCTGGGTGGTGCGGTTGAACGGTCTTAGAATGCCCATTTTGCCTCGATTTGTTTGAGTGTGTCCCGGATCTGGCTGATGCCGAGCGCGCGGGTGAACCCGATGGCCAGAGCCTCCTGGTCGCCTGAAATGATGGAAAGATGCTGCTGCTGGCCGAGCGACTCGATGCCGAGAAGTTCGCCGGCCTGGAGCTTGGAGCCGAGGCCCTTAAACGCCTCGGTAGTCTTTTGCACCCACGCGGCAAGCGCCTCGGGTTCGTCGCAGCCCCAATGCACGCACTTTTCCGAATCGGTGAGTTCGACGGCCATCGCGAATTGCACACCGCTGAAACGCGAGAAGCTTGCGAGCAGGGTCTCGGGTGCCTGTTCGGCGGCGTTCCCGTCCGTCTGGTCAAGCACGTGGGCGGACTCCATGAGGAGGCTCTCGTAATCCACGTGGATGCTGCGCGGCCGGGGCAGACCGTAGGGCAGCACTTCAAAATTGCCCGCCTTCCACGAGAGCATCTCGAGCATCGCCCCCTTGCCCGATCGGTCGTCGAGGACGGCGTCCACAATCTCCCCGCTCTGGATCCACACGCGCCCCTCGCCGACTGCGCAGGTGATTTTCAGCACGCAGGTGTTTTTCGTGAGGCACTCGAGCTGAATGATGTCGAGCAGCGTCTTGCTCTGCACGCCGCGGAAGCCGCCCTTGCTCTCCTTTTCGAGCAGCGACTCGATGCAATCCACGAAAAAAATAATCTCCCGCCCTGTCTTCGGCTTCTCCATGTAGAGATCCACGCCGATGCGGTAGGCGCGCGCCCGGAGGTCGTCATCGCACGCCCCGGTCATGACGGCCGTGCGCAGCGTGGGGAACCGCCGGTGAATGATGGAGAGCACTTGGAAGCCGTCCATCTGCGGCATGTTCAGATCAATGAGCAGGAGCGAAAATTGTTCGCTTTCCAGCATCGCGACCGCGTCGTGGCCGTTGGTTGCCGTGCGGATGTCTGGCTGGCTGGGCAGGCGTGCCAGGATCTCCTTGTAGATCTCCAGGATTTCCTGCTCGTCATCGAGAATGAGAATTTTCTGGCGTGGTGCCATGGGCTTGTTGAACGGCGTTGGATAGAGCGTGAGGTCTGGCGACAGCAACGCAGCTAAGCAAAACGCAGGCCGCATGGTGAGCGGAAAATAAACCCACCGTCCAGCCAGCAATGGCACTTGGGGTGCTATACACGTTTTGCAAACCCCGCCCAACTTGCCATGTTCAAATTCCTAAAAAATATCTTCAGCCGCCGCGCCAAAGACGCCGCAACCTCGCATGCCCGCACGGCCGAGCAGCCTGTCACCGCTGCCCGCTCCCCCGATGCGTTCAATGGCGTCGAAGTCGCATCGCTCTCCCTGCGCGTCGTGCTCGAGAAGCTGCCTTCGGATTTGAGGGCCGCCGTCAATCAACTGCCCGACGAGGGCATGAAAATCGTGCTCCCCGTGAACACGATCATGAAACAGCTCCCCTCGGGTTGCGTGAAAATGTCGCTCGCAAGCCTCGTCCGCCAGGCCCCGGTCGGCACGTTTCGCAAAACTGAAATGGAGGAGAAGCGCATGATTGATGTGCCGCTCGCCGAGGTTTTCAAAGCGATCAATGTCGGTGTCCTTCGGCGGCGAGCCCAGCGGGACTACGAGGTGCCAGAGGATGTGAATGGCCTTTTCGGGAAAAATGGCCGCTCCCATTCGGTCGTCCCGCCGGAGCCGCCCCCGAGCCCCAAGCCGGAGCCGCTCGCCGCGGCACAGGCACCGGAGGAATTAAAGCTGCCACCGCCCATCACACCGCCAGCCCGCACGGAGACCCCGGCGACGCCCCCGAAAATGCCACCGCTCCCCCCGCCCACCGAGTCCCGGGTGACCCGAATCCCCACACCCGTGCAACAGCCCTCCGCGGCTCCACTCAAGCTCGATGGCGAACTCACTCTCTCGCTCGTTGAAATCGCCGCGGGCTGGGCCGAAGGCATCCGCTGCGAATTGTCCGTGCTCACTGGCGATACCAGAGTCGTCATCCCGGTCAGCGAAGTCAGCCCAGGCCTGCAAAAAGGAAAGGTCGCCTTCACATGGGCAAAGTTGAAAAAATGCCTCGTCCCCCACGGCCCGCAATCCATCGCGATCCCCGAGGACACCGTGCTCGTGCTCCCGCTCAAAATTGTCGCTCCCGCGTTCGTCGCCGCCAGTGGCGCGACGCGTCGGGAGAGCGAGGCAGCCTCGGTGAATGAAAAGCTGCCGGACTTTTTCGGACCATCCGCAGGACGCACCTCCGAGCCAGCGGCACCCGCACCTGCGGCCGCCCAGCCGGACCCGCTGCCGGCACCCGAAGTTGCGCACCCACCGGTCGCATTGTCCATGACCACCGAGCCCGTGCCCACCACCGAGCTTGTGCCCGCCGCCGAGCCCGCGCCCACCCCGGCACCCATCGCGGAACCTCTCACGCTCGCCGAGCTTTTCAGCGAAGCCGGCACGACCGATTGGTCGCCAGCCAGACTGGTCAAGCTTGCCTGCGAACTCCCGGGCGTGCTTGGCACCGTGGTCGCATTGGGCGAAGGCCTCGTCATCGCACACAAGCTCCCCGATGGCCTTTCCGCAGACACCTTCGCGGCCTTCATGCCGCAAATCTTTAGCCGCCTCGACAAATACACCGGCGAGATGCAGCTCGGCGATACCGGCGATATCCAGCTCACCACAGCGGGCGGGCCATGCCAGCTCATCCGGCGCGGCAAGGTCTTCGTCGCATTCCTCGGACGCACGGGCGAGAAACTCCCCGCCGGCCTCCACCTCATCGCCACCGAAATCTCCACCCAAAACTCCTGAAAACTCAGCCTTAAAAAACCATGGCAATCATCAACCGAGCCACCAAAGAACTGCAGCTCAAAATCGTTTACTACGGCCCCGCAAAGAGCGGCAAGACCACCAACCTCGAACAGGTCCACGCCAACGTCCAAGTGCCGGAGGCCACCGCGAAAGGCAAGATGACCAGCCTCGCCACCAGCAGCGACCGCACCCTGTTCTTCGACTTCTTCCCCCTCGAGGCCACCACCATCAAGGGGTTCAAAACCAAATTCTCCCTCTTCACCGTCCCCGGCCAGGTCATTTACAACGCCACTCGGCAGATCGTCCTCCGCGGTGTGGACGGCATCGTCTTCGTCGCCGATTCCCAGTACGAAAAAATGGCGGAAAACATCGAGACCTTCCAGCACATGACCGACAACCTGAAAACCCTCAACCTCAGCCTCGATGACATCCCCTACGTCATCCAGTACAACAAGCGCGACATGGAGGACGCCGCGCCCGTGGAATATCTCGAATACGTGCTCAACAACCGGGAAATCCACGTCCCCTTCTTCGAGGGAGTCGCCAACAAATGCGAGGGCGTCTTCGAAAGTCTCAACATGATCACCAAGATGCTCATCCACAAATTTCTCAACAAGTAAGCCCCCCACCGGCGCCAGCCACTACTCGATACCACCATGGCTTTTCCACAACTACTCGATGAGGACATGAAGTCCTTCGACCGAATCCTCGGCGACCTCGTCAAAAAAAGTGAGGCGATGCTTGCGATGATCGTCGAAAAAGCCGGCTACCTCATCCACCAATGGGGCAACACCGAAAACGTGGACAGCGTCACCTTCGCCACCCTCGGCTCCAACGCATTCAACGCCACCCAATTCATGGCGCAGCTCGTCAACGAGCCCAACTTCACCAGCATGTACCAGCAGGGCGAAACCTACAGCACCCTCATCCTCAACATCGAGGAAAACACCCTGCTCGTCCTCGTCTTCGGCACTGAGCAAACCGTCGGCAGCATGAAATACTACGCCTCCCCCGCAGTCCGCCAGGTCGCCGCCCAGATCCAGCTCGCCTCGGCCCGCGGCGAAACCCCGCTCGACCTCTGCGACATGAACCCCGACGACGTCCAGGCTGCCGTCTTCAAACGCGTCTGACTGGGCGTGTTTGCGGTTGTGCGGACGGGGGCTGCCGCCCACACTCTGGCCGTGAAACATCGTTCGCTCCTCGATTTTGCGCGGATGTTTTCGTTCGCGGTGATCGCGTTCGCCGCCGTGCTCCCGGCCCGCGCAGTGGATATCGTCACGCGGGACGGCAAGGCCTACCGCAATGCGACGGTGACCAGCCTGGAGAGCGCCGGAGTCGGCGTCATGCACTCGGGAGGCTCCACATTCATTGATTTCGACAACCTCCCTCCGGACTGGCAGGCGATATTCGGCTGGACTCCGGAGAAATCCGCAGCCCGCAAAGCCGCTCAAGACGAAGCGCGCGCGGACAAGCCAAAACAGCAGCCTGAAATCGCTGCCGCGAAGCAGCCCGAGCCATTGGGAACCGGAAGCTCGCTGAAAAACAAAAAGGAAAAACCCGCCGTCGTTCCTTCGCTGCAGGCCGGTCCGGATGAGGCAAAGCCGCGCGCGGGACTGGGAGCCAACACGCTTCAGGGAGCCACTCTCATTCCGCCCGCGGCTGCGCGAATCGCACGCCCCGGCGAGGTCCGCATCCGCGGATACATTGCGAAGGTTTTCGAAAACGGGATCCTTCTGACTGTCATCCACACCGCACCCGCGGGCGCCGGTGTCCCCGCAGGAACGAGCGAGGGTGTCCCACACTCCGTGTTTATCACCGGCCATCCGCGGGCCGGCGAGCTGGCGATCGGCGAACTCGTGGAGTGTGTCGCCTTCCGCGATGCGATCGAAAAAATCTTTGGCGATCCAGTGGCCCGCTACAAATTTGCGAAGTAGCCTCGCAAAAGAGAAGCTGGCCAAGTCAGCCGTGCCTCTCCAGACTGGCCGGATGAAAATCCGCCTTCTTTTCGCAACCATCGTGCTGGCTATCTTCGCAAGCGTGGGATCATCCGTGGAAGAGGAGGGATTCACGCCGCTGTTCAACGGCAAGGATTTGAAAGGCTGGGTGAACGTCAACTGCCAGCCCGATACCTGGAGCGTGCGCGATGGGATCATCGCATGCACGGGCAAACCTACGGGGGCGCTGCGCACTGAGCGGCAGTACGAGAACTTCATCATGGAGCTGGAATGGCGTCATCTCACGAGCGGCGGGAACGCCGGCATTTTCATCTGGGCATCCCCCAAGGCTGCGCGGGGTGTTCCCTTCCTGCGCTCGATCGAGGTGCAGGTTCTCGATCACGGCTACGGCAACACCGAAAGCCACACAACCCACGGCGATGTGTTCGCGATCCACGGTGCGACGATGAAGCCTTTCCCGCCAAGCAAGGGGATGCGCAGCTTCCCCACCGAGCGCCGCAGCAAGCCGTCGCCCGAGTGGAATCACTACCGCATCGTCTGCAATGCCGGCGTCATCCGCCTGAGCGTGAATGGCAAGGAAGTCAGCGGTGGCGAGGAATGCAACTGGCGCAAAGGCTACCTCGGTCTCGAGAGTGAAGGCGCCCCGACCGAGTGGCGCAACATCCGCATCAAGGAATTGCCCACGACCGGCGCGACAGCGGAGCAAACCGCGCCACTCGAGTAGCGGGAATTTTCCCCCGCACCCAGCGCGCACGCAGTTTCCGCGGCGAATGGGAAAATCCTGTTACGGCGCAAGCCCCTTCAACTCGGCCTTCGCAAACTGGTATTCCACGAGGGCCTTTTCGTCCGTGGCCAGGCATTTCTGGAATGCGCTGATGGCGGCGGCCTTCTCCCCGGCGAGAATTTTCCTCATCCCGGCGTAATACCATGCCGCGCATTTCTGGGCGTGCTGCTTCCTTGCGTCTGGAGAGGCGGCGGCGGCGAACAGATTCTCCTCCGTCACATTGCCCATGAGAAAACCCGCAACGACGGGGATCAAGTCACCGGGCGCGGTCTGCGTGCGCTTGTCGAGAAACGCGGCCAGTTCTTTGCTGGCTTCCCCGGTCTCGCCCAGCCGCGCACGAAGCAGCCAGATGAAGAGGCGGGGATAATCGTGACCGGTCTCCGACAGCTCGCAGAAACGCCGGTAATCCATCAGCGCATCGCTCCATTTCCGCGTCATGATTCTGGCGCTGCCACGGCTCCAATGAGCGGAGGCGTATTTCGGATCGAGCTGGATGGCGTGATTGAAGTCGGCAATGGCGGGCTCGAAGTCGCCCCTGGCCAGCCTGGCGTTGCCGCGGTTGTGGTAGGCATTGGCGTATTTCGGGAAAAATGCGACGACCTGGCTGTAGTCGGCGATGGCACCCTCAAAATCGCCCCTGGCCTGTCTGGCATCCCCACGGTGGCCATAGGCGTTGGCGTACTTTGGGTCGAGGGCGATGGCGCGGGTGTAATCAGCGATGGCGGCGGCGAGATCCCCTTTCGCCTGGCTCACATCCCCACGGTGGCCGTAGGCGCGGGCGTTTTTTGGATCAAGGGCGATGGCGCGGTTATAGTCGGCAATGGCCCCATCGAGATCTCCTTTCGCTCTCCTGGCAACCCCGCGGCCGTAGTGGGCGGTGGCGGATTTGGGATTCAGCTCGATGACGCGCGTGTAGTCAGCGATGGCGGCGTCGAATTCGCCCTTCGCAAGCCTGGCGTTGCCACGGTTGTTGTAGGCATTGAAATATTTTGGATCGAGTTTGATCACGTGGCTGTAGTCGGCGATGGCACCGTCAAGATCACCCTTCGCATGTTTGCCATTGGCGCGCTTGAAGTGGTCAATCACCTCGATTTGAGCAGCGGCGAAAACCGGAAGCAGCAGGGTGAATCCCAACGCAAGAAACTTTGCCGGCATGGTCATGTTTATCCAGCCAGCAAGCCCTGCCCCCGGTGCCCGCCGCGCCGCTTTTGCCAGTTGGAGTGGTGCTTGCACGTGATGATCTTCTTCCCGTCAGGCCTCAGCAGAACTCGAAACATCGTTGTTGGCAAGGTGCCACTGCCCCGCAGCCGCAGGCACGGCAACTGCCCCTCTCCCTTCAAATGAATCGCTTTTTCCAGCACTCCGGCCACACTTCCGCGACATGAATTCCGAAAGTCCGGCGTCGGGCACGCGCCGCCTGCTCATTTTCTCGCTCGCAGCGCTGGGCGTTGTGTTTGGCGACATCGGCACGAGTCCACTCTATGCACTGCGCGAATGCTTTCACGGCCCCCACGGCATCGCGCCGGCACCGGCCAATGTCCTCGGCGTCCTCTCCCTCATCATCTGGGCGCTCATCCTCGTCATCTCCGTAAAATATCTCATCTTCATCCTGCGCGCGGACAACCGCGGCGAAGGCGGAATCCTCGCGCTCGCCACCCTCGTCTCCCACGCGAAACCCAGCCGCATCCTTTCCCTCCTCGGCCTCTTCGGCGCGGCGCTCCTGTATTCCGACGGCATGATCACTCCCGCGATCACCGTCCTCGGCGCAGTCGAAGGACTCAATATCGCCACGCCAGCGCTGGAGCCCTTCATCGAGCCAATCTCGATCGCCATTCTCATCGGGATATTCCTGCTCCAATCCCGGGGCACGGCGAAAATTGGCGCACTCTTCGGGCCGATCACCCTCGTGTGGTTCCTCACCATCGCTGCGCTTGGCTTCGCGCAAATCGTCGCGGAACCGGCCGTACTCCAGGCCTTCAGCCCTCACCACGCCGCGCGCTTCCTCATCCAGAACGGCCACGCGGGTTTCCTGATCCTCGGCGCCGTCTTTCTCGTCGTCACCGGCGGCGAAGCGCTCTACGCCGACATCGGCCACTTCGGCATCCGTCCCATCCGCCTCGTCTGGTTCGCAGTCGTCCTGCCAGCCCTCCTCATCAATTACCTCGGCCAGGGAGCGCTCCTGCTCCACACGCCATCCGCCGCCTCCAATCCCTTTTACGCCCTCGCGCCACAATGGGCGCTCTACCCTCTCGTCCTGCTCGCCACCGCCGCAGCGGTCATCGCCTCCCAGGCGCTCATCACCGGGGCATTCTCCCTCACCATGCAGGCCGTCCAGCTCGGATACATCCCGAGAATTTCCATCCGGCACACCTCCGCCAGCGCCAAGGGCCAGATCTACATGCCCATGGTGAACTGGATCCTCATGTTCTGCTGCATCGGCCTCGTCCTCGGCTTCAAATCCTCCAGCAATCTCGCCGCCGCCTACGGTGTCGCCATCACCATAGACATGCTCATCGCCTCGGTGCTTTTTTGCGCCATCGCCCGGTGGAAATGGAAATGGAACCCCATCCTCCTCGGCCTCCTCTGCGCGGGATTCCTCACCATTGATCTTTCATTCTTCGCCGCAAACTTCGCGAAAATCCTCCACGGCGGCTGGTTTCCCCTCGCGGTTGCAGCCACGGTTTTCTTCCTCATGCGCACATGGCAGACCGGCCGCATGGATCTCGCCAACCGCATCAAACAACGCTCCCTCCCGCTCGCCACGCTCCTCGCAGAAGTCCGCAACAATCCTCCCATCCGCGTGCCCGGCACCGCAATCTTCATGGCCGGCAACCCTGCCGGCACTCCGGTCGCACTTCTCCACAACCTCAAGCACAACAAAGTCCTCCACCAGTGCGTCGTCATCCTCAACGTCACCACCGATGAAATCCCCCACGTCCCGCCCGGCGACCGCTTCAACGTGGATTGCCTCACCGAAGGCTTCTGGCGCATCGCCCTCCGCTACGGCTTCATGGATGTCCCCAGCGTCCCCGAAGACCTCGCCCGCCTCTCGTGCACGGACTTCCCGTTCGAGCCCGGTGCCGCGACCTTCTTCCTCGGCCGCGAAAGCATCCGCACCTCATCCACCCCGGCCACCAAGCGCTGGCGGCGCGCACTCTTCGCCTGGATGTCGCGCAACGCCCGCGACGCCACCACCTTCTTCGGCCTCCCGCCGGATCGCGTCGTCGAGCTCGGCGCGCAAGTGGAAATCTGACATCCCGGCGCGGGCACAGAGGGATTGCTTTTCCGCGGATTTGCCGTCACTTTCCCCCGCCGCATGGGCAAAGACGACTGCATTCAAACCAAAGGCATTGTGAAAGACGTGCTCCCGGGAACAATGTTCAGGGTGCAACTTTCCAACGGTCACGTCCTGCTGGCGCATATCTCCGGGAAGATGCGCAAAAATTTCATCCGCATCGTGCCCGGCGACACGGTGGACTTGGAATTATCGCCTTACGACCTGAGCAAAGCCCGCATCATTTTCCGACAACAATGAAACCAACGAACGACAACGGTAACCACGACGAAACAAACAATCCCCGCGTGGAAGCCAGCGCGGCTGCCTCGACGATGCGCGACGTCGCCGGCGACGCCGCGCACGAGTTGAAGGAACGCCTCGGCGCCATCGCGGGAGACCTCAAGGAAACAGCCGCAGGGTGGCAGAAAGAGCTGGAGGAATATGTCCGCAAGAACCCGACCAAGAGCATACTGACAGCGGTCGGCGTGGGCTTTGTGCTCGGCGTCATCTGCAGGCGCTAGCACGTGACGATGGAAAACCCGAAACCACCGCCCGGGGAAGATGAAGCCGGCGGCCTGGTCGCTGCAGCGCGCAAATTTCTAGCCGCCTGCGCCCAATGGGCCGCCGCCCGGCTGAAACTTGTCTCGATCGAGGGCAGGGAGGCGGGCACCCACCTCGTGAAACTCCTCATCCTTGCGTGCGCGCTCGTTTTCACCGCGGTGCTCGGCTGGTTTTTCGTCTGTCTCGCACTCGTCTTCGTGCTCTCGGCGGCGATGGGCGTCGCGTGGGCGGCACTCGCGGTTGCGGCGGCGCATTTTGCCGCGGTGGCAGTGCTCGCACTCATGCTGAAAGGCCGCGCCACCTCGCAGTGGTTCCCGCTCACGGTGGAGGAACTGAAGAAGGACCAGGCATGGCTCGACGACCAAAAACCCAAACCATGAGCGAAGCGGACAAGGCATCCCTCCTCGCGGAAATCGCGGAATCACGCCGGCACCTCGCCGCCACGGGCGAAAAACTCCGCGCCGCCGCCGATGGCATGCGTCAGAAGCTGGACGTGCCCGCCCGAATCGCGAGCAGCCTTCAAAAGCACCGCCCTGCATGGCTCGGCGGAGCCACACTCTTCGGCTTCCTGCTGAGCCGGCTCCCTGCGAGGCAAAAAACCGTCTATGTGGATGAGCACACCGGCACCCGCCTCGGCACAGCCGGGAAGCTCGGCATGCTCTGGACACTCACCAAGCTCGCCGCCAGCGCGACAAGACCCTGGCTCGGCGAACTCGCCGGGGCGAAGATCGCGGACATGGCGCGCCGCTTCACGTCACACAAAAGCGCCCCTCCGCCACAACAAACCGGGGATCCTCAATAACACAAAGTTTCGTTTGCCTTGCCCGAAACCACCGATACCTCTCCCTCACTTTTTCCAATGGACGAACCCGAATCCCAGCCCGATCAGGGGCAGCCTCAAGCCGTCGAGGAAGAATTTCCCGAGGCTCAAGATATCGAAGTCTCAAGCGAAGAACCCGTCCATACGCTCGATCACGTGGATCTGTACCTGCGCATCGGACAGGATGCCAGCGCCTCGGACATTCACCTCGCCGTCAACGTGCCGCCCTCCTGGCGCCTTTATGGAAATCTCGTGCCGATCTGGGACCACGCCGACGTGCTCCGTGCGGCCGATACCGAGAGCCTCGCCCTCGGCTTCCTCAACGAGGAGCAAAAAAAACGCCTCTTTGAAAAAGGCGATGTGGATTTCGCCTATGCGACGGACTTCGGACGCTTCCGCGCATCGGTCGTCCGCCACCGGCTCGGCATAGACATGGTCTTCCGCATCATCAACACGAGAGTCCGGACCATGGATGAACTCGGCCTGCCCGCGACATTGAAGATGCTCACCCAGTACCACAACGGGCTCATCCTCGTCACCGGCTCCGTCGGCTCAGGGAAATCAACCACCCTTGCCGCCATGGTGGATCACATCTCCGAAACCCGCCAGGACCACATCATCACCCTCGAGGATCCCATCGAGTACATCATCAACTCGAAAAACTGCCACGTCACGCAGCGCGAAGTACACACCCACACGCACAGTTTCGCCGCCGCTCTCCGCGGCGCTCTCCGCGAAGATCCGGATGTCATCATGGTCGGTGAAATGCGCGACCTGGAAACCATCCAGCTCGCCATCACCGCCTCGGAGACCGGCCATCTCGTCCTCGCCACGCTCCACACCGGCAGCGCCGCGCGCACCCTGGATCGGGTGCTCGACGTGTTTCCCGTGGACCAGCGCGAACAGATCCGCGTCATGGTCGCCGAATCCCTCCGCGGAATCGTCTCGCAGCAACTCGTCCCGCGCGTGGATGGAGCCGGCCGCGCGATGGCCCTGGAAATCCTGCTCCGCACCGAGGCCGTCGCCGCGACCATCCGCGACGGCAAGACCTTCATGCTGCCCGGCATCATGCAGACCGGCGGCAAGATGGGCATGCGCCTCATGGACGACTCGCTTTACGATCTCTACGCCGACGGCACCATCAGCGACGAGGAGTGCTACATGCGCTGCGAACAAAAAGTGGTGATGCGAGAGCGCCTCGGAATGCACTGACCTTCTCCAGTTCCCGCAATGGCAACCATTGATCAATTCTTCCAATTCCTCGTGGATCACGGCGCATCCGACCTCCACCTCGGCGAAGGCCAGCCCCCGAAAATGCGCCTGCACGGCACCGTCATCCCGATTCGCGAGGAGACGCTGAACCACGCGGAAATGGCGCACATGATGAGTGAAATCTGCGGCCCGCAGCGCTGGGCGCGTTTCATGGAGAGCGGCGACCTCGATTTCGCCTACGAGATGAATGAGGACAGCCGCTTCCGCTGCAATTTCCTCAAGCAGACCAACGGCCTCGGCTGCGTCTTCCGCCTCATCCCCACAAAAATCATGTCGCTCGACGAACTCGGAATCCCCCCCATCGTGAAAGAATTCGGCCACATGCGATCCGGGCTCGTCCTCGTCACCGGCCCCACAGGCTCCGGTAAAAGCACCACCCTTGCCGCGCTCATTGATTACATCAACGACCACTTCAACCGCCACATCATCACCGTCGAGGAACCGATCGAATTCGTTCACAGGAACAAGCGCAGCATCCTCACACAGCGTGAGGTTCCCGAGCATTGCATGACCTTCGCCCAGGGCCTCAAGGCCTCGCTGCGCGAGGACAGCGACATCGTGCTCGTCGGTGAAATGCGCGATCTCGACACCATCCAGCTCGCACTCACCGCCGCCGAGACCGGCCTCCTCGTCTTCGGCACCCTCCACACCAACAACGCCCGCAAGACCGTGGACCGCATGGTGGACGTCTTCCCCTCCGACCAGCAGGCGCAGGTCCGCGCCATGCTCGCAAACTCCCTCCGCGGCGTCGTTGCACAGTTGCTCCTGAAAAAAAGCGAGGCCGCGGGCGGCGGCCGGATGGCCGTGAATGAAATCCTCGTCGTCAACAGCGCCACAAGCGCCGTGATCCGCGAAGGAGCCACGCAGAAACTTCAGGACGTCATCGTCGCCGGCAAAGGCCAGGGCATGCAATTCATGGACGACGCCATCTGGAGCGCCATGCAGCAGGGCCTCGTGGAGCCACTCGAAGCCTACATGAAAGCCATAGACAAAACCCGCTTCCGCAAGTTCCTCGGCGACGATGCGGACCGCGTCCTCTGATCACTTCGCGATCCGGTAAACCTCCAGCCCAGGGTGCAAGTAGATCACCGTCCCGCGCTTTCGCATCCAGACTGGATCATCGAAATCCCGCCTCAGCGCCGCGTAGAAAAGTTTCCGGCGCGTGTACAAGTCCTCCTGCCCCTGCTTCGGCCGGAAACCTGCCCGCTCGAACTTCTGATACGTGCTCGGCGTCGTGATGACATGTGTCACGCCCCGTGCCTGGAGTTCCTCGAAGCTCCCCAGATCCGCTGCATAGGCATCGCTGAGAATTCTGTGTGGCAGCACCGATGTCGCCACGCTTTCGCCGTGCCGGAGCGGCGTGGGCAGCCGCACTTTCTCATCCTTCGCGAGCATCGCCGGCAGCGGGACGTTTGCGCGCAGCCATTCCACAAGCTCCGCCGTGTCGTCGTGCTGAAACGCCCCGACATAGCGCACCAGTCCGCCACGGTCATCCGTCCAGCTCGGGAACTGCGCCGCCACGAGCGCGAGCCCGGCAATCGCCTCGGTCCACCTCGGGCGGAACCGCGCCCGCAGCAAGTCCGCGAGGTAGGAAATCCCCGCCACCGCGAGCAGCGTGAACATCGCCGTCGCCGGGAGGAAGTAGCGGTCGTTGTCCTTCGGCGAAAATGAAAGCGCGATTGCGAATGCAAACGGAAACCCGAGCGTCGTCCACTCCATCGCGCTGAGCAGCGCACGACGGCGGATCGCCGCGCTGACGGCCACGAGGATGAGAACCCACATCACCGGCGTGGAATTTGCGAGGAAGATGCTCCAGTAGCGCGAATGCGGAACGCGCTGGGTGATTTCCCCCTGCCCCTCCACCACCAGCCGCGACTCCCTCGCGAAGCTTGCTGAGAATCTCTCCCAATCGCCCAGCAGCGGCAGATTCACCGCCGCAAATGTCGCGAGCAACACGAAGATCAGTACTGGCCACGCGCCCTTGATCCCCGAGCGCGTGAGCACGATGACGGGGACCGCGAGCGCGATGAAGCCGAGGTATTTTCCGGAAATCGCAATCCCACATGCCAGCCCCATCATCGCGGCAGCCGCAGGCGACGGCCATTTTTCAAAAACAAAACCCGCGAGAAAAGTGAGCGACAGCCCGAACAACAACGCCGGATCCTCCTTCATGTAATGCGACAGCTCGAAGAGCTGATGGTGCAGCATCAGCGCCAGCCCGGTGATGACACCCGCGCCCCATCCCCGTGCCAGCATGGCGATCAGCACCATCACGACCACCGCACCGGCCGTGAATAGCGCGGAAACCGTCCGCCCCGTCTCCGCAACCGCCTGCTCCGACTTCACGCCTGAGACAGTGACCGCGAGCTTGGTCGCGGAGAGAAGCAGCATCGGATGGTGAAAGTTCCAGGGCCTCGTTCCCATCACCTGCTCCACCTTCCCCGGCTCGTCCGGATGGTAATACCACGGGAAATCATTGTGCCGCGTGTGCAACCACGCGGTCGCCACAAAAACCAGCAGGCACCATCCCGCAATCCCGGCACGCCGCATCGGCACGGTGCTCATTCCCGCGCCCCTTTCCGTTTCCTGAAATTCAACAGCGGCTCTCCACGCGTGAAAAAGCAGCGCCATGCTGGCGGAAAAATGGGCGGACACATCCGCACCACATTGAACCGTACCGGCGGGTAGCCAACGCAAATCATCGCGCAAATATCGCGGACACCTCTGCTGCGGCGCCCATCACAATACCTGCGGCGGGCCGCCGCCGCGTGCCATGAGCACCCGCGCCTGGACGGACACATTCCCGGAGCCATCCGGCCGCGTGACATCGCGGCGCATGGAGTCCTCATGCCCGATCACTTTCAACCCAAGCCTCGAGGCACGTTCGCGGAACAACGCGGGTTCGATGAAAAGGCTGCACGCGCGCTTCGTGAAATCCCTGGCGTCCACGACCCGGATGCCCGAGTCACCGCGCCCAAAGAAAATATGACAGAATCCGTCCTTCGAAAGCAGCCGCGCACAGTGGTGGAGGTAAAAATCAACCTCCTCCAGCGTGTCGAAATGCTGGAACACGATGAAGCTGTAGATGAAATCGCACGAACCATCCGCGAGCGCCCCGAGTTCATCGCGATGGAACAGACGCGCGTTTTTCACCCCCTGGCTGGCGAGGAATTCGCGCGTCCGGTCAAACGCCTCGTGAATGTCCGCTCCCGTGGCCTCCTCGAAATCCCCCGCCGCCTGCGCCACGAGCCGTCCGCCGCCAAAGCCGATCTCGAGACTGCGCCTCCTCGCCAGCTTATCGTAGCCCTCAAACGCTGTGATACGCGCCCGCCAGTCGCTCTCCGCTTTCGCCACCGTGGCCCCGACCGATGTGGTGGCATCGAACCAGTTCAAAAACTCCACCATCGTCCCCATGCGTGCAGGCTCGCGCGTCCAAGACTCGCGGACCGGCAGAGGTTTTTTGAAAAAGGCGCGGAGTTTGCCAAGCATCAGAACCGGCTATCACACCGCCACCAGTCGAACAAGCCATGAGACCCGGCCGGAAACATTCAGCTTGGAAATGGCGTCGTAGCCCGCGAAATACGCGAAAAAGCAGGGGATTTCGGAAATGTATGCACTCGCCCTGAGGGTGAACGCGTGATTCTTCCAAAGGAGTACATCTCGCGCCCTTTCGCGGGCAATCCATTCACTTTTCCAGCCTGCATATTTCACACCCTCTCTCCGCAACGGGCGCGCAACCTTGTGTAGCGCAGGCTTCCAAGCCTGCTGTGTCGCCGACTTCCAAGTCGGCAGGGTTGTCCGGCCCGCCGGAGCCGCCGCGGCTTTGGAAATCCGCGATACAGCAGGCTTGGAAGCCTGCGCTACACTCGGCGCTGCTCCGTCTGTGAAATATGCGGGCCAGGCCAAGCGGTTTCATTTCATCTGAAGGTCGGCGACAGGGATTCTGTAATCCTCCAGCGCGCTGTCCGCATGTTTCGCAAGTTTCGAGTGAAGGGCGCAAAAACAACGCTTGCTCCCAATTTTCACAAACCCGTAGCATCCGCGCCGCAACGCAAACCACACCTCAATACCTTGGACTCAAAAGAAATTAAGGAGCTGATCGCTCTCATGAGGAAAAACGACCTGTCGGTTTTCAAACTCGAACGGGAAGGCTTCAAAATCACCCTCAAACGCGGCGTCGAGCCCGTTATCACGACCACCGCAGCAGCCGCCCCGGTTGCGATCGCAGCACCCGTCGCCACATCAGCGCCTGCCTCGGGCGGCGAAAACCTCAGGGAGATCACCTCCCCAATGGTCGGCACCTTGTACTGCTCGCCTTCCCCGGAGGCACAGCCCTTCGTCAAAGTCGGGCAGGAAATCACCGCCGACTCCGTCGTCTGCATCATCGAGGCGATGAAGGTCATGAACGAGATCAAGGCCGAGTGCGCGGGCACCGTCGTCGAGATCGTCGCTGAAAACAGCAAGCCCGTTCAATTTGGCCAGACGCTTTTGCGCGTCCGCCCGAAATAGGGCCGCCGAAGGCAGGACGCGCTTTCGACCTTCGACCCATGTTCAACAAAGTCCTCATCGCCAACCGTGGCGAAATCGCTCTCCGCATCATCCGCGCCTGCAAGGAACTCGGCATCAAAACACTCGCCGTTTATTCCGAGCCCGACGTGGACAGCCTCCACGTCCAGCTCGCCGACGAAGCCATCTGCATCGGCCCCGGCCCGAGCAACCAGAGCTACCTGAAAATTGACCGCATCATTTCCGCCGCCGAAGTCGGCGACTGCGACGCCATCCACCCCGGCTACGGATTCCTGAGCGAGAACGCCCACTTCGCCGACGTCTGCGCGAGCTGCAACATCAAGTTCATCGGGCCGCCGTCCTCCGCCATCCGCAGCATGGGCGACAAGAACACCGCCCGCGACACCGCCAAGCGCGCCGGCATGCCCGTCACCCCCGGCAGCGACGGCATCGTGGAAAACGAAAAGGACGCCCTCGTGATCGCCCGCAAAATCGGCTACCCCGTGATGATCAAGGCGACCGCCGGCGGCGGCGGACGCGGCATGCGCCCCGCCCACAATGACGGCTCGCTGGTCGCCGGCTTCCATGCAGCGCGCGCCGAGGCCGAGAAGGCTTTTGGCAATGCGGGCGTGTACATCGAGAAGCTCATCGAAAACCCTCACCACATCGAATTCCAGATCATGGCCGACATGCACGGCTCTGTCGTCCACCTGGGCGAGCGCGACTGCTCCATGCAGCGCCGCAACCAAAAGATCATCGAGGAAACTCCCTCCCCCATCATGACCGACGAAATCCGCAAGCGAATGGGCGAAGACTGCGTCCGCCTTGCGAAAGAAGTCGGTTACGTCGGCGCAGGCACCATCGAGTGTCTCATGGACGACAGCGGCAATTACTACTTCATGGAGATGAACACCCGCATCCAGGTCGAACACTGCATCACCGAGGAAGCCTACGGCGTGGACCTCGTGAAAGAGCAAATCAAAGTGGCCGCCGGACAAAAGCTCTCCCACTGGATGCACGACGCAAAGCTGAAGTACCACGCCATCGAGTGCCGCGTGAACGCCGAGGATCCCTTCAACAACTTCCAGCCCTCACCCGGAAAAATAGACCTGTACTACGCCCCCGGCGGCCGCGGCGTCCGCATAGATTCCCACGCCTACACCGGCTACATCGTCCCCCCCTATTACGACTCGATGATCGCCAAAGTCATCGCCGTAGGTACCACCCGCGACAACGCCATCCACCGCATGCGCCGCGCGCTCAGCGAATACATCATCCGCGGCGTCAAGACGACCATCCCCTTCCAGCAACGAATCATGCACGACCCGGATTTTGTCCGCGGCAAATACCACACCGGCTTCGTCGCCAAAATGCTCCAGGGCGGCGGCTTCGCAAAATAAAGGCATCCCGCTGCACGGCCGTGCAGCCAGCGGCAGGCCCCTGGTGTTCCGGAAAACGCGTACAAGATGGCATTACCGTAAGCGCCTCCTCGGGCTCGGCGTCCGTGAGGCCCTTCAGACTATGCGAGAGTTCACGGTAGAATCTCGAATTTGCGGAGAAACACGCGTACTTCGAGTCTGTTGCGGACGGTGTTGACGATGTCGAGCAGGCCGTCGTTGTTCAGGTCTGCGACCGCGAGACCACCCTTCGGGATACCCGGGAGCAGACCGGCATCGAACTCGTATGGTTCTGAGAATGTCGCGAAATTCCCGCCGATGAGAACGGTGAAGTTCGAGCCAATCGTATTGCCGAATGCCAAATCCGCATGGCCGTCACCGTTGAGATCCTTGGCAATGATCGCCACAGGTGCGTGCCCGCCAGACAGAGGGACTTCGAGTTGCGATTGGAACTGTGTGGCGGCAGCGACAGCTCCGTTGCTCAGGAGAATGCTGACGAACTCGCTCACTCGATTGCTCACGGCAAGATCAAGGACGCCGTCGAGATTGAAGTCCGCAAAGGTGAGCGCCGACGGCCGCAACCCTGTCGCAAACTGTGTCGGCACCGCAAGGCCGCCAAGGCCGTCTCCTTGGAAGAAATCCACATTGTCCGAGCGCAAGTTGGCGGTGGCCACATCGGAATTTCCGTCACCGTTGAAATCACCGATGACCACATCCGTTGGCCGCTTGCCTGCGGTTTTGAACGCAGTCGCAGGCCCGAGTCCGGTTCCCGTTCCGAGCAGGACGCTGATCTTATTGACGGCCGGGTGGGTGATGACGATGTCGTCAATCATGTCACCGTCCACGTGGCCGACCGTGATGGCAGACGGGTTTGCTGGCGTCTTGATGAGCGTCGGTTTGGCAAAGCCGCCTTGAGCGTCGCCGGATAAAATGGCGACCGTGTTTGATTTGCGGTTCGTGACGGCGAGGTCGAGACCACGGTTTGCGTCAAAATTCCCGATCACGATGTCACGCGGCACGAGCCCGCGGGTTCCGTAGGAAATCGGTGTGCCGAATGTGCCGTCGCCGAGGTTCAGCAGCACGTTGATGCGCGCGGTGCCTGGATTGACAGCTACAATGTCCGCGAACCCATCCCCATTCAGGTCTGCGATCGCCACATCAATGGGCCTGATTCCGGACGCGGGCTTCGCAGGGGGAATCGGTTGCTGGAGCAAGTAATTGTCAGGCGCGTTGAAGACGTTGTGGTTCTCAGGAGTGCCGAATCCCGGCCCGGAAGGTGAGTTGCCAATGATCGGGGTTTCAAACTCGTCGAACGCCACGTCCGCGAATCCGGTCGTCCGGTAGATGCCGGTGTTCCAATCCGCCAGCGTGGTGATCACCACCTGACCCTGCCCGTCGAAAAAGAGCTGGTCGCCCGGAGGGAAAGCTTCGTTGCTGTTGTTTCCGCCGTTGAGGTCACGCGTGAAATTTGCGGCCTTCGCGCGGAGGATGTCGTTATAGGACGAGCCGAAGAAGTTCTCGATCACATCGCCGAGGCTGACGATTTGACCGGCGCCGTTGACGGACTGGCTGGTGAGGACAGCATCGAGATCGAATTCCACACCTTCGGCCGCCGCGGAGAAATCAACCGTGTCGTCATCGCTCCCGCCATTCAGCGTTACTCTGCCGAGGGCGCCGCCGATGGCGAACGTGTCGTCGCCACCCAGCGCGTTCAATACCACCGACTCGATCCCCGTGTAAGCGACCGCCGCCCCGCCCGCGATACCGGCGTTGCCAGCGTCCGCCGCCGTGGGACTGAATGCGAATGCGTCCGGTCCGGCGGTTCCTGTGAGGTCAACCGTATCGTCTCCACTCCCGCCATTCACACTCAGCGCACCGAATGTTCCGCCGAGGACGAAGGAGTCGTCTCCGCCGATGCCATTCAACACCAACGATTCGATCAACGTGTAACCGACCGCGGCGCCGCCCGCGATGGCGACGGTGGCCGTATCCACTGACAAAGGGCTGAAGGTGAATATGTCGGATGCGGCAGTCCCGGTGAGGTCAACCGTGTCTGCACCGCTTCCGCCATTCACCCCGACCATTCCAAAGGCACCATCAAGGGCAAAGGTATCGTCGTCGCCCAGTCCATTCAGCAGCATCGCCTCGACTCCCGTGTAATCAATCGCCGCACCGCCTGCGATACCAACGAAGCCCGCGTCCGCCGCGGTGGGGCTGAACGTGAATGCGTCCGCTGCGGGCGTGCCCGTGAGATCAACCGTGTCGTCTCCACTCCCGCCATCCACCTTGAGTGAACCGAAGGCGCCACCGAGAGCGAAGGTATCGTCCTCACCCAGCCCATTCAGCACGACCGACTCGATTTCCGTGTAACCGATCGCAGCACCACCTGTGATGCCGACGTTGCCCGCATCCGCCGCTGTGGGGTTGAATGTGAACGCGTCCGCTGCGGCGGTGCCGCTGAGGTCAACCGTGTCCGTGCCGATTCCTCCGTTCACAGTGATGATGCCGAAGGTGCCATCAATGGTAAACGAGTCGTCCCCACCGAGCCCGTTCAATACGACCGACTCGACTTCCGTATAGCCGACCGCCGCACCTCCCGTGATGCCAAGGCTGCCCGCATCCGCGGCTGTGGGGTTGAACGTGAACGCGTCCGGTGCCGCGGTGCCACTGAGTTCAACCGCATCTGCTCCACCCCCGCCATTCACGCTTAACGAACCGAACGCCCCGCCGATGGCGAACGTATCGTCTCCACCCAGCCCATTCAACGCCACCGACTCGATCCCCGTATAATCAATCGCCACCCCGCCCGTGATCCCCATGCTGCCGGCATCGGCTGTTGTCGGGCTGAATGTAAATGCGTCCGGTCCGGTGGTGCCTGTGAGGTCAACCGTATCGTCTCCACTCCCGCCATTCACTTCCAGTCGTCCGAACCCGCCACCGAGAGCGAAGGTATCGGCCTCCTCCAGACCATTCAGAACCACCAATTCAATCCCCGTGTAACCGATCGCCACCCTGCCCGTGATGCCGCCGGTGCCGGTGTCCGCCGCCGTGGGGTTGAGGGTGAATGCGTCCACTGCGGCAGTGCCGATGAGCGTCAGCGAATCGTCGCCGGCGAGGCCGGATACATCAATCTGGGCGATCGCGCTCTGATTGGGTTCTTCCGGGAATATCATGGGTGAAGGAGGGGGAATCTGAGGGGAACAGCGGCCCCTGGGCCTTCGGCCACCGGGGGTGCCGCACTGAAGGGCGCGGGAGCAAGGCGGCGAAATTCTCATCGGGATGTCTGGGGAGCGGGGTT
>CAMAUI010000069.1 GCA_945861385.1 Prosthecobacter debontii
CGCTCTCGACGAGGTCCGCCACGCGCGCCGCGAGGTCGGCGCGAACGATGGGAGTGCCGTTCGCTTCGTAGAAAACAGGCAGAGGAACGCCCCAAGTGCGCTGCCGCGAGATGCACCAGTCGGGCCGCGATTCCACGGTGCCGAAGATGCGGTTGCGGCCCCAATGCGGGAGCCACTGCGTCTTATCAATCGCCGCCAGCGCGCCGCTGCGAATCTTGTCCACGTTGATGAAGAACTGCTCCACCGCGCGGAAAACGATGGGCGTCTTGCTGCGCCAGCAGTGCGGGTAGTCGTGGGTGTATTTCTGCTCGGCGAGGAGCGCGCCGCGCTCGCGGAGAAAGGCGACGATTTCCGCGTTGGCGTCGAAGACGTATTTGCCGACCCACTGCGGCATCCCGGAGTCCTCGGTGAGCTTGCCGAAGTCATCCACAGGCGAGAGGACTTCAAGCTTTGGGTTTTGTTGCTGCGAGGCGATGTAGTCGTCCTTGCCGTGCCCCGGCGCGATGTGGACCTGGCCGGTGCCGGTGTCGAGGGTGACGAAGTCGGCGGCGATCACCTTCGCAGTGCGCGGCAAAAATGGATGGCGGGCTTCGAGGCCGACGAGCTGTTCGCCGGTCAGCTCCGCGCTCACTGTACCGGGTTCGAGACTGCATTCCTTTGCAAAGGAGTTCAGCAGTTCGCTCGCGACGATCAGCTTCTGCCCGGCGAAATCTGCGACCGAGTATTTTGCCTTTGGGTGCACAGCAATCGCGACATTTGCCGGAAGCGTCCACGGAGTCGTCGTCCAGATCACAAATGAAGCATCGGCGAGCGATCCTGTGGCTGCGGCGCCCTCGCCGCCGTCCGTTTCAGCGGCGCCACCGCCGCTGGGCTCCTGCGCAGACACTGCACGCCGAGGCGATGGCGCCTCGGCAACGGACGGCGACGAGGGCGTCGCAGCCATGGTTGCTGGCGTCACCGCCACCTTGAATTTCACATAGATCGCCGGGTCCGTCCGCGGCGCGTATTCCACCTCCGCCTCCGCGAGCGCGGTCTGCGCGCCGGTGCTCCAATACACGGGCTTCTTCGACTGATACACGAGGCCCTTCTCCACGAGCTTGCCGAAGGCGCGGATGATGTCCGCCTCGTAGCCCGGCGCGAGCGTGAGATACGGATCCTCCCACGAGCCGAACACGCCGAGCCGCTTGAACTGCCCGCGCTGAATCTCGATGTATTTGCGCGCGAACGCCTCGGCGCGGCGGCGGATTTCCGCGGGCTCCAGGCCGCGCTGCTCCTTCACCACCTTGAACTCAATCGGCAGCCCGTGGCAGTCCCAGCCCGGCACGAACGGCGCGCGGAAGCCGAGCATCGAGCGCGACTTCACCACGAGATCCTTCAGAATCTTGTTCAGCGCCGTGCCCATATGGACATCGCCATTCGCGAACGGCGGCCCGTCGTGCAGCACGAAAAGCGGCGCTCCGATCCGCGCATCGAGAATCTGCCGGTACAGCCCCGCCGTCTCCCATTTCGCAAGCCGCTCCGGCTCGCGCTTCACGAGATCGGCCTTCATCGGGAAGTCCGTCTTTGGCAGCAGCAGGGTGTCTTTGTAGTTCGCGCTCATTTTTGGAAAAGGGGGCGGACGCTAGACGCGGGACGCGCGCCGGGCAAGGCGGGCGATTACTCAGCCGCGCCGGGGAGGCCGAGGACGCCGGGATTCCAGCAGTCAATCACGTCGAGCGCATCGAAACGATAGACGATGAGCAGCGCGTCGTTGAGCGGGATGCCGAGTTTTGAAGCGATGACCTGAAGCGTGTCGGTGCCGTTGATCGCCGTGGCGAAACGGGCTTCCACGTCGTTGAGCTTGAGGCGCTGGACGAGGTCGTAGCCGCGGCGAGTGTAGGCGGGTGCGCCATTCGGGTCGGGCTGTTGCGCGGGTGCGATTTGATCGAGGCGCACGTGCCGGAGCGCGCCGAGCACCCAGTTGTCGGCGTCGTCGTTGGCTGGGGTGATGTTGCGCGCGTAGTCGGGGAACTGCCCGGTTTCCTCAAACTCGAACGCGACGCGCCCCGCGGTGAAAAGCTGGCCGAAGAGCCGCTGGCCGTGGTCGCGCGTGATCTGCATCACGTCGTCGTGCGGGAAACCATGGCGGACGCTGAGGAAAAGAAAAATGGGGCAGCCTGTGATCTGCTGGTTGATCTGGCCCTCGAGGATGAGGCCAAGGCTGGTGGAGGACAGGATGACCGGCGAACCGCCGCAGTAGAGGTGGAAGTTGCGCGTGCTGGCGAAGAGGAAACGCCCGCCATTCATCCAAAGCTCGACGGGCTGCCGGCCAAGCTGGAAGCGGAGCACCCCGGTGAGGCGGTCGCCCTGTGCCATTGCAAGCGCCTGCCGCAGCGAGATGAAGCCGGTGTGGCCGCTGAAAACGATGCCGCCCTGGGCGCGAAGAACGCGCTTCGCGGATGGTTTGTTTGCGAACTGGCTTCCCAGCGCGTCGGCCAGCGTCTCGGGCGTGACCGGCTTGGTGAGGACGCGGGCCACGTTCGGGTAGCGACCGTTGAAGTCCTGTGCTTTCGCGGGGTCAACGAGGAGAAAGACGGGCACTTGCGCGCTGAACGAATCGGCCGCCAGCCTCGCCAGCACGGCCTCGGCGTCCATGTCGGGAAGCGTGTCATTGAGGATGACGAGATCCGGGGTCGCGACATTGCACCGCTCGAAACCCTCCGTCCCGCGCGCAGCGGTGAGGATGTCGCAGCCGGGGAAATGCTGTTGAACAAGCGTTTCGGCGAGCCGTGCCGTAGCCGGCGAATCGTCAATGACGAGGATCTTCTGGGACATGTGCGCGGAAGGTGTCCGGTGCGTTCTTCGAGGTCAATGTCGGAGCGCGTCCAGCTTTCCCAGCGCGCCGCCGGATTGAATGGCGATCCGAGCGCGCTCGATGCCGGATGCGAGGTCCGCCGCGAGGCCGCAGACGACGAATGCAGCGCCGGCATTGAGCAAAACCATGTCGCGCTTCGGTCCGCGCTCGCTCCCATCGAGGATGCGGGTGAGGATGCGGGCATTTTCCGCGCGATCGCCGCCGAGGAGGTCGGCGGGCGCGCAGCGTGCAAAGCCGGCATTCTCGGGCGTGATCGTGAAGGTGGTCGTGCGCCCGTGCTCGATGGCGTGGACTTGCGATGGGCCCGTGATCGTCAGTTCGTCCGTGCCGTCGCCGTGGACAGCCCAAGCGCGTTTGCGTCCGAGGGCCTGGAGCGATTCGGCGTATTTCGGGAGCAGTTCGGCGCTGAAAATCCCGACAAGCTGGTGATCGGGAAGCGTCGGGTTCAGCAGCGGGCCGAGCATGTTGAAAATTGTCGGGATGCCCTGCGCGGCGAGCGCCTTCCTCACCGGGACGATGGTTTTGAATGCGGGATGCCAGGCCGGGGCGAAGATGAACGCGACGCCGTGAGCCTCGAGCGTGGCGCGAAGTTCGGCAGGGGAGAGGTCAATTTTCACGCCGAGTTCCTCCAGCACGTCGGCAGCGCCGGTCATGGATGTGACCGAGCGGTTCCCGTGCTTCACCACGCACGCGCCGCCTGCCGCGGCGACAAACATGACCGCGGTCGAGACGTTGAAGTATCCCTTTTTATCTCCGCCGGTGCCGCAGACATCAATCGTCGGGCCGGGCAGCCTGGCGCGGTCGAGGGAGGGCTGGACGGCTCGCGCAAGCAGCGATTTTGCAAACGCTGCGATCTCCTGCGCCGTCTCGCCCTTCGCACGCATGGCCTTGAGAAATTCCATCTTCGCAGAGTCCGCGACATCGGCGGAAACGAGCGCGGCGACGGCGTCCCCGACCTGGTCGGGTGTCAGGTCCGTGCGGGAGTTGAGCAGTGCGATGAGTGAATCCATGCCGGGTATTTATCGTGGGGAAGTCCGGGCGGCAAGCGGAGCAAGTTCGACATGGCGCACACCAGGCATCCCGTGCTTTTCGTGTCGTTTAACACGAACGCGGTGGAAGGCGTGTTGAGGATGGGAATGCCGCACGCCACAATTCGACGACTGCGCCCTGCGAGTCCTTATTCGTGGACTCCGCTGTCCGGCGTCCACTACGATTGCGAGGATGTCCTATTCAAAATCAATCGCACGAGGCTCCTGGGTGCCCTTGCTGGCAATTGCGCTGGTGCTGAGTTCGCATGCGGAGAATCCACCCGCGCCGTTTACCCGCGCGCCGTATTTGCAATTCGCCAGCCCGACGATGATGCACGTGGTGTGGCGGACCCGGGGGCCGATCGAGCCCGTGGTGCGCTATGGAAAAAAGCCGGACCGACTCGACACGGAGGTGCGCGCCGCTGGGATCGTGGTGCGGGCGGCGCTGGGTGCAAAATCGCAGGCTGTGGCGCCCGGATGGGAGGCGTTGTGGACACCCTGGAACCTGGCCCTCCCCAAGCTGCATTCGGCTCCGGTGGGGACCTTCCAATACGAGGCGAAACTCAAGGATCTGGAACCGGAGACGACTTACTATTACGCGGTGTTTGACGGCGCGAAGAGGCTGACACCGGAGGATGCGTCGTATCAGTTTTCGACGCATCCGAAGCCGGGCATCGAGAAGCCGGTGAGATTCTGGGTGATCGGTGATGGGGGTACCGGGCGGGCGCCGCAGGTGGCGGTGCATGAGGCGATGCTGAGGACGGTGGCGGCGGAGAGGCAGCCGCTGGATTTCTGGCTGCATGTGGGGGACATGGCCTACAACACGGGGCGCGATGTGGAGTTTCAGACGCGGTTTTTTGAAATGTACGAGAGCACGCTGCGCAACAAGGTGTGCTGGCCCGCGATGGGAAATCACGAGGGCGCGACTTCGAGCGGGAAGACGGGGATCGGGCCGTACTACGATGCGTATGTGGTGCCGACGCGCGGCGAGACGGGCGGTTTGGCATCGGGCACGGAGGCGTATTATTCGTTCGATTACGCGAACATCCATTTCATCTGCCTCGATTCACACGACCTCAGCCGCAAGCCGGGTGACCCGATGGCGAGCTGGCTGAAGGCTGATCTCGAAAAGACGAAAGCCGGCTGGCTCATCGCGTTCTGGCACCATCCGCCTTACACGAAGGGCAGCCACGACAGCGACAAGGAGGCGGACCTCACCGAGATGCGGAAACTCATCATGCCGATCATCGAGGCCGGCGGAGTGGACGTGGTGCTCACGGGACACTCGCATATTTACGAGCGTTCGATGCTGATGGACGGCGCCTACGGCACGCCCACGGTTTCGGACAATGCGATCCTCGACGATGGGGACGGCGATCCGGCCGGCGACGGCGCGTACCGCAAGAGCAAGGGCATCAAGGCGCACGAGGGCACGGTGCAGGTGGTGACCGGGAATGCGGGCCAGACGCTTGGGCGCGTTGGCTCGATGCCGGTGATGCGCAGCATCGTGCTCGAGCACGGCTCCGTGCTGGTGGATGTGAAAGGCGACACGCTCACCGCCAGGATGATCAATCGCGAAGGCGCGCAGGCGGATCTTTTCAGCATCGTGAAGCGCGGCAGCGTGGCGCCCGTGCGGATCGCGCTGCCCTGGATGCCGCCGGAGTACAAGAAACCGGGAACCCCCGTGAGAGTCGCTGCCGCCCCCCCGGTGGACTACAAGGCAGTCGTGCCGCCGGGCGCAGAGTGGCGGTACACATTCGACCTGCCGGTGCGGGGGAAGGAATGGACGCAGGCGGGATTCGCAGCCGATGGCTGGAAGACCGGGGCCGCGGCGTTTGGCCATGGGAAGGCGGCCTTTCGCACGGATGTGCGTGGGATGAGGGGCAGGCACACGGTGCTCTACGCGCGGAGGGAGTTCGAAATTGCGCAGATGGATCGCATCACGGAGGTGGGCTTGCAGGTTGACTTCAGCGACGCGTTCATCGCGTACATCAACGGCAGGGAGGTCGTGCGCAGCGGCGTCGCGCGAAGCAGCGGGCGCAGCGCACAAAACGTGAAGGTGCGTGAGCAGAAGGGCAGCCAGTACTTCGTGCTCCCCGATCCGAAAAGGCACCTCAAGGACGGCGTCAACGTGCTCGCCATCGAGGGCCACGCCACCAGTGCGGAGCGCGCGGATTTTCTCCTGAACCCCACGCTCATCGTCGAGGACTGATGCGCGCTGCCGCCGCCCATCTCCGGGTTGCCGTGGTCGTTTGGCTCGCTCCCTTTGCAGCCATCGCGCACGAGGGCCCGGAGCATGAGATCGAGGAACTCACCGGGCAGATGAACAAGACCGGCGTGACCGCGGAACTGCTCTCCGAACGAGCGGCCGAATACCGCGTCCTCGGCAGGCTCCCGGAAGCCACGAAGGACATGGAGCGGGCCGCTGCGCTTGCTCCGCGGTCGGTGGTGGTTCAGCGCGAACTCGCACGCGTACTTTTTCTTGGCGGCAGGGCCGCGGACGCCATGGCGACCGTTGCCCGCGGGCTTGCGCTCAAGCCGGAGGAACCGGCGGACATCGCCTCGCTGCGAATGCTCCGCGCGGAGATCCTCCTTTCTCAGAATGAAAACACGAAGGCGCTGGAGGATTGCGATGCCGCGCTGAAATTGCACAGGCAGAACCCCGGGTGGTATCTCATGCGCAGCGAAATCCAGCGCCGCCTCAAGGCGCACAGGGAGCGCGTCGCGGGACTCGATGAGGGGATTGCGGAGACCGGTGCCGGCGTGCTCGGGATCGAACGGGTGGAGGCGTTGCTCGATGACGGGCAGTCTGCCGCGGCGCTGAAAATCATCGAGCCGGAATTGCAGGACTCGCGCATCAAAAGCTCGTGGCTCATCCGCCGCGCGCGAGCGTTCATCGGTCTCGGCAAGATCGCGGAGGCTGGGGCGGATTTGAAACTGGCGCTGGAGGAAATCGGCGCGCGGCTGAACCCGAAGACACCGGATGCCGCGCTCCTTCTCGACAAGGCGCAGGCGCACCAGCTTCTCGGCGATAAGAAGGAAGCCCTCCGCGCGTATGAAATGGCCCGCGATCGGGGAGCCGCCGATGGGGTGAACGAAAAGATCAAGCTGCTCGAAGAACCCAAGCAACCCGTGCCTACGCCACCCGCGAAGCCGTGAGCAGGCGGCGGGGGGACATTGTCTTCTGCAAGCTCTCCCGTGCGGCGGGAGCGAGAGCGATTTCCTGGCTGAAAGGACAAAGAACTTGAAAGGGAGGGGGATTGCTCGGACGGGACGCAGACGTTCCGGCTTTTTTTAATGAGTAAACATTCCAACTCCCCAACACGATTGCCGTCTGTTTTCCGGGCGGCCTTTGGATTGCGTCGTGGAGGAGGCATGGCACAACCTCGGGGCGTGAAAATGAACTGCGGCCAGACCGCCTCACTCTTCATCCTGTTTGCCGGTGCTGCTGCCATGGCCGCGGACACGGTGCCTCCCTCGCCGGAGGCGATCGCGTTTTTTGAGAAGCGCATCCGGCCGCTCCTGAAGGAGCATTGCCACGAGTGCCACAGCGCGGATGCCAAAAAGGTCAAGGGCGGGCTGCGGCTCGATTCGCGCGAGGGCTGGGTGAAGGGCGGCGAGTCCGGGCCGGCCATCGTGCCGGGCAAGCCGGACGAGAGCCTGCTCATCCGCGGCGTGCGCTATTGGGACAAAGAATTTCAGATGCCGCCCAAGCATCCGCTGCCGTCGGAGGGCGTGAAGGACCTGGTCGAGTGGGTGAAACTCGGCGCGCCCGACCCGCGCTCGGGCGAGGCGGCGGTGACGAAGGCCGCGAGCCAGATTGATTATGACCAGGGCCGCAAACACTGGGCGTTTCAACCGGTGCGCACGGCCGTCCGGCCGAAGGTAAAAAACTCCTCGTGGCCGCGCAACGAGGTGGACGCCTTCACGCTCGTCAAAATGGAGCAGGCGGGCGTCGCGCCCGCGCCCGACGCCGATCCCCGCGCCCTCATCCGCCGAATGACCTTCGACCTGACGGGACTGCCGCCCACGCCCGAGGAAGTGGACGCATTCCTGCGCGACGCGACGGCCAACCGTCCGCTGGCCGTCACCCATCTCATCGACCGCCTGTTGGCGTCGCCGCAGTACGGCGAGCGCTGGGGCCGTCACTGGCTCGACGTCGTGCGCTACGCGGACACGAGCGGTAACGCGTCCGATTATCCCATCCCGCAGGCACACAAGTACCGTGACTACGTCATCGCCGCCTTCAATCAGGACATGCCGTTCGACCAGTTTGTCCGCGAGCAAATCGCCGGCGACCTGTTGCCGGCCGACCCGCCGTCCGCGTGGGAGCGGCGCATCATCGCCACGGGCTACCTGGCGTCCGCGCGGCGTTTCGCGGGCGGAAAAGGCGAGCCGCACCTGACCATCGAGGACGCCATCGAAAACACCGGCCGCACCTTTCTCGGCCTGTCGCTCAGTTGCGCGCGCTGTCACGACCACAAGTTTGATCCCGTCTCGAATGCCGACTACTACGCGCTCTACGGCGTCTTCAACAGCACCACCTTTCCGCATCCCGGCAGCGAAGGGAAAAACCGCCCGGAAAATCTCCGGCCACTGCTCCCGCCCGCCGAAATCGAGGCCGTGAAAAAGTCGTTGAATGAAAAGCTCGCCGCGCTCGACGCCGAGGCGAAGCAGCACGACGAGGCGAGGGTGGCCGCGGAGAAGGAACCGGACACACCGGAGCGAAAGACCAAGGTCGCCCAGGCGAAGAAGGAACGCGCCGCCGTGCTCGAGAAGCGCCGTGTCCTCGCCGAAGCCCCGCAGTGGCAGCTCGCCTACGCCGTGGGCGACGGCCAGCCCGCCGACGCGCGGCTCCATGTGCGCGGCGATCCGACGCGCCTGGGCGAAACGGTGCCGCGCCATTTTCCCACCATCCTCGGCGGCCAGCCGCTCGGCGATGCGAAGTCCAGCGGCCGCCGCGAACTCGCCGAGGCCATCGCCTCGCCGACGAATGCGCTCACCGCGCGCGTCATGGTCAACCGCATCTGGCAGCATCACTTCGGCCGGGGCCTCGTCACGACGCCGAACGACTTCGGCTTGCGCGGCCAGCCGCCCTCGCATCCCGAGCTGCTTGATTATCTCGCCGGTCGTTTCGTGGAAAGCGGCTGGTCGGTGAAGGCCATGCACCGCCTCATCCTGGGCTCGCGCACCTGGCAGCTCGCCAGCGCCGGGGCCGGCGAGGACGCGCTTTGGTCGCGCGCCTCGCGCCGCCGGCTCGACGCCGAGTGCGTGCGCGACTCGCTGCTCCTCGTCAGCGGCGACCTCGACGCCACGCCCGGCGGCGCGCATCCGTTCCCCGCCGTCAGCACCTGGAGCTTCACGCAGCACAACCAGTTCTTCGCCAACTACGACACGTCGAAGCGCACCGTCTATCAAATGCAGCAGCGCCTCCGGCGGCATCCCTTCCTGCTGCTCTTTGACGGCGCGGACCCGAACAGCAGCACCGCCCAGCGCCAGGCCACGACCACCCCGCTGCAATCGCTCTTCGTGCTGAACGATCCCTTCCTCCACCAGCGGGCGGAGAAATTCGCCGCGCGCATTCAACGCGAGCAGTCCGGCGAGTCGGCGCGGATCGAGCGGGCCTTTCAAATTCTCTACGCCCGCCCCCCGGCGCCCGAGGAGGCGCAACTGGCCGCCGGCCACCTTGCACAGCTCGCGGCGAACAAGCTTTCCCCCGAAAAAGCCTGGCAGAGCCTGAGCCGCGCGCTGCTCGCCGCGAATGAATTTATTTACCTCGACTGAATGAACCGCCGCACCTTCATCCGCTCGCTTGCCGGCACCTCGCTAATCCTGCCCGGCGCCATCTCCGAACTCTGCGCGGCGGGTGATCCGCTGGCGCCGCGCGCGCCGCACTTCGCGCCACGGGCGACGAGGGTCATCTTCCTCCACATGAGCGGCGGCGTGTCGCATGTGGATTCCTTCGACTACAAGCCGCGCCTGATCGCCGATCACAACCAGCCCTACCAGGTGCCGAAGAAGATGCTCCAGGCCTTCGCGCCTGAGAACCGCAGCGAGGTGAAGTTCTACAAGCGCCCGCAATGGGAGTTCAAACAGCGCGGCCAGTCGGGGCTGTGGATCAGCGGGCTGTTTCCGAACATCGGCCGGTGCGCGGATGACATCTGCCTCGTGCGCTCGATGTTCTCCGACAATGCCGACCACGCGGCGGCAACGCTGGGCATTCACACCGGCTCGGTCGGTTTCACCCGGCCCAGCATGGGCTCGTGGATCAGCTACGGACTGGGCTCGGTCAACGCGAACCTGCCGGGCTTTGTCGTCATCGCGCCCGCGCTGCCGTATTCGGGCGCGCAGCTCTGGTCGTCGGACTTTCTGCCCGGCAGTCATCAGGGCACGCGCGTGGTGCCGGGGCCGGAACCGGTGCCGAACATCAAGCGGCTCACCGAGGCCGGCGTGCAGGAGATGGAACTGGGCCTGTCCGCCGCGTTCAACCGCCGGCATCTGCTCGCGCGCGACAACGACGCGCAGCTCGCCGCGCGCATCCGCGCGTTCGAGACGGCGCACGGCATGCAGGCCGCGGCGCCTGAGGCGTTCGACCTCACGCGTGAGACCGACGCCATCCACCAGCTCTACGGCCTCGCGCGCGGCAGCACCAAGGGCTTTGCCTGGCAGTGTCTCATTGCGCGCCGGCTCGCGGAGCGCGGCGTGCGGTTCATCGAATTGATCGACACCGGCGCGAACCGCAACTGGGATTCGCACGGCAACATGAACGAGCATGTCGCCCTCGCCAAGAACGTGGACCAGCCCATCGCCGCGCTGATCACCGACCTGAAGCAGCGCGGGATGCTGGATGACACGCTCGTGGTCTGGGCCACGGAGTTTGGCCGGACCCCTTTCAACACCGCGAAAAACGCGACCGGCCGCGAACATCATGCCCAGGCATTCACCTGCTGGCTCGCGGGTGCCGGGGTGCGCGGCGGCTTCAGCTACGGCGAGACGGACGAGTACGGAAACTCCATCGTCGCCAACCCCGTCCACGTTCACGATCTGCACGCGACCATTCTCCACACGCTCGGCCTTGATCACACGCGCCTCACCTACCGCCATTCCGGCCGCGACTACCGGCTGACGGATGTGCATGGCAATGTGATCCACGCAGTGCTCGCCTGATGAGAATGGCCAGCGGGGCGAGGATGATTGGAATGACCGAAATGGCGGCGTCGAAGATCGAACTGAAGAAGTAGTCCGGCTACCTGCCTGCGACGGCTTCCGGTGGAAGGCCGCCATTTTTTGCCTCGCTCACCGTGTCTTCCTTTCGGGGGCGAGGCAGCCCCCCTCACTCCCCGACGCCTGTGCCCGTTCTGACCGTTTCCGGCAGTGATAGAAAGCAAAGAACTTGAAAGAGCTGGGGTTGATCGCTTGGTTCGACCCGATGCCGACGAGCCAGCTTTTTTATGCACAGACTTTCCAATTTCACTGAGTATTGGTCGCCAGCTTCGCAGGCGGGCTTGGGATCGCGTTGCGGCGGGAGTTTCGTCGTGGTTCGGGGTTTGAAAATCATGCGTCGGCTGACTGCTGCGCGCTTTGTCCGGTCTGCTATGGGGTGGGCCGTCCTGCTGGGGGCGGCGGCTGGGGCGGCGGAGCCGGTGGCGGCCTCGCCGGAGGCGATCGCCTTTTTTGAAAAGAAGATCCGGCCGGTGCTCGCGGAATCCTGCTACAAGTGCCATTCCGTGGAGGCGAAGGCGCAGGGCAAGCTGAAGGGCGGGCTTTTTCTCGATACGCGCGAGGGTGTGCTGGCAGGTGGGGACACCGGGCCGGCGGTGGTGCCGGGAAAGCCGGACGCAAGCCTGCTGGTGAAGGCGGTGCGCTGGAGCGACCCGGACATGGAGATGCCGCCGAAGCACAAGCTCGCCGATTCCATCATCGCGGATATTGCGAAGTGGGTGGAGATCGGGCTGCCGGATCCGCGTCTGGGGCCGAAGGGAAGCGCAAAACGTGAAATCAATGTGGCGCAGGAGCGCGGGTTCCGGTCGTTCAAGCCGCTCGCGGCGGGTTCTCCGCCCGAGGTGAAGAATGCCGCCTGGGCGCGTTCCCCGGTGGATCGTTTCGTTCTCGCAAGACAGGAGGCGGCGGGGGTGACACCCTCCGCACCGCTGAGCCGGGAGAAGCTCGCCCGCCGGGCGTTTTTTGATCTGACCGGGCTGCCTCCCTCGCCGGAGGAGCTGGCGGAATTTCTGAAAGACCAGTCGTCCGATGCCTTCCCGAAACTTGTGGACAGGCTGCTCGCCAGCCCGCGCTACGGGGAACGCTGGGGGCGGCACTGGCTGGATCTGGTGCGCTATGCCGAAAGCAACGGCTACGAATTCGACGCCTACCGCAATGGTGCATATCACTACCGCGACTGGGTCATCCGTGCGCTGAATGCCGACATGCCCTACAGCGACTTCGTCCGCTGGCAGCTCGCGGGCGACAAGATCGAGCCAGGGAGCTACGATGGCGCGGCGGCGACGGGCTTCCTTGTGGCCGGGCCGTACCCGGGCCAGCTCACGGCAAAAACCGAGGAGCGAATCCGCTACGACCAGCTCGACGACATGCTCTCGACCATCGGCAGTTCGATGCTCGGGCTCACGGTGGAATGTGTGCGCTGCCACGAGCACAAGTACGATCCGATCCCGCACCCCGACTACTATGCCCTCGCGGCGGTTTTCGGAAAAACCGTCCACGGCACCCAGCAGCACACGCCGGAAAAAGAGGCGGCGAAGGCGGAACTCGACGCCCATCGGGCGACTCTTGGGACATTGGTGGCCGCGCTGCGGAAGTTTGAGACGGAACAATTGCCCGCCCGCCTTGAAAAATGGAGCCAGGCGGCAGTTCCGAAGCCGGCGCCCGATCCGCGATGGCAGACACTCGATGTGGTCGAGGTGAGTGGCACTCAAGCGATCCTCGAATCGAAGCCGGACGGGGTTGTCGCATTCGTCGCGCGGCCCAAGCTGGACCCGAAAGCCAAACCCGCGAACGATCCGAACATCATCACCTACACAGTCGTCGCGCACACATTTCAAAAGAACATCAAGGCAGTCCGGCTCGACGCTATCCCCGACAAGAAACTCCCGAAATCCGGCCCCGGGCTTGCGGGCGATGGCAGTTTCAACCTCGCGGATTTCAGCGTCACCGCCTCACCCGCCAATGCTGGGAACAAGGCGGCGCCGGTGAAGCTGAAGCTGACCCCGGGGCAGGCGCGCTTCGCGGAAAAAGAGATGCCTGTCGCCAATGCCGTGGACGCCAATCCAGCGACGGGATGGCGGGCAAAGGACAAGCCGGGAGTCGAGAATTCTGCGGCCTTTGCGATCCAGGGCGGTTTTCCCGGATTCGATGGCGGCACGGTTTTGACATTCCGGTTCGATTTTCGCGCCGATGCGATCGGGCGGCTGCGGCTGGCGATGACCACCGAGCCATTCCCGCCGCAGGCGGATGTCATCATCGGTCCGCCAGCACCCCAGGTTGCCGATGTTTTCGCGGGGGGAGCTGACTTCCAGCACCTGCGGGAATTGCGGGCCATGCTCGATGGGAAACTGGTGGATGCAAACCGCGCCGATGCGGTGCGCTGGCTGAGCCGCTTCGACGAGCCGAGCAAGAAGGTCTTCAACGCAGTCGCGGATCACGCACGCAAGGTGCCGCAGCCAAAGCCGGCGGAAGTGTACACCGCCGTCAGTGGCGGGCGGGATGTGTTCCTGCTCCGGCGCGGCGAGGTGGACAGCAAGGAGGGCAAGGCAACACCGGGATTCATCCAGGTCCTGGCGACCAAGGAGCCGGGCCGCTGGCTCGCGCAGCCGGAGCGCGACCCGCGCATCGCACTTGGGGATTGGATGGCGGACTCGGAGGGTGGAGCCGGGCATCTGCTCGCGCGGGTGATCGTGAATCGCGTTTGGAAGCATCACTTCGGGCGCGGGATCGTCGCGACGCCGAATGATTTCGGAGCCCAGGGCGCCATGCCGACGCATCCCGAGCTGCTCGATTTCCTCGCGGGCGAATTCATCCGCGGAGGCTGGAAGCTGAAGCCGCTGCATCGGCTGATGATGCTCACCGCCGCCTACCAGCAGGGCGCGGACGCGAATGTCCAAAATCAACAGCGCGATCCGGAAAACAAACTGCTCTGGCAGATGTCGTCGCGCCGGCTGGAAGCGGAGGCCATCCGCGACGCGCTCCTCAGCGTCGGCGAAAAGCTCGACACAAAAATGTTCGGGTCGCCCGAGACCGCCGTCGAATCGCCGCGCCGCAGCGTTTACCTGCGGGTCAAACGGAGCGAACTCGTCCCGTTCCTCACGCTCTTCGACGCGCCGGATGCGACCCGCAGCATCGGCGACCGCGGAGCGACCACGCTGCCGACCCAGGCGCTCACGATGCTGAATTCCCCGTTTGTGCGCGACATGGCCGGCAGGCTCGCCAAACGCGCGCTGGCAAAGGGAGCCACGCCGGAAGCGGCGATTGAGCAGATGTTCCTGATCGCATTTTCGCGACCGCCGACAGCCGCCGAGCGCGCAAAATTCGGGGGCTATTTTTTAAAGCAAAAGGAAACCATGGGCGGAGCCGATCCCAACCTCGCCGCGCAGGCCGCCGAGAAAGCCTTTGCCGCGACCTGCCTCGTGGCGCTCGCGTCGAACGAGTTCATCTACGTTGATTAGAAGCGTCCACAGTTCATCCGCCAACACTCTCCTGCCATGTTCAACCATCACACACCCGGAGGACTCGTTCTTCCCACGCGCCGAAAGTTTCTCCAGCAAGTCGGCCAGGGCTTTGGTTCGCTCGCGCTGGCCACGTTGCTGAACGAGGAGACGCGCGCCGCCAGCGCCCTCAACCCGCTGCTGCCCAAGCGTCCGGATTTCGCGCCGCGCGCGAAGGCGGTCATCTGGCTTTTCATGACGGGCGCGCCGTCGCACATGGATACGTTCGATTACAAGCCGGAGCTGCAAAAGCGCAGCGGACAGGTGCTGCCGGGCAGCGATCCGAAGACCGGATTTTTCACCACCAGCGGCAAGATCCTGAAATCGCCGTTCGGCTGGCAGCAGCACGGGCAGAGCGGCACGTGGGTCTCCGACATTCTGCCCCACATGGCGCGGCATGTGGACGACATGACCTTCATCCATTCCTGCTATGTCAAAGGCAACAACCACGCGCCCGCTTCCATCGAGCTCATGTGCGGCACAAACATCCCCGGCCGTCCCAGCTCGGGGGCGTGGGTCACGTACGGCCTTGGAACGGAGAACCAGAATCTCCCGGCGTTCGTCGTGATGCACGACCGCAAGCCGCGCGGCGACGATCAGATCTGGTCGGCTGGTTTCCTGCCAAAAACCTACCAGGCCCTCGCGCTCGATGCGCGCCGGAAGGAGGCGATTGATAATGTCCTGCGGGCGAAAGACGAGACCGATGAACAGCAGCGCAGCGCCATCGAGATGCTGCGTGACGTAAACAGCGCCCACGCCCAGGCCCGCGCGAACCAAGCGGACCTCAACGCGCGCATCAACAGCTTCGAGCTGGCCTACCGCATGCAGACCGCCGCGCCCGAGGCGCTCGATTTCCAGAGCGAGACCGAGGCCACCCGGAAGCTCTATGGCGTCGGTGAAAAAAACACTGACACATTTGGCCGCCAGTGCCTCATCGCGCGGCGCCTGATCGAGCGCGGCGTGCGCTACATCCAGATTTTTGCCGGACGCGGCACCGGCGGCGACGGCTCCGTGGACGACGTGCCCTGGGACGGCCACGACAACATCGAGACGAACCACCGCTCATGCGCCGCCGCGACCGACCAGCCGGCCGCGGCCTTGCTTGCCGATTTGAAAGCACGCGGCCTGCTGGATTCCACGCTCGTCGTCTGGGGCGGCGAGTTCGGCCGCACCAGCGATTCGCAAGGTTCCCGCGGTCGCGATCACAATCCGCATGCCTTCACGATCTGGATGGCTGGCGGCGGCACGCGCGGCGGCGGTTTCCACTACGGCGCGACCGATGAGTTCGGCTACAAGGCGGTCGAAAAAAAGGTCCACGTGAACGACCTGCACGCGACCATCCTGCACCTCCTGGGATTGGATCACGAAAAGCTCACCTACCGTTTCAACGGCCGCGACTTCCGGCTCACCGACGTCGGCGGCCACGTCATCCGCGACATCATCGCGTAGCATCCTGAGGACGATCGAGCTTCGCTCCTGGAACCCCGGGTGAAGCAACGCGATCCCGGGTGGAGTACTCCACCGGAGTGCGGTTTCCGGCGACTCGCCGGAAACACCACGAGGCGGGTGGACACATGGAGGCTCTCGAAAATTCAGGGGCGCTTTTCGTGTCCCACGCGCACGGAGGTGTTCGCGGCGAGTCGCCGCGAACCGCACGCGAGTCGATTGCTCCACCCGGAAGCGCCCCGCGCTTCGCCCGATGTTCCTGCTGGGTGACCGTGTAAATCCTATGGGCCTCGCCAAGCCCGTTTACAGACTCTTCAAATACGCGACGATGTCCGCGATGGACTGCCCGGTGAGGCCGAGTTGCGCAGGATGATACATCAGCGATGTGGCCAGCGCTTTCATGGACGCGATGCGTGACTTCGGAACGGTTTGCAGCGTCCCGCCCATGCACTTGATGATCACCGGATCGCCTGCGGACAAAACTATGCCGGTGATCGTGAGGCCGTCGGTGGTCTTGATCTCACTGCCGTCAAACCCATGCGAAATCGAGGCCGACGGCTCGGCGATCGCCTGCACGAGGATCTCAGTCGTCTGCTGTTTGCCGAAGGTGCTGAGGTCGGGCCCGTAATCCACGCCGTTCGTGCCGATCCGGTGGCATGTCGTGCAAAGCGCGATGGAGGCTTCGCCGCGCTTTGCGTCTCCGGTGAGCTTCGCGATGTCGGCGACGGGCGGGAGCTTCGGCGCGTCCTTCGGGACCGGTGGCATTTCGACGGCGGTGAGCTTCACATTTTCGGGATTGTAAAGGCCGAGCGCCTTCATTCCGGTTTCGACGTCGAAGGATTTCCAGTCGTTGCCCTTGCGGTTGAGCAGCCACCATTTTGCAAGATCGGTCATCGGAAAATCCTTTGCGTGCGCGACCTCGATCATTGCGCCGGCGGCGGCGCGCGTGGGCACGAATGCGAGCGCGGTGAGCATGAGCTTGCGCTGATCGGCACCGAGCTTTTCGTCCAGAATGCGCGCCTTGAAATCCTTCACTGCGGCGGCCGGATGCAGGCGCCATGCGAGCCATGCGAAGGCCTCGCTCCATTTCTCCGGGCTGCCGCCCATCGTTTTTGAAACGGCGTCATACACCTCGGCTTCCTTGCCGGTGCTGCCGAGGCCGATGGCTTCGAGATACGCCCGGTCCTTGCCGTCGAACTGCTGCGCGAGCTTCGCGAGAACGGGCACGCTTTGCGCGGCGGGCACATCGCGCATCGTCAGCGCGACTTCGCGGCGGACGGCGGCGGATTCGTCGCCGACCATTTTCGCAGCCATGGCGAGGACGTTTTGATTCGCCGTGCGCAACGCGCGGTATGCAACGAGGCGGACCGTGGCGTCCTTCGATCCGAGCAGCGGCGTGACTTGCGCGACACCGGTGTCGCCCATCTGCGCGAGCAGCCAGATGGCGCGCGCGGCGATGTAGGGATTCGGATCCCGCAGCAGCGCGGCGACCGCGGGCACGGCTTTCGCGCACTGCTCTTTCAGCCGCGTCAAGCCGCTGTTGCGGACGTTGTTCGCGGGGCTCTTCAGTGCGGCGATCTGGCCCTCGATGGTTTTCAGATCTATCTTCGGCACCACGGATTTGAACCCCTTCGGGGCGATCCGGTAGATGGAGCCGGTGATCCGATCATCACGGGTGGCATGTCCGCCGACGCCGGGATCGAACCAATCCGCGACATAGATCGCGCCATCCGGCCCGACGCACACATCGCTCGGGCGAAACAACGTCTTGATCTCGCCCGTGGCCCTTCCGCCGAGGAAGTCGGAGCCGGCCCATTTCCGCTCCTTGTTCGAGGTGAGGAAATCGAAGCGCTCCATCTTGAACCCCGCGCCGTCCGGTTTCGGCAGGTAGCCGAAGACGACGTTCTTCCCCGCCTCGCACGCGAGCAGCAAGCCGTTCCATTTTGGATCGAGCGCGCCATTTTCATAGAAGCCGACGCCGGTCGGTGAGCCGCCGCCATAGACGTCGCCCGCGGGCATCGTGCCGGGATCCTCCTGCCGCCACTGAGCCGTCGGCGTGTCCTGGCCGGGCCGCTTGTCCGCGCCCCACGAGCGCTTGCCATCGGCGGAGGCAAAGCCCGCATTTCCGCCCTCGATGATCGGCGCGACGCGGCAGGCTGGCGGGTCGTCGTTGTCGCTCTGGAAGATGTCGCCGAGCGAGTTGACCGTCTGCTCGAAGCTGTTGCGATAATTGTGGCCCATGATCTTGACGTTGGTGCCGTCGGGGTTCATGCGCACCGTGAAGCCGCCGATCCAAACATTGCCGTCGTCGCTCTTCATGCCGGCGATCTCCCTTTTCGAGTAAGGGCTGCCCATGCGGAAGGTCTTGCCGGATTTGTCCGTGAACTCCGCGCCGGAGTTGCCCTGGTTGAAATACCACTGCCCGTCCGGCCCAGCCGTGAGACTGTGCAGGCTGTGATCGTGGTTGCGCCCGGCAAACCCCGTCAACAGCACCTCGCGCTTGTCCACTGCGGGATCGAATTTCCCGTCGCGATTCACATCGGTGAAGACGATCAGATCCGGCGGCTGCGAGACGATGACCTTGTCGTCCAGCACACCGACGCCGAGCGGCGACACGAAACCTTTTTCCTGCACAAAGACCGTGCTCTTGTCCGCCTTGCCCGAGCCCGTCGTGTCTTCGAGGATCACGACGCGGTCGCCCTCGGGGCGGCGGTTGGCTCTGCCGCGGTAGTTCACGCCTTCCGTCACGTAGAGCCTGCCCTGCGCGTCGAAGTCCATGTTCGCCGGATTATTGAACAGCGGCGAGGTTGCCCACAGCGTTACTTCAAACCCCTCCGGCACCGTGAAAAGATCCAACGGCACCGACTCCACCCCGTCCTTGAAATTTAGCGCCTTCCGCTCTGCCGGCATCTGCGTGAAAACTTGGAAGCGCACCGACGCATCACTCGGCTTCCCCTCGCGGAGCGCCCCGCCGTCGTCCAGCGCCACCTTCGCAGTGAAACCCGTCACGCCCGCCGGCAGATCATACGCGATCACCGAGGCGGCGTGGGCACCGATGCCGTTCGCGAAGGTCTTCCCGTCCACCAGGAGCGGGCCGCCCATCGCGTTCTTCCCAATGTTCGCATTCCCCGCGCCGGAACTCGCCGCCTTCCACTTGAGCGTCGAAAGATCCGTCGTGGTGCCGTCTGCCATGATGAGCTTTGGCTCGATCCAGTCCGCCCAGTCGCCACTGTTCGCGCCCTCGTCCGTGACGACGAGAAACAGTTCCTTCGCGCCATCGAGCAGCGCTTTCACTTCGAGCAGGCGGGGCTGCGTCGTGCTGGTGATCTTCGGCGTTTCAAAGACGGGCTTCGCTGCATCGGCGGCGACCGCTGCGACGGCGGAAGCGAGGAACGTGAAGCAATGGAGAATGGACAGACGGTATGTGGTCATGCGTGGCGGATGAGTGGGCATTTGGTTGGATTGGCAGCGGAGACAATCTCCGGCACGCGCAAAACATCAGAAAAATCGACTTTTCACCACCAGCGCGTCCGACTTTTTTGCAATGACGGTACTGGGTGGAGAAGGCAGGGGACGCTGCGCGTCCAAGTCGGAAGTCGGAGGGAGGAAGTGGGAGGGAGGAAGTGGGAGAGTGCGTGTGGATTTCGTTTCCGGCCGGGAGCGCGCGGCGATCTTCGAGTTACAGCCGCTTGCTGGCAGCCGCGTAGAATTCCCGCTGAAAACGCGGCAGAACCCCCTGACGCTGCTCTGACGGCAAGCCCGCTGGCAGGGGCGGCCTCGTTTTTCAGTTTGCGCCCTGGCCGACCGGCACAGAGACTGCATGGCCTTACGGACTCATGCTTGGATTCTTCGAACGCCAGCGCCTTGTAAAGAAGGGGCTTGCACCACAAAAGACGCGGCGGCGCATCACGGAAAGTGAACTGCTCGATACGCTGGAGCACGGCCTTGGGGCAAAAGTTGCAGTGCTCCTGTCGTTCGCGGTGGGTTTGTTTTGGATCGTGAAGGCCGGCACGCAATCACTGCCGGCGGAGACGATCCTTGTCGCGATGCTCACCTTCGGAATCGCGGTTGCGCACCTCTGCATCAATCACAACACATTGTTCCGGCGGAATTCCCGGCTGCTGCTGCTGCTGCTGATCCTCTTCACGCACCTTGGCATGGTAAAGTTTTGCCTCATCAGCGCGGATGCGGCAGTGAACTCCGGCACCCAATTCGTGGAGGGGCAGATGAGTGCGTACGTGAAGCGCGATTTGTGGCTGCTGGTGATCCCGTTTGCTTTCGCGCCGCTGCTTGCAAGCGTGCTGCTTGGCCGGGCGGTGGGTGTTTTCACGGCGGTGTTCACCACACTTCTGGGACTCCCGGTGCTTGCAAGTGTGAGCGACGATCTGGGGCTCATCGTGATGAATACGACCACGCACCTCGTCGCCGGGTTTGTCGCACTTTTCCTGACGGCAAATGTCCGCAAGCGCGGGGATCTTCCGAGGGCGGGGATATTTATTGGGCTTGCGATGTGGGTGCTCGCGGTTGCGTTCAAGAAGGCGAACCTGCTCCACATTTGGGCTACGGGCCCCGCGCTCAATTATGAGGTGCTGGGCTTGCAGTCGGCGGTTGCGATCGGCGGGCCGCTTGTCATGACGCTTATCATCGTCGGTGCGCTTCCATTCGTGGAAAGCATCTTCGGGATTGTCACCCCGGTCCGCTGGCTCGAACTCGCCGACTTGAATCATCCACTGCTCAAGCGGATGACGATCGAGGCCCCCGGAACTTTCCAGCACAGCCTTGCGGTGGCCAACCTCGCGGAATCAGCCTGCGAAGCCATCGGGGCCAACGCCACCATGGCGCGTGTTTGCAGCTACTTTCACGATATCGGCAAGCTCGTGAAGCCGGAGTATTTCACCGAGAACATGCGGCACGACCGCAATCCGCACGACGATCTCGCGCCGACCATGAGCGCGCTGATCATCATCGCGCACGTGAAGGAGGGCGTATCCCTCGCGCTCGAATATAAACTCAATCAGGACATCATTGATGTCATCCAGCAGCACCACGGCACTTCGCTGGTGTATTATTTCTACAAGAGGGCCGTGGATCAGCAGGCGGCGGCAGAATCCGGCGGGAAGATCGCCTCGATGAATGACGAGGAGCTTCCCGAAGTGAGCGAGAGCAGTTTCCGCTACGGCGGGCCGCGACCGCAGTCGCGCGAGATCGCGGTCATTTCACTGGCGGATTCGATCGAGAGCGCCGCGCGCAGCCTCGAAAAGCCCACGCTTCACCGCATCGAGCAGCTCATCACCGACATGATCCGCAAACGCATTGCCGAGGGGCAGCTTGACGATTGCGACTTGAAATTCAACGAACTCGAAACCCTTGCCGAGAGCTTCCGCCATACGTTGAGCAGCATGCTCCACTCACGCGTCTCGTACCCGGATGAGAAGGATGCCAGGGCGCGCAGGCAGGATACCCGGACCAGCCAGAGTTCCGCGGGGAGGCGCCCGGATGCCACTGCGGCGTAGCGGCGCGAAGGCCGGTGTTCCTTACAACACCAAAAGCGCGGCGGCTGACTGGAGCAGCAGAGGATCGCAGCCGGGGCATTCCGCTGTCTCGTTCCCTGCGTGTTCACTTTCGGGCGGCTCCGCATCCGCAGCGGCATCCGCCTTTTCATCGTTCTGCATGCGTGAAGCCTCCCTTTTTGTCGGGGGAAGTTCCAGCGAGCCGTTCTGCATTTCCACCACGTAGCCGAGGTGGATGAGGTAGTGCAGGTCGGCGGCGAGCTTTTGCTTCTTCTCCGCGGATTCCGGTGCTTCCGGCGGCAGTTCGCCGAGGATTAATTTCGCGAGATCCGGTCGTCTGATCCCGGATTTTTCGTCAACGACGGTGAGAATGGCGCTCATGCCGTCGCTGAGCATCTGATCCGCGGGATGGCGCTGCGGGCGGATGGCTGATGCGAGAAGCACCTTCCTTTTCCATTTGAAAAGATGCAGCCCGGCCTCGCTGAAGTACGGACGCAGTGCATTGACCAGGCCGATCGGCACGTGGCTTTCCTGGATGAGCAGTTCGCGGACGGAATGCGCGATGTTGCGGTCGAGGCCTACCGTCGCTGCATGGCCGGCGACCTCAAGGCAGTGCGCGCTTTTCACGAGGGAGGGGAGATGGGTGGCGCGGAAGTGCTGCTCGACATCGTAGAGGCTCTTGAAAACGGTTTGCTCCTGTCCCTCCACGGGCTTTGTTTTATGGACGGTCACGCTGCTCGCCTGCTGCTTCCACTGCTCGATGGCGGCCGGGTCGCCCACCATTTCTATCTCGCGCTGGAAGTCCGTGAAATCCATGCGGCGGCTGAAGCGTTCCTCGTAGAGCTTGCGGATCGCAACCTGGTAGCCGTGGTGGTTGGGCGGGCCGAGCAGAACCCCGCTGAAACGGTGCCGTGCCACAGCCGTGTAGTTGCCTTTGGGTGGATCGCCCTGCGTGGTCTCGGTTTCGTAGAAGCGATCGAAATTCGCGCGAAACGCCCCTGCTTCGACGGCTGCACGGTCAAACGAGACAGGGCCGTCTCCGACTTGGAAGAGCATCGCATTTTCATCCAGGGCGGTGACGCGAACGCGGTATCGCTCCGGGCGCTCGAGGAACATTTTTGCCACGCGGAAGACCCCGCACGCACGCGCGGAGGTCTTGATTTGCTTCGCGATGCCCGCGCCCGCGGCCGGCTCGGGGAGGATCTCCACCCGCACCACGATCCTGCGGGGTTCGAATTGGGGGCGCTGTGGGCGCTCATCGCGGCGATCGAAATGCGGCTTCGGTCCGCGATGATCCGTGCCGCCCTTGAAGTTGCGTGGCCCGCGGTTGTCCCGCTGACCGCCGCCTGGGGGCCTGCCGCCGCCCGGCGGGCGTGGCCCGCGCCTGTCTCCACGGGGAGCGCCGCCGAATGACTTGCCGCCGCCGCGGTCGTCTCGTCGCGGCCGTTCGGGCTCGCCCTGGTAATCGGCATAGCGATTCGTCGCCGGGCCGGCCTTCAGCCAGTCGGGCAGGAATTTCAGGTCAAGTTCCTCGTTCAGGTCGCTCATTTCCGGCGAGGTGTATTCGCGGGATTCGGAAATGGCAACCGTGAGCGGCACGAATTCGCGGCATGCTCAGCGTTGCGCACCCGCGTGGGAGACCGATGGACTTCCGCCGTGGAAAAAATGTCGCACTTCGATGTTGCCAACGCACAGGCTCACGACGTAAGCACGCGCCCGCTTTCCAATAAAACACAAGTAACGCCATGTCCGAAAAATCCATCACAGACAAAGTCAAAGATATCATCGTCGAGCAACTCGGCGTCACTCCCGAGCAGGTCACCGAATCCGCTTCCTTCATCGAGGATCTCGGTGCTGATTCGCTCGATACCGTCGAACTCGTGATGGCATTCGAGGAGGAATTCTCCGTGGAGGTTCCGGACGAGGATGCCGAGAAACTCCAGACTGTCGGCGATGTCGTGAAGTACATCGAGGACAAGCAGAAGTAGGCGCAGAGGCCGCTATTTTTCCAACCGCGGAACCCGGGCCGAGAGGGCCGGGTTTCGTATTTTCCGGGGGCAATGTGAAAAAACTCCGGTTTTTCGTGCAACTCCCGGCCTATTGCAGCGTTTCCCTTTCCGCTATGAAAATGCACATCCTTACTGTGGCAGCCGCAGCGCTGCTTGCCATTCCTTCAACCACAATCTCCGCCGATGGCGACAAGCCGGACGGAAAACGCCCGGGCCCCGGCGGCCCCGGCGGTCGCGGTGGGTTTTCGCCCGAGGAACGCCTCAAACGCATGACCGAGTTCCTGGGGCTCACGGCCGACCAGCAGGCGAAAATCAAAACCATCTTCGATGCTGGTGCCGACCAGATGAAAGCCCTGCGGGAGAAAGGTCGCGAGAATCTCACCGACGACGACAAGGCCAAAATGAAGGAGTTCTTCCAAAGGCAGAAGGAGGAGATTGATGCCGTCCTCACGCCGGAGCAGAAGGAAAAGATGAAGGAGCGGGTCAAGGAGCGGGCCAAAGACGGCGGGCCGCGCCCTGGTGGCGAAGGCCGCCCAAACAAGCCCAATCGCGAGAAGCCGCCGGGCGACGCGAAATAACCGTCACAGCAACTTCAAATTCAACGGAGGCGGGAGCGAGTGCTCCCGCCTCTTTTTTGTTTTGCAGACGTGAAAGCCTTGCCGCGCACACATACTCCCGCATACGCAAGCGCCCGCAATTTTTCCAAACGATGAACATCCACGAATATCAGGCCCGCGAACTCTTTGCGAAATTTGGCGTCGCCACCCAGCCGGGTCGCGTGGCCGGCACACCGGAGGAGGCGGAAAAGGTCGCGGCTGAAATCGGTGCAAGCGGGATTGTCGTGAAGGCGCAGATTCATGCGGGCGGACGCG
>CAMAUI010000070.1 GCA_945861385.1 Prosthecobacter debontii
TCTCCACCCCGAACGCCAGTTCTGGGTCATCCCTCATCCGCCACTGCCTCCAGCCTTCGCCTGGCCCTCCATCCTCGCTCACTACTCCCTCTGAAATCCCTGTCCGGTTTTGCTCCAACATCTTTTCCGGTTTTGCGCAGCGCCCGACACTGGCGGAGTCTGAGGTTGGCGCGGCGGAAACTTTGAGCTACGTGTCGCGGCCCTTTTCCGCATGAGCAAAGATTTCACGTATCTCGACAATAACGCGACCACGCGGATTGATCCCGCCGTCGTCGCGGAGATGATGCCGTTTCTCACGGAAAGGTATGGCAATCCATCGTCAGGCTATCGCTTTGGCCGGGAGGTGAATTCCGCGATCGAGACCGCGCGCGAGCGGGTCGCCGCGTTGCTCGGGTGTGAGCCGGAGGAGGTTGTTTTCACGAGCTGCGGCACGGAGAGCACGAACACGGCGATCCAATCCGCGATCCAGATGGATCGCGACCGCCAGCACATCGTCACCACGCGCGTCGAGCACAGCGCCACGCTGAAAACCTGCGAGGGACTTGCGCGGCGCGGGCAGCCGGTGACATGGCTCGGCGTCAATTCCGAAGGCCAGGTTGACCTCGCGGAGCTTGGGAATTCGATCACGGATGAGACCGCGCTCGTCTCCGTGATGTGGGCCAACAACGAAACGGGCGTGATGTTTCCCATCGGCGAAATCGCCGGCATCGTGCGCGGGAAGGGTGTGGTTTTTCACACCGATGCGGTGCAGGTCATCGGCAAGCTGCCGGTCGCCCTCCGCGACTTGCCCGTGAATTTTCTCTCGCTCAGCGGCCACAAGCTCCATGCGCCAAAAGGCGTCGGCGTCCTTTACGTGAACCGCAGGACGAAATTCCTCCCGTTCGTCACCGGCGGCGGCCAGGAGGGTGGCCGGCGCGGCGGCACCCAGAACGTCGCCGGCATCGTCGGCCTTGGCAAAGCGTGCGAACTCGCCGCGGAATCCATCGCCCATGAGGCGACCGTGGTGCGCGCGCTACGCGATGAGTTCGAGAACGGGATCCTCGCATGCGTGCCCGGCGCGCAGGTGAATGGCGACCGTGTCCACCGGCTTCCAAACACAACGAGCCTCGCCTTCGCCGGCGTGGAGAGCGAAGCCATGCTCATCCTCCTCGACCAGGAGGGCCTTTGCTGCTCGGCGGGCTCCGCATGCACGACGGGCCAGCACGAGCCTTCGCACGTCCTGCGCGCGATGGGCTTCGACGACACCCGCGCGCGCGGGAGCCTTCGTTTTTCATTCAGCAGGTTCAACACGCGCGAGGATGTCGCCCGCGCATTGCAACTGGTCCCGCAGGCGGTGGAAAAAGTCCGCCGCGTGGTCGCCGCCGCGTGAGGAAGGCGGCTCTGGACAGGGCGGGGTGTCACCGCATTTCATCGCCCGATGCCAAATCGCAATGAAACCGCCGGCTCACCGCGATGGCGAACATGGCTCGCGGTGGTGTTGATCCTCGCGGTGCCGGGCGGCATCGTGTGGTTGAAAAAGCGCGGCCCCGTCGGGGAGCGCGCGACCCCCGCATCCGTGGTGCCGGCACCGGTTCGCGCGCCGCTTCCGCCGCTGCTCGAGCCGCAGGAAAAGGTGTTCGCGCAGTACGCCGGTTCCACGAACTGCCGCGAATGCCACGCGGGGCAGTTTGCCACGTGGGAAAAGTCGAACCACGGCCTCGCCGAGCGCCTTCCGTCGGCGGCGATGGATGCCGCGGCGTTTGCGCCCACGCAGACATTCACCCATGGCACGCAGACGTCATCGGCAGCGGTGAAGGACGGCCGCTTCAACGTGGAGACGCCCGGCTTTGGAGGAAAACGCGGCCCTTACGAAGTGGCGCGCGTCATCGGGCACGATCCGCTCCGGCAGTTCCTCGTCGCGCGACCGGATGGCCGTTTCCAGGCGCTCGAAGTCGCATTCGATCCGCGGAAGCACCAATGGTTCGATGTGTATGGCGCCGAAGACCGCAAGCCCGGCGAATGGGGCCACTGGACGGGGCGCGGGATGAATTGGAACAACATGTGCGCGAGCTGCCACAACACGCGCCTGCGGAAAAATTACGACGAACAGACCGACAGCTATCGCACGGCGATGGCCGAGATGAGTGTGGGCTGCGAGAGCTGCCACGGGCCGATGAAGGCCCATGCGGACTGGCGCAGGCAGAACCCGCGGAGCAGCGATCCGGAGCCGTCCATGCGGAGGCTGGATCGCGACCAGGTCTTCGACACGTGCGGTTCCTGCCATGCGCGCCGGCGGGAACTCACCGGGGACTTCGTGCCGGGCGATGCGTTCCATCAGCACTACCAGCTCACCACCGTGGACGGGAGCGACCTGTATTTTGCCGACGGCAAGGTGCGCGATGAACTCTACGAGTATGGCTCGTTCCTCAGCAGCAAGATGCACGCTGCGGGCGTGCGCTGCGCGGACTGCCACGATCCTCACCGCGCGAAGGTGCGCGCAGTGGGAAATGATCTCTGCCAGACCTGCCACGCGGGCGGGACGACCGCGCCGGGCGGCACGATCCGCGCACCGGTGATTGATCCCGCGGCGCACAGCTTTCACCAGGCCGCAGGCGCCGGCGCCCAATGCGTGAACTGCCACATGCCGCAGACCGTTTACATGCAGCGCCACAAGCGGCACGACCACGGCTTCACGATCCCGGATCCGCTGCTCACGAAACAGCACGGGATTCCGAACGCGTGCAACCAATGCCACGCGGACAAGGACGCCGAGTGGGCAGTCTCCGCCTCCGCAAAATGGTGGGGCGAAAAAATGAACCGTCCCTCGCGCGAGCGGGCGCAACGGATCGCGGCGGCGCGGACGGGTTCGCATGATGCGGGCGCGCCGTTGATCACGCTGCTTCGCGATGAACCTTCGCCGTATTGGAAGGCCTCCCTGCTGCGATTGCTTCTGCCGTGGGCGGGTGAGGCGGAGGCATCGCGTGCATTTCTCGAATATGCGCAGCACGCGGACCCGCTCGTGCGAACGGCGGCGGCGCAGGGTCTCGAATTTTCCGGAGACGCAGCCGCGGCGGCGCCTGCGCGGCAGGTGCTCACGCGCAGGCTCGAGGATGCGAGCCGCAGCGTGCGCGCGTCGGCGGCCTGGGCGCTCCGGGATTCCGTGGATGAGACCACGCGGGCCGGGCGGGATCTCTTGCACGCGCTTGAGATCGGGGCCGACCAGCCTGCCGGGCAGCTCCAACGGGGGGCGTGGGCGATGGCGCGAAGGGAACCGGCGGCGGCGCTCTCGCATTTTGCGCGCGCGGTGGAATGGGATCCTAACAGCGCGCCAATCCGCCACGAATACGCGGTCGCGCTGAGCATGATGAACCGCCCGCAGGATTCGCTGAAGCAGATGCAGGAGGCCGCGCGGCTCGAGCCGGGGAATGCCGAGTTCCGCCACAAACTCGCGCTTGCGTGGAACGAGGCCGGCAGCCTCGCGGATGCGCTGCGGGAGTTTGCGGCGGCGGTGAAGCTGGACCCGAAGCATTCCCGCGCCTGGTACAACCTCGGCCTCGCGCTCAGCGCGCAGGGCAAAGCCGCTGATGCGATCGCCGCGCTGAGAAGCGGGGAAGCCGCGGATCCCCGCGACGCGCGCATCCCGTATGCCCGGGCCACGATCCACGCGCGGCTGGGCCAGGCCGCGGAGGCAAGGGCGGCATGCGAAGCGGCGCTGGCGCTTGCTCCGCAAATGCAGGAGGCGAGACAGTTGCTGGAGGCGCTTCGCTGAGCGAGCTGCCAGCCTGCATTCCCGCAGGGGGCTCATTCATAGACGTTGCCAAGGGAAGGGTGCCCTGTGGATTATGCTCACTGCCTTTTTACCCAAATGAATATCTCGACCCAACTTCAGGCCGCGCTCACGCGCCGCACATTCCTGCAAAAGAGCAGCACTGGCATGGGCGCGCTCGCCCTCGGTTCGCTGCTCGCCCCGGGTGCATTCGGGGCCGCGATGCCCGGCGCGATGAAGACGCTGCATTTCGCGCCAAAAGCAAAGCGCGTCATCTACCTTTTCATGTCCGGCGCGCCGTCGCATCTCGATCTTTTCGACCCGAAGCCGAAACTGATCGAAATGACGGGCAAGGATCTGCCCGACAGCGTGCGCAAAGGGCAGCGGATCACCGGCATGACCAGCGGGCAGAAGAACCTTTTCTGCGTCGGATCGCCGTTCAAATTTGCGAAATACGGGACGGCCGGCATGGACATCTCAGAGCTTCTGCCGAGCCTCTCCAAGATCGCGGACGATTGCACTTTCGTCCGCACCATTGTCACGGATCCGATCAACCACGATCCTGCCGTGACCTTTTTTGCAACCGGCAACCAGCAGCCTGGCCGGCCGGTGATGGGTGCGTGGCTCGCGTATGGGCTGGGCAGTGAAAACCGCGATCTGCCGTCCTTCGTCGTGCTGACCAGCGGCGGCGGTGGGCAAACGCTGCAGACGCGCTACTGGGGCAGTGGCTTCCTGCCCGCGCAGTACGGCGGCGTGCAGTTCCGAAACGCGGGCGACGCCGTGCTTTTCGTCTCAAATCCGCCGGGTGTCAGCGGGGAGACGCGGCGCCAGCTCATTGACTCGACGAACGAACTCAACCGCATGGCGCTCGGCACGCTCGGCGATCCGGCCATTGCGGCACAGATCGAAAACTACGAACTGGCGTTCCGCATGCAGACCAGCGTGCCGGAGCTGACCGATCTTTCCACCGAGCCAAAGGAAGTGCTCGACCTCTACGGTGCGACCCCCGGCAAGCCGAGCTACGCCAACAACTGCCTTCTCGCCCGCCGTCTCGCCGAGCGCGGCGTGCGTTTCATCCAGCTCTGCCATCGCGACTGGGATCACCACGGCGGTTTGCCCGGTGGCCTGCGTACCAAATGCAAGGAGACCGACCAGGGCAGCGCGGCGCTCATCACGGACCTGAAACGGCGCGGCCTGCTCGAAGAGACGCTGGTCATCTGGGGCGGCGAATTTGGCCGCACGGCCTACAGCCAGGGCGCGATCAAGAAGGACAATTTCGGGCGCGACCACCATCCGCGCTGCTTCACCATCTGGATGGCCGGTGGCGGCATCAAGAGTGGTTTCGTCCACGGTGAAACAGACGACTTCGGCTACAACATCGTCCGCGATCCCGTGCATGTGCATGACCTGCATGCCACGGTGCTGCACTTGCTCGGCGTGGATCACAAGAAGCTCATTTACCGCCATGAAGGGCGCGATTACCGTCTCACCGATGTCTCGGGCAACGTCGTCAAAGCGCTGCTCGCCTGAGCGGCTATTTTCCCGGGGTGCTGGAATGCTGCCCACTGGGAAATTTGCGGCTTTGGTCCATCGGAGTTCACACGCCATGCACTTTCGCCCGGCCATCGCCATCGCTTGTTTCGCCGCGCTTGCCGCCACCGCAGCCGAGCCGTTGCCGCCCGCGAAAATTGACTTCAATCGCGATGTCCGCCCGATTCTTTCGGACACGTGTTTTCATTGCCACGGACCGGACAAAAAAGCGCGCAAGGCCGGGCTGCGGCTGGACATCCGTGAGGAGGCGCTGAAGCCGGCGGAATCGGGAGACGTGCCGATCGTGCCGGGCCAGCCGGATAAGAGCGAAGTGGTGCGGCGGCTGTTCACGAGCGACAAGGATGACCTGATGCCGCCAACGAAGGCGCACAAGCCGCTGACGGCGCAACAAAAGGAAATTTTCCGGCAATGGATCGCGCAGGGCGCGGTGTATCAAAAGCACTGGTCCTACGAAGCGCCTGTGAAGGCTGTGATCCCCGCGGGCGTGAATGGCGTGGACTTTCTCGTGCAGAAGCGGCTCGCGGAGATCGGCCTGAAACCTTCACCGGAGGCTGACCGGCGCACACTCATCCGCCGGGTTTCCTTTGACATCATCGGCCTGCCGCCCACGCCGCAGGAGACGGCGGCGTTTGTCGAAGACACGTCGCCGGATGCCTACGGGAAACTCGTGGACCGCCTGCTCGCGAGCCCCCACTACGGCGAGCGCATGGCCATCGCCTGGCTCGACGTGGTGCGCTTTGCCGACACCATCGGCTACCACAGCGACAACCCGCACAACGTTTGGCCGTATCGCGACTGGGTCATCCAGTCCTTCAACGACAACAAGGGCTTTGATCGCTTCACCATCGAGCAGGTGGCCGGCGATCTCATGCCGGATGCCAGCACGCAGACGCGGATCGGATCGGCTTTCAACCGCCTGATCCTTACGACCGAGGAAGGCGGCGCACAGCCCAAGGACTACGAGGCCCGCGCGTTGACCGACCGTGTCCGCGCCATCGGGGCGGCGTGGTTGGGCCAGACGACCGGGTGCGCGCAATGCCACGATCACAAGTTCGATCCTTTCACGATGCGCGACTTCTATTCGCTCGGCGCGTTTTTTGCCGACATCAAGGAAGCCGCAATCGGCAGGCGCGACAAGGGAATGGCCGTGCTGACGCAGGAGCTGGAAAAGGAGCTGGCGCGGATGGATGCGGAAATTGCGACGGCGAAAGCGAAGCTCGCCGCCGTGGAGTCGCAGTTCGACACGGAGCAGAAAAAGTGGGAGGCGGGGCTGATCGCGCAGCGCAAGGATTGCCTCGAGCCCGCGAAGGTGGAAGGGCCGCAGCTGCCTGGCATCATGCTGCCGGAACTGGAGCCCGGCTCAAAAGCATCCGCCCGGGACAAAAAGACCGCCCGGAATGCGGCCGATATCCTGGCGAAAAATCCGGAGGATCGCACGGATCCCGAGCGTCGGTCATTGCAGGACTACTTCCGCACAAAGGTCTCCAAGCTGGGCGTGGCAGAGCGCGCGGCGATTGCGAATGGCGAAGCCCAACGCAAGAAATTCAACGATGCGCTGCCCAAGGTCATGGTTTCCACGAGCGACACGAAGCGCACCGTGCGCATTCTCGCACGCGGAAACTTCATGGATGAAAGCGGGGAGGTCGTGAAGGCCGCACTGCCTCACTACCTGCCCCAACCCAGGATCGAAGACCGCGAGCCCACACGGCTCGACCTCGCCCGGTGGCTTGTTTCCCGCGACAACCCGCTGACCGCGCGCACGGTGATGAACCGGTTATGGAAGCAGCTGTTCGGCACCGGCCTGAGCAAGGTGCCCGACGATCTCGGCGCGCAGGGCGAGACGCCCGTAAATCCCGCGCTGCTCGACTGGCTCGCCTGCGAGTTCATGGACGGAGGCTGGGACATGAAGCGCATGGTCCGCGCCATCGTCACCAGCCACACCTACCGCCAGGTCTCGACTGCGACGCCGGGACTGCTCGCCGCCGATCCCTACAACCGCGAGCACGCACGGCAGAGCTGTTTCCGCATGGATGCCGAGCTGGTGCGGGACAATGCGCTCGCGATCTCCGGCCTGCTCGTGCCAAAAATCGGCGGGCCGAGTGTGAAGCCCTACCAGCCGGATCGCTACTGGGAGAACCTCAACATGCCTCTCCGCGAATACATCGCCGACAATGGCGAGAGCCAGTACCGGCGCGGCCTCTACACCTGGTGGCAGCGCAGCTTCCTGCATCCGAGCCTGCTCGCGTTCGACGCCCCGGCTCGCGAGGAATGCACTGCAGAGCGCGCCCGCTCGAACATTCCCCAGCAGGCGCTCGTGCTGCTCAACGACCCGACTTACGTCGAGGCTGCCCGCGTTTTTGCCGCGCGCATCCTCAGCGACTGCAAGGGCACGTCCGACTTGCGGGTGGCATGGGCCTGGCAGCAGGCGCTCCAGCGCCCGCCGAGGGCCGAGGAATCGAAAACGATGATCGCCCTTCTGGACGAACGCCTCACCGCCTACCGCGCGAATGCCGCCGCCGGCGAGGCCCTGCTCAAAACCGGTTTCGCACCCGTGCCCGCCGGCCTCGACAAAGCGGAACTCGCCGCATGGACACACGTGGCCCGCGTGCTCCTGAACCTCCACGAAACCATCACGAAGAACTGATGCGCTTGAGCAAAAACAGCGTTCTGCGGGATTTGACGGAGGAGGAGATTTCCCGGCGGCCAGCGTTCAATCATCCAGCCTCATGAACCCGCTCAATCTCACCCGCCGTGCATTCCTCGGCCGCACCTCGCAGGGCCTTGGAGCCGTCGCACTCGCTTCGCTGCTGGATCCGCATTTACTCAGCGCCGCTCCCTCACGCGGGGTGCTGCAAAAACTGCCGCTGCCGCAGAAAGCGAAGCGCGTCATCTGGCTGACGATGGCGGGAGGGCCGTCGCAGTTGGAGCTGTTTGACCACAAGCCGAAGCTCGCGGAAATGCACGGCAAGCCGATGCCGGAGAGTTTCACGAAAGGCCAGCAGCTCGCGCAGCTCCAGGACCAGGCGCTGATCTGCCAGGGACCCCAGTTCAAGTTTCAAAAGTACGGGAGCAACAACACCGAGCTGTCTGAACTGCTGCCGCACACCGGCTCCATCGTGGACGACATCTGCATTGTGAAGTCCATGACAACGGACGCGATCAATCACGATCCGGCGCACATGTTCATGAACACCGGATCCCAGATCGCAGGCCGCCCGAGCATGGGCGCGTGGATCACCTACGGCCTTGGCAGCGAGGCAGAAAATCTTCCCGGCTTTGTCGTGCTCATGTCCACCGGCAAGGGTCGCTCCCCGCAGCCGATTGCAACCCGGCAGTGGAGCAGCGGGTTCCTGCCCTCGAAATACCAGGGCGTGCAGCTTCGCGCGAAGGATGATCCCGTGCTTTATCTCAGCAACCCCCCCGGCATTTCGCGCGAGAGCCAGCGCGGAGACATCGCCGCGATCAACGCGATCAACCGCCAGCACGACGCCCTCGTTCACGATCCCGAGATCGCCACGCGCATCGCACAGTACGAAATGGCCTTCAAGATGCAGACCAGCGTGCCAGAGCTGGTGGATGTGGCCGGTGAAACCGCGAAGACGATGGAGATGTACGGCTGCCAGCCGGGTGACGGCTCCTTCGCCTCGAACTGTCTCCTCGCGCGCCGCCTCGCCGAGCGCGGCACCCGTTTCATCCAGCTCTATCATCGCGACTGGGATCACCACAGCATGCTCAGAGAGGAGCTGCCGTTGCGCGCCCGGGAAGTGGACCGCGCGTGCATGGCTCTCATCACCGATCTCAAACAGCGTGGCATGTTTGAGGACACGCTCATCGTGTGGAGCGGCGAGTTTGGCCGCACGCCGATGAAGCAGGCCGACAAAGGCCCCGCGGGCCGCGATCATCACAACAAAGCCATGTCCATCTGGCTTGCCGGGGCGGGCATCCGGCGCGGCCACGTCCATGGCGCGACAGACGACCTCGGCTACGCCGCCGTGGAGAAGGTCACCAACGTACACGATCTCCATGCCACCATGCTCCACCAGCTCGGCATCCAGCACGATGCCTTCTCCTTCAAGTTTCAGGGACTCGACGCGCGCCTCACCGGCGTGGAAGGAGCCAAGGTCATCAAGGACATCATCGCCTGAGCCGGCACGGTCTCCGCGCCGCCTTTGGATTCACGCCTGCAAGCTGGGCGGGGCCGCCTCGTCGTCGTCCTCGATCTCGTCCTCGATGGACTCCTTCATTTTCCGCGAGAGGAACGGGCGGAGGAATCCGTAGAGCAGGTAAGTGATGAAGAGCACCGCCGGCATCCAGTTGTAGTAAATCACCGTCAGCGCGATCGCGACAACGATGGCGAGGAACTTCGGCAGGCTGCGCGTCGTGCGCCAGTTGATGTTTTTGAAACTCGGATACTTGAACGAGCTGAACATCATCCAGGAAAGGAAGAGCAGCAGCGGCGGGAGCACATACTTGATCAGCCAGTGCTCGATCCGGTCGTTCGTGATGTAGAGCATGAACAGCGTGATGCTCGCCACCAGACCGGCGGCGGCGGGGATCGGGAAACCTTTGAAATCCTTGCCCGCACCCGGCACGCCCGAGGCCGCGATGCAGTTGAATCGCGCAAGCCGCATCGCGCCGCAGATCAAATACACGCTCGCCACCAGCCACCCGGCCTTTTCCATCTCCGGCTCGCTCAGCAGCACGCGGCTCACCAGCAGCGCGGGCGCGACGCCAAAGCTCACCACATCGGCGAGCGAATCGAATTCGCGGCCAAACGGCGAGTCGGTCCCCCCGAGCCGCGCAAGGCGCCCATCGAGCAGATCAAAGATGCACGCGGCGAGGATGCACCAGATTGCAGCCTTGAAGTAAGGGTCTCCCGCGCTGGCGCCAATGGTTGCGGTGTGGACGACGAGATTGCCCTGCACGATTTTCAGCGTGGCTAGGAACCCGCAGAAGAGGTTCCCGGCGGTCATGAGATTCGGGAGGAGATAGATTTTCGGCGAACCGTCGTCGTTCGTGTTCATGCGTGTCGGTTTACAAAGAAGCCGGGAACGAGATGCCCGCAAGGTAGCCGGGATCCGGCGAGGCGAGGCGCGCGATGACACTGGCGCCGCCTTCCACCTGGTCGCCGATCTTCACAAGAATCTCTGCGTGCAGGGGAAAAAATATGTCCGTGCGCGAGCCAAAGCGGATCATCCCGAAGCGATGCCCCTTTTCCACCGCCTCGCCGACGCGGCTCCACGGGACGATGCGGCGGGCGATCGCGCCGGTGATCTGCCGGACGACAAGCGTCGCCCGCTCCCCGGCAAAAGCCCACGTGAGCGCCTCGTTTTTCTGGTGGCAGTATGGATCGCGCGCATCGAGGTAGGTGCCGGGGTGGTGCTGTTGGAAAGTGATGCGCCCGGCGATCGGCGCGCGGTTCACGTGGACGCTGAAGACATTCAGAAAGATGCTCACCCGCCGGGCCGGGCCCTTGATGACTTCGGGCTCTTCGACGACCTCGATGGCATCCACCACTCCGTCGGCGGCGGCGACCACGACGCCATCACCCGGCGGTACCGCGCGATCCGGATCACGGAAGAAATTCGCGCAAAAGACAAACACCAGCGAGCAGAGCAAAGCGGGCCAGATCCAGAGCCAAAATGCGGAGCAGTCCCCGGCCAGCCACCAAAAAAAGAGCGCGCCGAGCAGTGACGGCACAAGGAAATGGCGACCCTCGTAGAGTGTCTGAAATCGCATGGGCGCGCATCCTCGCCGCACACCCTGTTGCGTCAAGCACTCCGCGCTGTCCCGCATTGCCAGCCGCCGAGGGAGCGTAACACGGACAATCTTGTCCGAAATCACGCGTTGCGATGACCCGCCCCCTGTCAGCGCCAATTTTCCTGACACCAATCTTCCTGACATGGCCCGGCGCATTTGCCCGCGGGCGGGGGATGTCAGGAAAATTGGTGTCAGGAAAATGGGATCACCGCGACATCGCGCTCAAGGTCCGCAACCGCGGCGGCGAAGTCCTTCGCGTGGACATGAGGTCGGTGCCGAATTCATCCAGTATCACAACACTCCTGCAGCGCAACGCGGGGCCGCGTAACTCTAAGCGCGGCGAACGCCGGGGGAACAGCCCGCGTGTGGGAGGAGCCGCCGGGCGGGCGAGGCTGAATCGCACCCGCGCTTCGAGCGCGGGGGGATGCGGGCGGGGGCGGACTGGCTGTAGGAGCGCCGGCGCGCCGAGGGATGAACTGAGAAATTTCATGGGCGGGTTGTTTCAGGGAGAATTCCCAGTCCGGCATTTTTTCCTCCCGATTTCGGACGTGATCTCAATCACGCCATTGCCAGCCACCGCGCCCGCATCTCATGATGTCCGCGGATGCGCTGGCTGGCTTACAAGGCGACCGTCTGGATGCTGCGCGCGCCGTTGCTGCCGTTCACGCGCGTTCGCGTGCTGCATGCGGAGCGGGCGCGGGCGGGCGGCGCGTGCATTCTCGCGCCGAACCACATCAGCCATTTCGACCCGCCAATTCTCGCCACGCTGATCCGCCGGCACGTGAGCTGGATGACCACCGCCGGGCTTCTCGGGACGCGATTCGTCGGGCGCTGGCTCCGCGTCATCGGCTGCTACCCGGTGGATCGGGGCAGGGCGGACCGCGCCTCGGTGAAACGCACGCTCGAGCTGCTCGCGCGGGGAAAAATGACCGGCATTTTTTCCGAGGGTGGAATCCGCGACGGGGCGGCGGGCATCCTCGGCGGCGCGGCACCGATTCCCGGCCTCGGCGCGCTTGCGCAAATGAGCGGCGCCCCGATCCTGCCGTGCGTGATCCTCGGCACCGACCGGCTCTACGCGCGGCGCAGCTACCGCCCGTTTTTCCGCACCCCGGTCTGGGTCGGCTACGGCGAGCCGCTGCGCGCAAGCGGCCCCGGAAAGGCGGCGCGAACCGACCTGGAAACCCGCTATTGCGAGGCGATGCGCGCACTCTGCTCCGAAATGACCGCGCACTTCCGGCTCACTGACGACGACCTCCCGAAACCGCCGGCACAACGGATGGGAAAAGCCGGATGAGCCGCCTGCTTGCCACGCTCAGCGACTCAGCGATGTGCGGGATGATGTACGTCCTCCAGCGCCGCCACCGCCTGCCGCCCGGTGCGCGTGGACAGATGCTCGAATACCTCGGGCGGAACGAGCACATGCCCCGCGCCGATTTTTTTGCCGCCGCGCTCACCCTGCCGCTCACCCCGCCGGGCGGAGCCGCATCGCCGCTGCTCTGGCAGTCACCGGTCGGCACGCGGTTTCCGGAGAACGACCGCTGCCACGCGCTCGCGTTCCCATGCGAAAAGGGCTGGGGCGCGCCCACGGTCATCATGCTCCACGCGCTCATGAGCGCGAGCGACCGCGGCTATCGCGCGTGGGCGCGGGATTTCAACATGCGCGGATGGAACGCAGTGTTCGTCCACCTTCCCTACCACTATTCCCGCACCCCGCGGCGGCACTTGAATGGCGAACTCGCGATCACCGCGGACGTGGTGCGAACCGCCGAGGGGCTGCGCGCGGGCACGGCCGAAGTGCGGCAGTTGATGGCATGGCTGCGGACGCTGGGCTGCCGCGAGTTCGGCCTCTGGGCGTGCAGTTACGGCGGCTGGATCGGCGCGCTGCTCGCGGGCGTTGAGCGGGATTTCCGCTGGATCACGCTGATCGAGCCGATCGTGGATCTCGGCGACGCGCTTTGGCGCTCGCCTGTCGCGAGGGCGTTGCGGCGGCATTTTCGCGACGGCGGAATCGAGCCTGCGCTCATCGAACGCTTTCACCCGCTCGTCTCGCCCGCGCACGGCACGCCGCTCTGCGAAGGCGGACGCATCCTTTTCGCCGCCGGCGAATACGACCGGATCGCGCGCCCGGAGGACATCCGGAAACTGCACCGGCAGTGGGACGGGAGCACGATGCTGACGGAACCGCAGGGTCACTTCGGCTTCCGCCTCATGCGCGCAGCATGGCGCTGGCTGGAAACGCGGGGCCTTCTGGAATGAGCCCGCGGTTTCCGCATTTGCCAGCGCAGAGGCGTCCCGCTTCCCTCCGCGGCTCCCGATGACCGCTGAGACCGCGACATTCCGAAGTTCGATGAGCGTGCTGCGCGACGGCTTGTTCGCGCGCTTCATGCTGGCGGAGTTTGTCTCGATGATCGGGGCGTGGATGCAGACGCAGGCGCAGCAATTTCTCGTGGAGGAACGCGCCCACACCTCGATGCAGCAGGCCCTCGTGAGTTTCTCGCTGATGATCGTGATCCCGTTTTTCGGCCCGTGGGGCGGCACGCTCGCGGACCGGGCGGACAAAAGGCGCATCCTCTTCGTGGTGCTCGCCGTGCAGGCGACCCTGGCCGCGACGATGGGTGTCCTCGTGCAGGGCCAGTGGTGGACATTCTGGCACCTCACGATCGTCGCCATCGCGCTGGGAATCTCGCATGGCTTCGAGGGGCCTGCTTACTCGGCGCTGCTCCCGCAGCTTGTGCCCCGCGAAAAGCTCGGGGCCGCTGTCGCGCTGGACCGCTCGATCTTTCACGCCGCCCGGATCATCGGCCCCGCGGCGGCCGGCATCATGGTTGCGCATCTCGGAACCGCGTCCGCGTTCTATGCAAACGCACTCAGCTTCATTTTCCCCCTGCTGATCCTCTGCACCGTGCCGCCGCGCCCGCGCGGCACGGCCGAGCAGGAGAGCCGCCGGCGGACCGGCTTTGCCGACGGGTGGCGGCATGTGCGCAACGACCCGCCGACTTTTCGCATGATCGAAATCATGGTGGCAAACTCCCTCTTCTGCTCGCCGTTCGTAGTGATCCTGCTGACGTTCTACGCCCGCAGGACGCTGGGGATGGATGCGCTCGAAGTCGGCTGGCTCATGTCGCTGACCGGCATCGGGGCGCTGTCGGCGTCATTCGCCCTGCTCGCCATCCCGCACCGGCTGCGACTGCTCTTCCTCCGGCTCGGCGCGGTGCTCGCGGGCGCGGCGATGTTCGCGCTGGCGCTCGCGCAGACATTCGCGATGGCCGCCGTTGCGTTCGCGACGCTCGCGCTCGGCCTCAATTTCCTTTTCGGAATCGGAAATCAAATCGTCCAGGAACGCTCGCCCGATGAAATCCGCGGCCGAGTTTCCGCGGTCGCCAACCTCAGCTTCCTCGCCGTGGTCCCCATCTCCGGCATCCTCGCCGCCGCCCTCGACATCTGGCTCGGGATGCGCACCGCGCTCGTGGTCTGCGCAAGCTGCTACGCGGTGACCGCCTTCTGCATCCTCGGCCGCCGCTGGCCGGAAAATTCCCCCACCCCGCCGCAGGCCTGAGCTCCACCCGGACGGGATCCAAACCGGTTCCCGGCGCAAGTGGCGCCAGCGGGAGATGTCAGCAAGATCGCTGCTTGCGACGCCATCGCTCCGTTACTCGACCGGAAAACCACCGCCGGGAGGTTTGCCGGGAGGGAGGGGCGGAGAGGCTGGAAGTGGCGTGAATTTTTTCGACGTGGAGGAGCCGGTGCGGATATCGCCCGAGGTGGTGGTCTGGATGCGGTGGGATCGCTCGACCTTGTCGCCGAGGCGATCCGCGAAGCGGCGCGGGACTCGCTTGAAGGATTCGCCGGCCCCCTCGAACGGGTTCTTTCCGGTGAAAAGGTTGCCGATGGAAAATGGCACGCTGACGCTGATACCGGCAGTCCAGTGTCCGCCCATCAGCGCCTTGTCATCCCAGTACTCCACTTCGGCGGTGACGCCCTGAAGGATGCGGGCTTCGAGGCGGGCCTTGAAGCCGTCGAAATCGGAGCCATGGGGATTTTCGTAGTGATAGTAGCCGGCGAAGATGCGGGTCTCCGCGAATTTCTCGGTGCCGGGGATGAGGAAGCCGATCTCGGCGTTGAAGCCTTCGAGGCCCGTCTCGAACGTGGTGAACTCGTCGCGCGTGGTCGTGCGTGTGATGCCGCCGGGGGCGAGGCCGGTGCGGGTGCGGCTGGCAGTACGGTGGCCGATTTCGAACCGGTCGTCCTCGGGGATGTAGTAGTTGAAGCGCACATCCACCCACTGCGTGAGCACTTCGAAGCCAAAGCCAAGCTGGTCCAGATCGTTGTCATTTTCGCTGTGGACGTGGTCCCAGAAGACGTTGGCTCCGACGATGACCTTGTCGCCAGGAAGAAGTTTGCGAAAGCCGAGGCCGAGACTGGTGATGGACTGGCCGTTGTCCTCGTAGTGGTAGCCGGCATCGAGGAAGAGAAGGGCATCGCGTTTTGCCGGCATCCACATTTCAAAAAGGCCCCCGACACTTCCACCTGCGAGGTCTTCGCTGAATTGTGTGCCGAGTGTGAGGTGGCTGACAGGCGCTGGGGGTTCCTCGACAACGGCTTTTTTCGCCGGACTGGATGCGCATAGCACGGAGAAGACAGCGAAGGTGGCTGGAATGCGTTTTTTCATAGATGAGTCTGTTGATCAGATGACGATTGAAGCGGGCGGGATCGGTGAGGTGCCGGCGACGAATAGCGAACTCGTCGGGAAAGCCGGGAACGCGCTGAAGGTGCGGCTGGTGATCTCGGTACTCGTGGTGCCATCAAAGAATTTCACCTTGCTCTGGTTGCGGCCACCGGAAGCAGCGATGATGTCCGCGATGCCGTCGGAATTCACATCCGCGGCGGCGACACGCACGCCGAGTGAATACCCCGGGGCAAACGGTGTGATCGTGCCGATGGGTGCGCCGGTGGTGCCGTTGAATGTCTCGATGATCGTGCGGCCACGGTCGCGCCCGGCGATGATATCGGCATTGCCATCGCCGGTGATGTCGGCGGCAGCCACGAAGACGCCGCCTTTGTACTGGGCGCCGCCGATATGGAGGTCGTGCAGCACAGTGGTGGAAATGCCGCTGGTCACGCGAACATCCCTCCCGCCGAACCCCGTGCTGGCGATGATGTCCGCGACGCCGTCGCCGTTCACATCACCCGCGGCAACACGAACACCCCCGCGGAAGGCCGGGCCAAACGGCTCGTTGGTGGCGAGGACGCTGCCGTCCATCCCGCTGAAAACGCGAACCTTTCCACCCCCGCTGGCCCGGAGGCCGGAGCCTACGATGATGTCGTCGCGCCCGTCGTCATTGACATCGCCGGAGGCCACGTAGGCCCCGCGGGCACCCGCCTCGGGGAACACGGCAAGCTCGGCGAACGCGCCACCAAACTGGTCTCCGGTGCGACCGTCGAACACTCGAACGCGACCATTGCCCGTGATTGTGGAGGTGATGATGTCGTCGAAGCCGTCACCATTGATGTCGCCCGTGGCGACGCGGATGCTCTTTTTATAGGAGGGTTCGTAAGCGTTGATCTGTGTCTCCACGCCGGTGGTGATGTCGAAAACGCGCAACACGGGCGGTGTTCCACGACCCGGAAGGGAGACGCCCGGTGCCACAACATAAATGCCGCGGTAGATCGAACTGGTCGCAGTCGCCGTGTCATTCGCGGGGGTGGGATCCGTTGTCGCGCTCGTCACGCTCGCGGTGTTGGAAAGAGTCGCGCCGGAGTAGTTGGCATCCAGTTTTACCACGATGCTGAAGAAGCCTGTCTCGGCGCCAGCCACCGTGCTCTTGGTGAAGGTCACGCTCCCGGTGCCGCCGACTGCGGGTGTCGCAGGCGTCCATCCGGCAGATGCCGACGCCGACACAAAGGTGGTTCCAGCGGGCAGCAGGTCGGTGATCGTGACCGTCTGCGCATCGCTTGGGCCCGCGTTGGCCAGGCTGATGGTGTAGAAAGCGTTCTGGCCTGGGCGCGCGGGGTCAGGCACGTCGAATTTCGTCAAAACGAGGTCCGCCCGCGGTGTCAGCGTGTCGGTGTCCGTTGCGCTGTTGTTGCCGGGAGTGGGGTCGGTCACGCCGACGGGGGCTGTCACGGTCGCCGTGTTCGCGAGAGTACCCGTCGCCGCGGGGTTCACGGTGCCGCTCACCGTGTAGGTCACTGATCCGCCCGCAGGCAGGTTTACCGTGTCGTTGATGTTTCCACTGCCGGCCGCCGTGCCAGTCCCGCCGCCCGCGCCGGCGGAGGTCCATGTCACCCCCGTCAGCGTTGCGGGGAAGGTGTCCGCCACCGTCGCGCCGATCACGTTGCTCAGGCCGGCGTTTGAAACGGTGATCGTGTAGGTCGCCGTCGCGCCGGGCACCAATGTCGTCACGCCATCGGTCTTGGTGATCGCAAGATCGGCCTGCGGGGTGAGCGTGTCGGTGTCCGTCGCGCTGTTGTTCGACGTATCCGATTCGGTGAAGCCCGCGGGCGCCGTGATCGTCGCCGTGTTCGCCAGCGAGCCCGTCGCCGACGCGAGCACCGTCGCGCTGAAGGTGTAGGTGATCGTGCTGTTGATCGGCAGGTTCGCCGTCGCCGAGAAATTCCCGCCCGCCACCGTCCCGAGCGACGCATCCGTCGTCGCGCCATTCGTCGTGCCGAAGCTCAGCAGGTTCACATTCGACAGCTTCGACAGGTCGAAGACATCGCTCACTGTCGCCCCATTCGCCGCCTGCGTGCTCAGCGAGCCATTCGCGATGGTCACCGTGTAAGTCACATTCGACCCCGGCACCGCGCTCGCGCTGCTGTCGGTCTTCGTGATGCTCAAGTCGTCCGTGACGATCGTCGTCGTGTCGGTGGCCGAATTGTTGCCCGGCGTCGGATCGGTGATGCCGGGGGCGCTCACGGTCGCCGTGTTGCTCATCGTGCCCGTCGCGCCCGCGCTGATCGTGCCCGTGACCGTGTAGGTGATCGAGCCGCCGCTCGGCAGGAATGCGCCGCCGGCGGTGGAGATGTTCCCGCTGCCCGTCGGGACCACAACGGTCGCGCCGCCGCTTACCGCCGTCGTCCACATCGGGCTCGTGAAGATGGCAGGAAAAGTGTCGTCTATTTCCACACCGGGCGCGTCGCTCGGCCCCGCGTTGGAGACGATGATGGTGTAAGTGTCGGCCACTCCCGGCTGCGACGAGGTCTTGCCGTCGGTCTTGGTGATCTGCAGGTCCGCCTGCGGCGTCAGCGTGTCGGTGTCGGTCGCGCTGTTGTTGCCGGGGTTCGTATCAGTCACCGAAGCCGGTGCCGTCACCGTCGCGGTGTTGGCGAGATTGCCGGTCGCGCTGGACAGGATCACACCCGTCACCGTGTAAGTGATCGAGCTGCCGCTCGGCAGCGTCACCGTCTCGCTGATGTTCCCGCTGCTGCTCGCGCTGTTTCCCGTCGCGCCGCCCGCGGCGATGGAAGTCCAAGTCACGCTGCTGAACTGCGCGGAGAACGTATCCGCCACCGTTGCGCCGACGACCGTGTTCGGCCCGGCGTTACTCACCACGATCGTGTAGACCGTATTTGTCCCCGGCACCTCGGTCGTGCCGCCGTTGGTCTTCGTGACTTGCAGATCCGCGAGGATCGGTGTGAAGCCGAAGTCGAGCGTGGTGTTCGTGTCGTTGCCCGTGCCGGCGGTCGGCTCGGTGTTGTAAGCGAGCGTGAGCGACTGGCTCACCGCTCCGTTGCCCGGCGAGAGCGTGCCATTGCTGTCGTTGTCCACGTTGTTGTCCGGGTCCCCGCCATTGGTCGCCGCCAGCGGCAGCGATTGCAGCACCCCACCCGCGTTGAAGTTCGATTGGTCCACGCGAACGAGGTAAGTGCCCGGCAGCAGCCCGGCGAACGAGTAAAGCCCGCCGCCCGCAGTCGCCGTCGTCGCGAGCGCCGCGCCGTCGGCGACGTTGTCGTTGTTCGCGTCCACGAAAAGGCTGAGCGCCACGCCATCCAGGCCCGCGTCGCCGCCGTCGAAGACGCCGTTCGTGTTGTTGTCGCGGAAGACGAGGTTGCCCAGCGTCAGCGAATCGAGCGTCGTCGTCGCGGTGTTGCTGTCCACGTTGCCCAACTCCGTCGAGGTGAAGCGCAACTGCGCCGACACCGACGGCGCGAGCCCGTTGCTCAGTGCGGCGTTGACCGTCGCGTCAAAGACGACCGTGAGCACCTTGTCCGACTGCAGCGTCGCCGCGCCGAGGCTCATCGAGCCGAAAAGGAAATCGAGCCCGCCGCCCGCATGCGGCACCGCGCCATCGGCCTGGTGCGCCGCGGCCACGCGCCGCTCGTTCAGGTGCAGGTAGCCATACATCAAGCTGCCCGCGTCCGCGTCGGAGTAAGTGTCATCGAGCCCGAGCACGTGCCCCATCTCGTGCATCACCGTCGTGAGCGCATCGAGCCGCCCCGCCGCGCCGCCGTTCGCGGTCGCGGTTCCATTCGCATACTCCTCGTCCGCGAGCGGCGTCGAATCGACGAACCACCCGTTGCCCGCCGCATCGCGATCGAGCGTGAAGTTTCCGCCGCCCGACTCGCCGAGATACCAGCCCGGCAGATCGGCGACGCTGAAGCGCGCACTGTGCAGCAGCGCGCTCTGCTCCGCCGTGATCCCCGCCGCTTCCCACCGCGCGATCGCCGCGCCGACCAGCGAGTCGAGCTCCGCTTGCGAGAGCACACCGTCATCGACGATCACTGGCGGCTGCACGACTGGCGGTGTGGCACCATCGATGGCCGTAGTGATATCCGGCGGCGGCACGATCGGCGTGGCGTCATCGCTGGGTGGCGGGGTCACCGGCTCGTCGATGGTCGGTGCGAATATCAGCGGCAAGGTCGGCAGCGTCGGCAGCGTCGGCGCGGCGGCACCGAACGCCGGCGATCCGGTGACGTTCACGGTCGCGCCGCTGTTGGCGGCGGCGACTGCGGCGGCGCTCGCCTGCTGGACATTGACCGTCGAGACCGGCCCTCCCGCAGAGCCCTCGGTGATGCCGATCGTGCCGACTCCGCCGGCGGGCACGATGTTTCCGGAGAAGCTGAGGTTGAGGTTGCCAGCCTGGCCGGAGATGGTTCCCGCGGCACCCACGATTTCGAGGTGCGCGCCGACCGTGTCGGTCACGTCGTTGTTGGTAATCGTCGCATTCAACACGCCCGTGCCGCTCGCCCGCGCACGGATGATTTCCAGCGAACCATTGGCATCGACGACATTTGCGTTGATGAGCGCGTCCATCGAGGCGCCGGCCTGGGCGGTCACGAAGATCGCTTCCGCGGTCCCGTTGCCCGCCGTCCAGAGCGCCGCCTGCTGGCCGATGTCGTTGTTTTGGATCGTGACATCGACGTTGCCCACGGTGCCCGCGCCCGCGTTGTTCGTGGAATTGACGCTGATCGCGAACTTCGAGGTCGAGCCGAGCCGGTCGATGTTGTTGTTGTCGATCAAAAGCCGTGTGTTGCCGCCGTCGATGGTCGCGGTGATGCCGCGCGAACCGATGAGGTTGTTGAGCGTGTTGTTCTGGATCGTGACGTCGGTCTCCGCCGTCAGCCCGCTCGTCATGCCGATCGCGCCGAGATTCGTCACCGGGCGCATGATCGTGTCGAAGGTGTTGCTGTCGATGTTGGCGAAGAGGTGCATGCCGCCGAACGGATTCATCGAGATGCCGCCATTGCCGAGCACCGCCGCGTTGTTGAAGGTCGAGTTTTTCACCGTCAGCCGCACGTTGCCGGTCCCGCCGGTGATGCCGTTGACCTGCACGCCGTCGCCGAACATCTCGGTGAAGACCGTGCTGCCATCCACGACCAGCTCCATGCTCGAGGTCCCCTGCGCCTCCATGAAAATGCCGTCGTTGTTCGTGTCGGTGCCATTGAAAGTCGTCCCCGAGACGGTCAGCTTCGTGAGGTTCGTGTTGACGTTGACCACGTCGATGCCGTTCCCCGTCGGCGAGTTCCAGTCAATGATCGTGGAGTTCGTGATGGAATTGGTCCCCCGCAGGTTCGGCGCGTAGATGCCGTGGAGCGAGGCGCCGCCATTGCCCACCGTGTCGATACGCATCCGGTTGAGCGAAAGGCCCAGCGTGTTCGAGGCCACGATCCCCGAGCCGGTCGTGCGCTGAATGATGCCGCCGCTGTCCGCCGCCCCCGTGCCCGTGATGGTCAGGCCGCCCGAGTTGCCGGTGTTATCGAGAAAGATGCCATTCACCGGGTCCGCCGCCGCCGTGTTGTTGCCCGCGGAGATGCGCAGGAAATTGAGGTTGCCCGCGCCGATCGTCGTGTTGACCACGTTCAGCGCCGTGGCACTCACCGCGTCGATCGTATTGTTCGCGCCCGTGACGCTGATCGTCCCGCCGCCCGTCGCGCTGAAGCCGTTGCCGCTGGTCGTGTCGATGTCCAGCCCGCCGCCGGTGAAGTTGATCGTCGCGCCGGTGTTGGCCGTCAGCGTCACCGCCGCGCTCGCGCCGGTGCTGATCACCTTGCTCGACCCGACGAAGGCGATCGTGCCGGACGTGTTGTTGTTTATGAAGACGCCGGTGCCCGTGTCGTTGAGCGTGCCGGACAAGGTGATGTTGCTCGCGAGGACAGGGCGGTTGATCACGCTGACCGAGCGCGCCGCGGTGTTTGTGATGTTCTCCGCGATCGTCACCGCGCCCGTGCCGCCGCTGATGTCCACGTCGTTGCCGGTCACCGCCTGGATCGTGCCACCGGTCGTGGCGAAGCTGCCGTTGTGGCCGTTCAGCGCGATGCCGCGGCCGGTGATCGTGTCGAGCGAGAGCGAGGAAAAGCTCACGTTGCCCGAGTGCGCCTGCACGAGGATCGCGTCGCCGCCCGTTGGGCCGACCGTCGCCGCGCCGCTCACTGTCATGTTCGCGCCGCCGCCGAAAAGCTGGATGCCCTGCACGCTCGTGTTTTGCACCGTGAGCGTGCCGAAGATGTAAGTGCCCGACGGATCGTTTTCGAGCCGGAGACCCTCCGCGCCCGCGCCGCTGCCGCTGCCCGCTGCCGCCGTGCCGATGGTCGTGTTGCCGAAGTTGACGGTGGCCGTCGAGTTGACCACGAAAATCGCCTGCGCCGTCGAGGTCGAGATCGTGGTCCCGTTCGTGATGGTCAGCGAACCGCCGACCGTATCGAGCTTCATGCCGTGCGTGGCCGAACCGGTGCCGCTGATGCTGTTGAAGGTCGCCGCGAGCGTGCCGTTGGTCAGGTCGAGCGTCTTGCCCGTGACTGGCTCCTCACGCGCGAGGAAGCGGCAGTATTTCTCCGCGTGAACGTGCGCACGTTGGACGCCTGGGCCGGGAACACCGCCGGCAAGCATCGCCGGGCCGTGACGATCAAGCGGGGTGATGGCACCCAGAGTCGAATCCAAGCCGCGGACGTGCGCATCCCCTTCCGGCGCGCCGGGCACGGGGTGCGGTTTCGGCTCGGCGATCTGAAAAAGTTTCTCGCGCGCGGCACAAAGGGGGTGACTGCGTGAAACAGAAAACCAGGGCTCAAGCAGACACCTCAATGCCATCTGAAGACGACAAAGAGCAGCGAGGCGCCAGGACTTTCGGAAAACTCTACTGCCGCGCACATCCTGAGTTGAGCATCTCGATTCATCGCAACGGCGGCGGCGGGCGTTTCTGCGTGGTTCAATACGTTGACGGGAAACGGAAAAGGTCCACGGGCAACCGAGAGAAAAGGGATTGGCCTGCTCTCGGAAAAAAGTGGCTCAGGGAAGACCGGGATGATCTGGCGTCTGCTTCGCGATTTGCATTTTGAGGGCATTCGTTTCCAATACATCAATGCCTGCGAGCTAGCAGATCTTTACTCCCGAAATCCTGCCCAGCGTGAGGCTGTAGAGCATCGGCTGAAGCAGTTGAAGAATACGCCTCTGCTGTTCATCGATGACTTGGGCAAAGAACGGAGTTGGAAGGATAGCGATGCCATCCCTGAACGAGTTTACTCGTTGTTGGACTACCGCTACGCGAAGTGCCTCCCCCTGCTCTGGACGAGCAATTTCACGGAACGCGCCCTCACTGAGCACTATGGGGAACGAGGACCGAATATCATCCGGCGATTGCACGACATGACTGTGTGGGTTGAGGTGGTAAAGGGGCGCAAGAAAATGCGGGCGCCGTCACTTCCCATCCCCGTCCAGGCACGCAAGTTCGCGTGAGCATGAACCAAGCAACCGCCCTTCCAAAGTGCCGATAAGGGTGCTCATGGCCGGAGAATACTGAGGACGCAGACTTTCGTAAACCTGACCACGAAAGATTTCCGAAAACAAATGCCTCTCCACGGGAATCTGTCCGCCACGGCCTTCACTCGTCCTCCCCGAGGTCCACGAATCCCATTGCAATAATACGGGCAAATTCTTGGAGTTCTGCGCGTTTGGCTGGGTCTGTTTCGACGGCCAGGCGCCGCTTGATTTTCTCCAAGTCAGCGCGTGCCACGGCAAGTTTGGCGTCGTGCTCTGCGTCCATAAGCGCCGGGTAATCCCATATGCCGAGATTGGGGATCGGGGGTCCCAGCAAATACTCCCTGAATCGCTGCGGGCTGTGGGTGGTCTCGAAATCCGGACTCCGGGTTCCCAGCCACATCGCGGCCTTCATCACCATCTCGTGGCTGACGACCAGAATGGATTGTTCGGGGCGGTTGCGCAGATCCATCAGGGCCTTCTGGACGCGGGTGATGAAGTCCCGGAAAGACTCGGCGCCATCGCCGTCGTTGGTGTCGGCATCAGCAGTTCTCCAGTAGTGCTCGACCCTGGGACGCCGCTGCTCGGGGGTGCTGGTGCCGAGGCGCTTCGGGCTGAGATACGTGAACTCTTGCACGGGCCATTCGTCAACGGATGCAATCGCGAAGCGGCGTTTGAATGGCTCGGATGTATCCTGGGCACGCCGGAATGGAGAGACGACGATCAGTTCCGGCGGCGGACCGTGATAGTCCTTCGCGACCGTCTCGGCGGCGAGCTTGCCGGCTTCGGTCAGGGGGATCCCGGCAGGGTCGGAGGTCGGTAGGCCGACGTTTCCGGCGCTTTCCGCGTGGCGTAGGAATTTGATGTTCTTCATTCGGTTGGTGGTTTGATTTCTACAGAGAGATGTCCGCCGAGATCCGGCTGGCCGCGGAACAGGCGGCTCTTTACCACAAAATCTGATTTCGGGTAATGGTCGTCCATGTTGTTGAGCAACCCTTCTATCACGGTCCACAAGCGATAGTCACGGGCGGCGCTGGGTGCGTTGTCGCGGGTTGCGGCGATCACTTCGCTTCGCCCGGGCTTCATGTCTTCTTTGATGGCCGCCCAGGCCGC